>JAFDWD010000686.1 GCA_018268695.1 Actinomycetota bacterium
AACATCACCGAAGGCACCGGCACCGCCGCCTACACCGGCTGCGTCGGCCAGGCGGGGAAGACCGGGACGACCGACAACGAGACCGACGCCTGGTTCTCCGGCTACCAGCCCAACCTGGCGACCGCGGTCTGGGTCGGCTACCCGGAATCGAACGCGATCTCGATGACCAGCGTCCACGGCATCACCGTCTTCGGCGGCACCTTCCCGGCCGAAATCTGGCACTCCGTCTACACCAATGCGGGCGTCAAGTGCGAGGAATTCGACGAACCCGAAGAACAGGTCGAATGGTCTCCCGGCTTCGGCCAGTACACCGCGGCGGCCCCGGGCACCGGGGGCGCGAAGCTGAAGAAAGGCGCCGCGAACGAACCCGGCGGCGGCGAAGAAGAACTCCCCGGCCAGGAATCCGTCGGCGGCTACGACCCGAACGCCTACGCCCCCGGCGTCGGCCAAGAACCGGCCCCCCTCCCACCCCCACTCCCCCCCAAGTACGGCGGCCCCGAACCAGGCGTGAGCGGCGGCGCCAAAGCCGGCGAATGACCCCGATGTTGATGGGCCGAAAACCGGACTATCTGACGGGTTTTCGGCCCGTCAACAACCCGGCCGACGCGGCCGCGGGGCGGGTAGTCGGTAGCGTCGGCGGATCGACGCGGGGCTTGCCTATGGGCTGATCTGGGCGGGATTCCTCGCCTACCTCGGCGTGCTCGCGACGGCGCCGCGGCTCGGCGCGCGCGTCGTCGGCGGGCTGATCGTCGTCTTCGTCATCGCCTTCGCCTGCGCGCCCGTCCTCCTCTCCCACGACGCCTTCAGCTACGTCGACTACGCGCGGCTCGGCGTCCGTCACGGCCTCGATCCCTACGTCAACGCCCCCGACGCGGCGCCCGCCGACCCCGCCTTCGCCCACGTCACCTGGACCGAAACGCCAAGCGCCTACGGCCCCCTCTTCACCCTCGCGACCTACCCCCTGGCGTGGCTGCCGATCTGGCTCGCCGTCGCCGTCCTCAAGGCGGTCGCGGCGGCCTCGGTCCTGGGACTGGCCTGGGTCGTCTCCGGTCTCGCGACCTGGCGCGGCGCCGACCCGACCCGCGCCGCCGCCTTCGTCGCCCTCAACCCCCTCGTCCTCGTCCACGTGGTCGGCGGCGCCCACAACGACGGCATCGCGATGCTCCTCGCCACCGTCGGCGTCGCCGCCCTGGTGGTCCGCCGCGAGGCGAGCTCCGGCGCCTCCCTCGTCGCGAGCGCCGCGATCAAGTCCTCCTCCCTCTTCGTCGCCCCCTTCGCCCTGGTCGAGGCGGTCCGGGCGCGCGTGGCCACCCGCTTCGCCGCCGGCGCGCTCGCCGCGGCGGTCGCGATCGGCATCGCCGGCTACCTCGCCTTCGGCTGGGACTGGCTCCACGCCTTCGGGCTCGCCGGCGAAAACCAGGGACGCACGAGCCACCTCTCGATCCCGGTCACCTTCGCCCGGCTTTCCGGCGCGGACGAGGGGGCGGTGCGGGTGGTGGCCCTGGCGCTCTTCGGCCTCACCGTCGCCTGGCTGCTCGTCAGAACCTGGCGAGGAGCCGACTGGATCCGCGCCGCCGCCTGGGCCGGGACCGGCCTCCTCCTCGCCACCTCCTGGCTCCTCCCCTGGTACCTGATCTGGCCGCTGCCGCTGGCCGCCGTCGCCCGCGACCGCCTCCTCACCCTCCTCCTCCTGGCGCTCACCGCGTATCAGCTGGGGGCCCGTATTCCGCTCTGAAGTTCGGTGCGCCGAGGCCAGGGGACGCAAGGGTTTGCGGCGAACACGGCCGTCTCGGCCACGACCCTGGCTGGCTGTGGCCGTGGCCGAGACGGCCGGGTCTTCGGGAGGGGATGAGGGATCGTCGCCTGCGGGTCACGCGAGGCGCACGGGAGGGACACGGATGCGCCACCGCTGTGTCATGGCATCACAGAGAACGTGAGAAGCGCTGAGTTCGGCGGGTGTCGCACAACACCGGATCCAGCGCTGAGTGAGTTGAGGCCCCTATGAGAGCCCCAACTCACTCAGCGCGTTCGGAGAAACACCGCACTCCCTCACACCCCTCCCTCAAAGAATTTCCGGCGCGTGCGCGTCCGTTCCCTCGGTCGAGGCTTCCTGCTCCTCCGGGGACGGGTGGAGGATGCCGGTGTGGATCGACCAGCCCTTGCGGCGGCCGACCGCGGTGACCAGCGCGACGTAGATCAATTCGCCGACCGTCATCACGCCGCGCACGGCGATCGAGATCAGGGAGCCGACCGCGAAGCTGCGTCCCGGCAGCGCCGCCTTCACCGCCCAGGCGAAGGCGGCGTCGCGCACGCCCAGGCCCGCCGGGGCGACCAGCGTCACCAGCGCGGCGAAGTAGCCGATCGCCTGGGCCGAGCCGACCAAGAGGATGTCCGAGTAGGGGATGTAGGTGACCGAGCGGGCGACGGCGTAGATGCCGAACGCGACCGCCAACCAGACCAGCGAGTAGTAGACGATCAGGGAGGCCACGTCGCGCAGCGACATCACGACCGGCAGCGGGTCCCGCCCGAACGCGCCCAGCGCTTTCTTCGAGAGCCGCCCGAAGACCTTCGGGTGGAGGATGGTGACCGCGAGTGGGATCAGCAGCAGCACCGCCCAGCGCTCCGGATACCCCTGGAGATCGGGGTGCCTGATGATGAAGTAGGCCGCGACGACGATCGCCGAGGTGGCCGAGATCGCCTGCTCGTAGACGATCGAGGCGAGTGAGATGCGCCGCGGCACCCCGGCCCGCTCGGTCAGCAGCACCCGGCCGAGCACGTAGAGGATGCTCCCCGGCACGTAGCGGGCAAGCAGC
The DNA here is from genome assembly GCA_018268695.1 of Actinomycetota bacterium. Next base: position 2,814 of record JAFDWD010000686.1, read on the forward strand.
GGCTGGCCCCAGGCGACCTGCGCCCGGCCGAAGCCGATCCGATAGCCGAGGCTGCGCAGGATCAGGTCCCAGCCGAAGGCCGCCAGCACGTAGTAGAGGACCAGGATGATCAGCGCCGGGATCAGCCAGAGGACCTGGAAATGGACGCCTTCCTGCTGGATCTCCGACCATTGGTTGATGACGGTCAGGACGAGGAAGCCGAAGACGACTACCGCGAGGCCGACCTGCAAAGCGAGGCGAACCCGCTTGCTTTTGGGGGGCTTGGTCCCGAATTTGGACCCCGCGTCACCAAGTCGATGGAGGAGTGGTTCCTTTCGCTCCACTCCCCGCCACCATAAAGATCGGACCAGAGCGCGCGCTGCGCCGGTTCTGGGATAGTCGCCCGATGGGCGAGTTCGAGCTGCTGGCGTTGCTGCGCGAGCGGCTGCCGGCGGCGGGGCCTCAGGTGCGCCTCGGCAGCGGCGACGACGCGGCCGTGACGGTCCCGGGCGGGGCGGTCGCGACGTCGGTCGACGCCTTGGTCGAGGGCGTCCACTTCCGCCGCGAGTCGGCGACGCTGCGCCAGATCGGGCGCAAGGCGATCTCCACCGCGCTCTCCGACCTGGCGGCGATGGGCGCCGCCCCCGGCGAGGCGTACGTCTGGCTCGGCGCGCCCGAGGATCTGGACGAAGAGGGGCTGCTCGAGGTCGGCGCGGGCCTGGCGGCGGTGGCGGCCGAGACCGCGACGACGGTCGCGGGCGGCGACCTCACCCGCGCGCCGGTCCTCAGCCTCGCCGTGACCGTGACCGGACACGCCCCGGACCCCGACGACTTCGTGACGCGCGGCGGTGCCCGCCCCGGCGACGCGCTGGTGGTGACCGGCGAGCTCGGCGGCGCCGCAGCCGGGCTCGCCCTGCTCGAGCGCCCGTCCGCCGCGGGCCTCGATGCCCCGACCGCCGACGCCCTCCGCGCGCGCCAGCTCGACCCGACGCCGCGCCTCGCCGCCGGGCAGGCGCTCGCCGCCGCCGGCGCCACCGCGATGATCGACATCTCCGACGGGCTCGCCGGCGACGCCGGCCACGTCGCCGCGGCGAGCGGCGCGCTCCTCGTCATCGAGGCCGGGGCGCTGCCGATCGCCCCGGGCGTCGCCGCGGTGGCCGCCGCCGCCGGGCGCGATCCGCTGGA
>JAFDWD010000687.1 GCA_018268695.1 Actinomycetota bacterium
CGTCGGCCTCGACGAAAGACATCTCCACATTGAGCTGCGTGAACTCGGCCTGGCGGTCGGCGCGCGTCGCCTCGTCGCGGAAGCAGCGGGCGATCTGGAAGTAGCGCTCAAACCCGCTCACCATCAGCAGTTGCTTGAAGAGCTGCGGGGACTGTGGCAGCGCGTAGAAGGAGCCCTGCTGCTGGCGGCTGGGGACGAGGAAGTCGCGCGCGCCCTCGGGGGTGGAGCGGGTCAGCACCGGCGTTTCGATGTCGACGAAGCCTTCGGCGCCGAGGAAGCCCCGCATCGCCGCGGTGAGGCGGTGACGGAGGATGAGCGCCTCGCGCATCGGCGCCCGCCGCAGGTCCAGGTACCGGTAGCGCAGGCGCGTGTCCTCGCCGACATCGTCGGCGTAGCCCTCGATCTGGAAGGGCGGCGTCTCCGAATCGGCGAGCAGCTCGGCCGCGGCGACGGCGATCTCGACCTCGCCGGTCGGCAGCGACGGGTTGATCGTCTCCTCGTCGCGGCGGACGACCTTGCCGCCCGCGCTCAGCACGTCCTCGGCACGCAGTTTGTGGGCGAGCTCGAACGCCTCACCGGAGGTGTCCGGGTGGAAGACGAGCTGGACGATGCCGGTGCGGTCGCGGAGGTCGATGAAGATCAGCCCGCCGTGGTCGCGCCGCCGGTTGACCCAACCCGCGACGCGGACCTCCTCGTCCACCCGCTCCGGCAGGACCCGCCCGCACCAGGTGTCGCGGTAGCCGTTCTTGCCCGGCTCCGGCAGCTCGCCCACGCTCATGCTTCGCCCCCCGTCATCTCGCCTAGAAGATTGCCCGTGTCGGCCGGGCGCTGCTCGCCGGTCGCCATGTCGCGCAGCTGCGCGGTCCCGTCGGCCTCGAGGATCAGCACCTGCCGGGCGCCGATCCGGTCGGCGTGTTTGAGCTGGCCCTTGAGGGCGCGGCCGCCGAGGTCGAGCTCGGCGGAGAAGCCGGCGTTCCGGAGCTCGGTGACCAGCGCCATCGCGCGCCCGCGCTGCTCGGGGTCGGCGGTGGCGACGAAGGCGTCGCGTCCCGGCGCGGGCGGCTCTTCGTCGAGTGCCAGCAGGACCCGCTCGTAGCCCGCCGCCCAGCCCA
>JAFDWD010000688.1 GCA_018268695.1 Actinomycetota bacterium
GGAGGCGACCGTCGAGGGCGGCGGCTCGGTCCTCCTGCCGGGGCGGCTGCTTGCCGAAGTGACCCGCTCGCTCGCCGACGACACGGTCGAAATCGAGACGCGCGAGGCGGAGCGCGACGTGGAGATCCGCAGCGGCACCTCCAACTTCCACCTGCGCGTGCTGCCGGTCGAGGACTTTCCGAAGCTGCCGACGAGCGACGGCGAGCCGATCAAGATCCCGGCCGCCGCGTTGGCGGAGAGCATCGACCTCGTCGCCCGTGCCGCCTCGCGGGACGACATGCGCCCGGTGCTCACCGGCGTCTTCGTCACCGCCTCGGGGAACGAGATGACGATGGTCGCCACCGACTCCTACCGCCTCGCGGTGAAGCGGACCGAGCTCGAGGCGCCCCTCTCGGGGGAGATCGAGGCGAACATCCCGGCGCGGGCCCTGCGGGAGCTGGCCCGGATCCTCTCCGGTGAGGGGGTCGACGAGGCGGCGATCACCCTCCAGGCCAACCAGGCGATCTTCGAGGCTGGTTCGATGACCCTGACGACGCGGCTGATCGACGGCCAGTTCCCGAACTACCGGCAGCTCCTGCCGGAGTCCTACGAGCACGACGTACGGCTGCCGCGGTCGGAGTTCCTCGACGTGGCGCGGCGGATCAGCCAGCTGGCGCAACGCAACGCGCCGCTGCGCTTCTCCTTCGAGCCGGGCGAGCTGACGGTGTCCGCGGAGACGCCCGACGTCGGCGACGCACGCGAGACGATGCCCGCCGTCTTCGAGGGCGAGCCGATGGAGATCGGCTTCAACCCGGAGTATCTGCGCGAGGGCATCGAAAGCGTGGCGGGCGACGAGGTGCTGCTGCGACTGATCTCGCCGCTCCGCCCCGGCCTGATGCAGCCGGTCGAGAACGAAGACTTCCGCTACCTCGTGATGCCGATCCGGCTCAACGTCTGAGCGGGCGTCCGGGGGTCTAGGCTCGACCGGTGCTGGTCACCGCGATCGAAGCCCGCCCGCTGCGCAGCCTGGAGCGCGTCCGCGTGCCGCTGGGGCCGGGGATCACCAGCGTCGTCGGCCCTAACGGGGTCGGCAAGACGAACCTCGTCGAGGCCCTCTATTTCGCGCTCACCGGGCGCTCGTTCCGCACCGCGGACCGCCGCGACCTGATCCCGTTCGGCGAGAGCCTCGCGCGGGCTGAGGCGACGGTGCGGGACGACGACGGGATCGAGCGCAGGCTGCTGGCGTCGGTGAGCCGGGCCGAGGGGCGGCGCCACCTGCTCGACGGCTCGAACGTCGACCCGGCGACGATGGCCCGCTCGCGACCGCCGGTGGCGGTCTTCGCGCCGGATCGCCTCAGCCTGGTCAAGGGGCCGCCGGCCGAGCGGCGGGCGCACCTCGACGGCTTCCTCGCCGCGCGGTGGCCGGCTCGGGGGGAGCTGCGCAAACGTTTCGGGCAGGCGCTGGCGCAGCGCAACGCGATGATCGCTCGCGTCGCCGCGGGCTATGGATCGGCGGACGGGCTCGATGTCTGGGACGCGGGTCTCGCCGAGGCCGCCGCGCCGCTGGTCGCGGCGCGGGCGGAGGCGGTCGCCGAGCTGGCGCCTGCCTTCGCGACGACGCTGGCGGAGCTCGGCCTGGAGGGCGGGGAGCTCGGCTACGCCCCGCGGGCGGAGGGTGATGCCGCCGAGATCCGCGCCGGACTGCGCGAGCGCCGCGACGCCGACCTGAAGCTCGGCCGCAGCTCCTGGGGACCCCACCTCGACGAGGTCAAGCTGAGCTTCGGTGGTCGGGCGCTGCGCAAATACGGCTCCCAGGGCCAGCAGCGGGCGGCGCTCCTGGCACTGCTCTTCGCCGAGCGCGAGGCGCTCCTGGCGGCGCGGCGGGTCACTCCGCTCCTGCTCCTCGACGACGTGATGAGCGAGCTCGATCCCGGCCGTCGCGAACGGCTCGTCGCCCGTCTGGACGCCGGCGGCCAGACCTTGATCACCGCCGCCGACATCGAGTCGCTGCCCCCCGCCGCGCGGGAGTCGATGGTCCGGATGCCGAGCCCCGGGGTCGTCGAGGCTCCTGGCGAGGCCGGGGCGGATGCGGCGTGACCAGGCGCCGCGCCCCCCGTCCGGCCGGCGAGGCGTTTCGCGTGGTCCGCGACCAGGTGGCGCCGAAGACGGGGCTCGCGGCGGTGCAGGCGGCGTGGACGGCGGCGCTCGGCGAACGCCTCGCGGAGGTCGCGACACCGGTATCCGAGCGGGCGGGAACGCTGACCGTCGAGTGCGCCGACGGAGTCTGGGCACAGGAGCTCGACCTGATGCAGGAGCAGCTTTTGGAGCGCCTCCGAGAGGAGCTGGGGGAGAGGGCTCCGGCGGCACTCCGCTTTCGCGTCGCGAGAGGTTCTTGATCAGACACACTTAATGCAGGATTTGCAGGTAATTTGCCACTCCTGGAGCGCTGATCCGGCTTCCCGAACTGGTATTCTTATGGCAACTCGCCTTTGCCCCGACCCACTGTGGAGGGAGTCTCCCTGCGTCGGGGCTTTTTGTGTCAATCGGAAGGATCTCCTTGCCTGAGAAAAAAGCCAAAGCCGACGCCTCCTACGGCGCCGCGGACATCACGGTGCTCGAGGGTCTCGAAGCCGTCCGCAAACGCCCCGGGATGTACATCGGCTCGACCGGTCCTCGCGGACTGCAC
>JAFDWD010000689.1 GCA_018268695.1 Actinomycetota bacterium
GCTGCACCGCGCCGCCGCCGGGCCGTTGCACTTCTACGTAGGAGAAGCCGTAGGGATCGATGCCCGCGGCGTCGAGCAGCGCGCCGATCGAGAAGCCGGTGACTTCCTGGCTGCTCTGACCTTCCGGGGAGCGCAGGGCGTAGGTGCGGCCGACGATGTCCTCGCTTCCCGCCAGCGCTTCCAGGGAGAGCGTGTGCTGGACGCCGCCCGGGGTGACGATCGTGACCTGGGGGGCGTCGGCACGAGCGAGATCGACCGGCCCGACCGCCAACGCCAGCGCGAAGATCAGGAGCAGCGCGCGTCTCATCGCTCTCCCAGCCAGGCGACGTGGAGGGCCGTGCGGCCGTCGTGCTCCGAGAGCCAGGCGTCGGCGCGCCAGACCTCGGCGAGCAGCTCGGGAGTGAGGACCTCGCGCGGGGTCCCGGCGGCGACGGTCCGCCCTTTCGAGACGACGACGACGCTGTCGGCGATCGCGGCCGCGAGCGCCAGGTCGTGGACGACGAGCAGGACCGTCAGCCCTTCGGCGGTCAGGTTGCGCAGCAGGCCGGAGACTTCGACGGTGGCGCCGAGGTCGAGCTGGGAGGTCGGCTCGTCGGCGATCAGCACCGGCGCCTCCTGGGCGAGGCCGATCGCGATCTGGACCCGCTGGAGCTCGCCGCCGGAGAGGGTGGTGAGCGTCCGCTCGGCGAAGCGGCCGACCTCTGCCCGCGCCATCGCCCGCTCGATCGCATCGCGGTCGGCGCGCGTCATCCGTCCCAGCATCCGCAGCTGTGAGGAGCGGCCGATCGTCACCGCTTCGCGCACGGTGACGCCGGCGGGCACCGGCATCCGCTGGGGGACGAAGGCGCGCAGGCGGGCGAGGTCGCGACCGTTCAGCGAGCCGAGCTCGGTGCCGAGCCAGGCGATCGCCCCGGCGCTCGGCCGCTGCAGCCCGCAGACGGCGCGGACCAGGGTCGACTTGCCCGCCCCGTTCGGACCGACGACGGCCACCAGCTCCCCGGGCCGTACCCGGAAGGTGGCGCCGTGGACGATCTCGGTGCCGCCGATCTTGACCTGCACGTCGTAGGCCTCGAGCGCGAGCGGTGCACTCGTCTGGGTGGACGCCTCCATCAGAGCGCCCTCCGCAGGAGCCAGAGGAAGACGGGCACGCCGAGGATCACCATGAACGGGCCGACCGGCAGTTCGATCGGCGCCCGCACCGTGCGTGCCAGGGTGTCGGCGCCGGCCAGGAGCGCGGCGCCGCCGAGGGCCGAGGCGGGGACGACGAAGGTCTGGCTCGAGGTCTTGCCGGCCATCCGCACGACGTGGGGGACGACGAGTCCGAGGAAGGCGAGGAGTCCGGCGATCGCCGCCGAGGCCGCCGCCAGGAGCGCCGCCGCAACCGCGGCGCCGAGGCGGATCAGCTGCGGCCGCGAGCCGAGCGAGGCGGCGACGTCGTCCCCGAGCGCGAGCCGGTCCAGCGGGCGGATCAGGAAGACGACGAGGACCGCGCCGGCGAGGAAGTAGGGCC
>JAFDWD010000068.1 GCA_018268695.1 Actinomycetota bacterium
GCCTCGATCCCGCGTCGGGTCCGCTGCAACGAGTCGATCGAAGCATCGAACGATCGCGCCGCGACGCCGACGAAGAGCGAGTCGACGACCACGAGCTGGGCGATCCTGCTGGTCGTCGCCCCGGAGCGGAAGGTCGTCTCCCGGGCCGCGGTGAGGAGGAGGACGTCGGCCGCCCGGGCCAGGGGGGAGTCGGCGAAGTTGGTTACGGCGACGACCGTCGCCCCGCCCGCCCGGGCGATCTCGGCGGCGGTGAGGACCTCCGCCGTCCCGCCGGTGTGGGAGATGGCGACGAGCGCGTCGGAGCCTTCGAGCAGGGCCGCCGAGGTGGCCGCGGCGTGCGCCTCGGTCCAGGCCGAGGCCGCCAGCCCGATCCGCCGCAGCTTCTGCTCGAGGTCGGCGGCGACCAGCCCGCTGGCCCCGATCCCGACGGCGTCGATCCGCCGCGCCCCGGCGAGTGCCGCGACCGCCCGCTCGAGCTGCCCCAGGTCGAGCCCCGCGGCGGTCGCGCTCACCGCCTGCGCCTCGGTGTTGCCGACCTTGGCGACGATCTCGGCGAGCGAGTCGGCCGGGTCGATGTCGCCTACCGGGCCGGGGGCGGACGGGTCCTCGCCGCCGACGCCGGCCGCACGCCACAACGCCGCGCGGAACTCGCGGTAGGTGGCGAAGCCGAGCTGCCGGGCGAGCCGGGACACGGTCGTCGTGCTGGTGTCGCAGGCATCCGCCACCTCCTCCAAGGACGATTCCGCCACCCAGGCGGGACGTTCGAGGATCGCCTCGGCGACGCGCCGTTGGCTGGGGCGCAGGGAGGGGACCGCTGCGCGGACCTCGACAAGCAGGTCGCCGTGAGGGCTCATGTCGCGGCCGTACTCTGGCAGAAGCAGATTCGGGCAACGCTCCGCGATCTCGAACTACAATGGTCTAGTCCAATCTCCACCCGCCACGAAAGGCCACCGTTGCCAGACATCTCCCCGATCATCGATCCCTCCTCCGAGGCCTTCCGGCTCGGTGGCAAACCGGTCCACGGCTCGAAGGCCGTGCGGCTCTCGGGCGAGTTCTCGCTCGTCTACACCTCGGGGCTGGTCGCGCCGAAGGACGGAGATCGGCGCGGGCCGATCGAGGCCCAGGTCCACTCCGTGCTCGAGCAGCTCCGCGATCTGGCGAGCGCCGCCGGCACCGACCTCGGCGGCGTCGTCAAGCTGATGGCCTGGCTGCCGCGACGCGAGGACGTCGCCGTATACGCGGAGATCCGCCGCGGTTATTTCGGCGACGCCAGCCCGGCCTCGACCTCGGTGATCGGCGAGTTGGTCGAAGAGGACATCCTGATCGAGATCGAGGCCGTTCTCGCCGTCGCCTAGACTTTGGTCTAGACCAATACCGAGAGGAGTGTGAATGACCCCGCATCCGTTGGACCCGTTGAGTGGGATCGAGATCAGGCAGGCGGCGGACATCGCCCGCGGCGAGTCCGACGCCTCGCCGCTCTGGCGCATCGTCTTCGTGCTGCCCGCCGAGCCCGAGAAGTCCGAGCTGCGGGAGTGGGAAGCGGGCGCGGCCCGGCCGCCGCGAAGGGCGCTGGTGATCGTCCGCGACAAGGGCGAGCGGCGCACCGTCGAGCTCGTCGTCGACCTCGACGCCGCGGCGGTCGTCTCCCGCGAAGAACCGCAAGGCGTGCAGCCGGCGATCATGCGGGAGGAGTCGGTCGAGGCGGAGCGGCTTGCCCGCGAGCACCCGGAGTGGCAGGCGGCGATGCGCCGGCGCGGGGTCACCGACCTCGATCAGGCGATGCTCGACCACATGCCGCTCGGCTACCAGGACGCCGACGACGGCCCCCAGCGCCGGCGCGGGATCGCGCTCACCTGGCTGCGTCGACCGGGCGTCGGCAACGGCGGCGACTGGGAGGGCGACAACGGCTACGCCCGGCCGGTCGAGGGCCTGGTCGTCCACTTCGACCTCGACGCGATGGAGGTGATGCGGGTCGAGGACCACGGCGGACCGCCGATCCCGACCGGGGCTGGCAACTTCACCGAGGCGGCGCTGCACGACCCGGAGAACGTGCCCAACTATCCCGACGGGCCGCGCACCGGCACCCGGGGGCTCGAGATCGCGCAGCCGGAGGGCCCGAGCTTCACGGTCGACGGGTGGAAGGTCGAATGGGAGAAGTGGTCGCTGCGGGTCGGCTTCAACGTCCGCGAGGGCCTGGTCCTCCACGACGTCGGCTACCTCGACCGTGGCCGCCGGCGGCCGATCCTCCAGCGGGCCTCGCTCTCGGAGATGTTCGTCCCCTACGCCGACCCGGCGGTGACCCACTTCCGCAAGCAGCTCTTCGACCAGGGCGAGTCCGGGATCGGCCGCTGCGTCAACAGCCTGCGCCTCGGCTGCGACTGCCTCGGCGAGATCTACTACTTCGACGCGGTGATGCACGACAACGACGGTGAGCCGATCGACCTCCCCAACGCGATCTGCATGCACGAGGAGGACTACGGCCTGCTCTGGAAGCACACCACGCTGCGCACCGGCGTCCCCGAGTCGCGCCGCAGCCGGCGGCTGGTCATCTCCGCCTTCACCACCGTGGGCAACTACGACTACGGCTTCTTCTGGTACCTCTACCAGGACGGCCGCATCGAGTTCGAGGCGAAGCTGACCGGCATCCTCTCGACCGGGGCGTTCGCGCCCGGCGAGGAGCCCGAGTACGGGACCGTGCTCGCCGACGGCCTCTACGGGCCCAACCACCAGCATTGGTTCAACGTCCGCCTCGACATGGCGATCGACGGCGACGCGAACACGCTGCTCGAGGTCAACAGCGGTGCCGTCGAGGACCCCGAGGTGAACTACTTCGGCGGCGCCTGGACCTCGGCGGCGACGGTGCTCGCCTCGGAGCTGGCGGCGCAGCGGGAGCTCGAACCGCGCACCTCACGCTACTGGCGGATCGCCAACACCGACTCCGTCAACGCGCTCGGCCAGCCGGCCTCCTACTCGCTGGTGCCGGGGCACAACACGTTCCACCTCTACCGCCCCGGGGCCCCGGCGCTCGCCCGGGCCGCGTTCATCGACCGCCACCTGTGGGGGACCGAATACCGCCCCCGGGAGCTCTACGCGGCGGGTGACTACCCGAACCAGCACCCCGGCGGCGCCGGCCTGCCCGCCTGGACGCGGCGGGACGCGCCGCTCACCCAGCGCGATCTCGTCGTCTGGTACACGTTCGGCGCCCACCACATCACCCGCCCGGAGGACTGGCCGGTGATGCCGACCGCCTACGCCGGGTTCGAACTGCGCCCGCACTGCTTCTTCGACGGCAACCCGGCGCTCGACGTGGCGCCGGAGGAGGGGGAGGAGGGCTCCCACTGCC
>JAFDWD010000690.1 GCA_018268695.1 Actinomycetota bacterium
GTCATCCCCTCGACCGCCTGGCCGAACCACCAGCGCATCCACCAGTTCCGCGGCGGGCACAACGAGACCTGGGGCGGCACCACGATCAACATCGACAGCGACTACGTCGACGGGGCGACGGTCGGCGTCGGCACGGCGCCGGTCGGGGAAAGCGACCCGATCGGCTCGTTCGAACTGGCCACCTCGCCCGCCCCCGGCCAGGTCCAGGTCAAGGGCTGGACGCTCGACCCCGACGCGCCCACCGAAACCCTCGCGCTCAACGTCGTGATCGGCGGCCGCGAAGGCCAGAAGGGCGTCGAAACCTTCGAACTGGGCCAGGTCGCCAACCTGGAACGGCCCGACGTCGGCGCCACGCGCAAGCTGGCGGGACCCAACCACGGCTTCGAATCGACGATCACCACGATCAAGTCGGGGCCGGAGCCGATCTGCGTCTACGCCCTGAACCTGGCGCTCGGCGGCAACCGCCTGCTCGGCTGCAAGACGACCTACATCCCGGTCGCGATCGCCTTCACCCGCCTGAAGCCGCTGCCTCACGGGGTCAAGGTGACGCTCGCCTGCCAGTGGCCGATCGGGACCGCCTGTCCCGGCCACCTCGGCCTCCGCACCACCTTCAAGGTCAGGACGCCGCGCCGGCACAAGCCGCCGCTGGTCCGCACCGTGACCCGCTCGCTTGGCTCGCGCACCTTCAATCTGAGCGGCGGCGAATGGCACACCTTCTACCTGCCGTTCACCGCGGGCGGGCGCAAACTGCTGGCCGAACGCGGCAAGCTGGGGACCCAGGTGATCGCCTCGATCCCGGGTGGGAAACGCGGGGCCGGGCTGCCGCTTGAAGCACCGGCCTCCGGACGCTAGCGACTAGTCGCCGAGCGCCTCGCGCAGGCGCGCGATCTCGCCTTTGAGCTCGAGGAGTTCCGACTCGAGGCGATCGAGCCGCGCCACTTCGTCGGCGGCCTCCGCCGGCGTCGGGTCCTCGGCGACCGAGACGAACTCCTCGCCGCCGGCATCGGGCTCGCCGGTTGCCTCCGTCTCGCCGCCGCCCAGCAGCTGCTCGTAGCGGTCCTCCTTCTGACCCGGACGCCGTGCGTGGCGGACGACGTAGCCGCGCTCGATCAGGCGCTCGAGCACCTCCTGCACGGCCGCCAGATCGGCGAAGCCGCCCGAGTAGCGCTCGGTCCGTTGCTTCAGCTCGCCTGGAGTCTGGGCGCCGCGCAGCATCAGCACCGCGAGCAGGGCCAGCTCGGAATCGTCAACCCCGAGCGCCTCGGGCAGCAGGTGGCGGTACTTGCGCGCCCGCGACCCGGCCCCGCTCGTCAGCCGCGTCCAGCCGCGCAGCGCCGTCTGGCGGAGCGCGTCCGACACGGTCTGCTCGTCGTAGTCGACGACAGGATCGCGGTTCGTCGACTGGTTGCAGGCCAGGCGCAGCGAGTTCAGCGACAGCGGGTAGGCGTCGGGCGTGGTCCGCTGCTTCTCGACCAGGCAGGCGACGACGCGAATCTCGACCGGCGTCGGCTCGGCAGGCATCGCTCGCTCCGGGCGACCTAGGCGCTCAGGCCCGGTCGGGACGCTCGGGGTAGAGCTCGTCGATCGTGACGAGGGCCGTGTAGGGCGCCTGCGCGGCGGCTTCGATCCGCTCGGCGCCGCCCGCCAGACGGTCCACCACGGCGACCACGCCGACGATCTCGAGGCCCTCCTCGCGGCAGCGCTCGATCGCCTCCGCGGTCGAGCCGCCGGTCGTCACCGTGTCCTCGACGACCAGGCACTTGACTCCCGCCTCGACCGGCCCCTCGACCCATCGCTGCAGCCCGTGCTCCTTCTTCGCGCTCCGCACGAAGAAGGCGACCAGGTCCTCGCCGCCCCCGAC
>JAFDWD010000691.1 GCA_018268695.1 Actinomycetota bacterium
AGGGCGCTTCGGTGCCGGTCAGCTGGTTGCCGATCCAGGCGCCCCAGTAGAGCGAGGTCGGGTCGACGTTCGGTTCGACCGCGGCGGGAGTCGTCGAACCGAGGCAGGTCACGCGGGAGGCCTTGGCGACGCGACGGCGGATCCAGCGGTTGCCGGCGCGGACGCGGCGGAACTGGGAGGCGCAGCGGGTTTCCGATTCGGCGCTTTTGCCCGCCGTCCCGGGGGCCTTGCGGTGCGCGCCGCCGGCCACGGCGATCTGGTCCGCGATGCCGTGCCGGGCCGCCGCGTCGGCTCCCACGGGCCGCATCGCGACCGCGGCCAGAAGGGCCAGGAGGAAGGCGACGGCGATCCCCGCCCGAACTCGGAAATCTGGCTTTGCAAGGCGGTTTGCATGGCGATTCGAAGCCATGCGATGCCATCGGCTCCCAGACCGCCGGCTATACCGTCCAGTCCTCTCCTGGACGTTTGTTCTAGTTGTAAATCAGACACTTGTCGGCTCAAGGATCGACCGGTAGAGGTCGATAAGCAGCGCCGCGCACTCGTCCCATCCGAGAACGTCCGGGCGGGCGTTCTGCGGCGGTTTCCCCAGCTCCTCGGCGATGACCGAGGCGACGGACGCCGCCGGGGCGTCCAGTGGCACGGCGCGGGCGACGCCCGAGGCGGCAAGCTCTCCCGTCCCGCCGATGTCGGCGACGACCAGGCGACAGCCGGACGCCGCCGCCTCGACCGCGGCGATCGGGTGGGTCTCGAACTCGCTCAGCAGGGCGAAGACCGAGACCTTCCGCAGGAGCGCCGCCATCGCCTCGGGCCGGTCGGCGGGAACGCTCGTGATCTCGACCCGCTCGCCGATCCCGAGCCGGTCGGCCAGCGCCCGCAGCTCCGGTTCGTCGGGCCCGCTGCCGACGATCTGCAGGCGGGCGTCGGGGACCAGCGGGAGAACCTCGGCGAAAGCCTCGATCACGCGACGGTGGCCCTTGTAGCGCTCCAGTCGGCCGACGCTGGCGATGGTCGGCGGCCCGGTGCGGTCGGGCTCGCCGGCGGCGAAGGTCAGGTCGGTGCCGTTGGGGATGAGGACGAAGTGGTCCGGCCCGAGGCGCAGCTCGCGGCCGTACTCCTCGATCTCGAAGCGGGCGACGGCGACGAGCTTCGCGGCACGTGCCAGCAGCGGTCGTTGGAGCAGGCGCTGCGCGGTGCGGGCGCGGTTGCGCAGGCCGCTGCTGTGCCCGCCGCCGTGGAAGGTGAGGACGTAGGGCAGCCGCAGGGTCAGCGCCCGCAGCATCGCCAGCGGCGGGACCAGCGTGTGGTAGCTCTGCAGGTGGACGATCTCGGGCCGGGCCCGGCGGATCTCCCGCCAGAGCGCCGGGACGAGGAACCAGTCGCGACCGCGCGGGTGGGCCGGGAGCAGCCGGACCTCGTAGCCCTCGCGTCGCTCGGTCCGCGGGGCCTCCCCCTCGGCGTCGCCGCAGAGCACCAGCACCTCATGCCCGGCCGCGGCGTGCCGGCGGGCGACCTCGGCGACGTGGCGCTCCACGCCTCCCTGGGTGCGCGGATCGCGCGGGGTGACGATCAGGATCCGCACGCCGCGCAGCTTACGATGTCGCCCCGTGAAGGTGCTGATGCTCGCCCAGACCTACGCGCCCGTCCCCGGGGGCGAGGAGCGCCACGTCGAGGACCTCTCGCGTGAGCTCGCCGGGCGCGGCCACGAGGTCGTCGTCTCCACCCTGCGCCAGCCCGAGGGTGCGCCGCCGCCACAGCCGGCCGGGGTGACGGTCCGCCAACTCGAGACGAGCGTCCACCGCATCCCCGGCGTCGAGACCCAGGCCCACACCAACTACGCCGCGCCGCTTCCCGACCCGGTGACGACGGCCGCCCTGCGGGCGCTGACCCGCGAGGTGCGGCCCGACGTGGTCCACGCGCACAACTGGCTCGTCAACTCCTACCTGCCGCTGGCGCGGCGCGCCCCGGCGCCGCTCGTCCTCACCCTGCACGACTACGGCCTCCTCTGCCCGACCAAGCGCCTCTTCCTCGACGGGGCGATCTGCTCGGGCCCGGGGGCGGCCAAGTGCCTGCGCCACGCGACCGGGCACTACGGGGTCGGCAAAGGGACGATGGTCGCCGGCGGCGTCGCGATCGCCGATCCCTGGGTGCGGCGCCGGGTCGACCTGATGATCTCGGTCAGCTCCGCGGTCGCCGAGCTCTGCCGGGTCGACGACCGTCCCGACCACCGCGTGATCCCCAACTTCGCCCCGCCCCTGCCGCCGCCGCCGGCCGGCGTCGACGAGGCGCTGGGCTTCCTACCGGAAGGGGAGTTCGCCCTCTACTTCGGCGACGTCAGCGAGGACAAGGGCGCGCGCGTCCTGCTCGAGGCGCACGCGGGGCTGCCGGACGCCCCGCCGCTGGTGCTGATCGGCCGCAAGAACGTCGCGGGCCTCGACGCGATGCCGAACGTGATCGCGCCCGGGCCGCTGCCGCACGCGGTGGCGATCGAGGCGGTGCGGCGAAGCGCCTTCACCGTCGCCCCGTCGGTCTGGGCGGAGCCGTTCGGGATCGTCGCCCTCGAGGCGGGGGCGGCGGGGAAGGCCGTGCTCGCCTCGGCCGCCGGCGGCCTCCGCGACGTGGTCGTCGACGGGGAGACCGGGCGGCTGCTCCCGGCCGGGGACGTCGGCGCGCTCCGCGCCGCGATGGCCGCGACCTTCGCCGACCCCGCCGGACGCGAGCGCATGGGCAGGGCGGCGGCCCGCCGGGTGGGCGAGGTCTTCTCGCCGGCGGCGGTGGTGCCGCGGATCGAGGCGGCCTACGCCGAGGCGATCGCCGGCGCCGCGGCGTCGACGTAGTCCGGCAGCAGCACCTCGGCGACGCGCTCGGCGGCGTGGCCGTCCCAGAGCGGCGGCGGCTGCGGCGGGGTCGACGGCCGCGCCGCGAGGCGCGCCGGCACGGTGGCGATCGCGGCGGGATCGAGGCCGAGCAGTTCGTTGGTGCCGAGGTCGATCGTCACCGGCCGCTCGGTGTTGTCGCGCAGGGTGAAGCAGGGGACGCCGAGGAAGGTCGTCTCCTCCTGGATCCCGCCGGAGTCGGTGAGGACGGCGCCGGCGCCCGCGACCAGCGAGAGGAAATCGATATAGCCGAGCGGCTCGGAGAGCAGCAGGTTCGGCGCCTCGCCGCCGCCACCGGCCGCCTCCATCATCTTCCGCGTCCGCGGATGGACGGGGAAGACGACCGGCATCTGCTCGGAGAGCGCCGCCAGGCGGGCGACGGTCTCGCCCAGCAGGGGACCGTCGACGAGGGCGGGGCGGTGGAGGGTGACGAGCGTGTAGCCGCCCGGGGTGACGCCGAGCTTGCCCGGCGAATCGGCCGCGTCGATCCGG
>JAFDWD010000692.1 GCA_018268695.1 Actinomycetota bacterium
CGCCGGACCGGAGGTGCTGGGGCTCGGGCTCGAACCGGATCTCGCCCAGGTGCTCGCCGCCCGCAACCTCTTCCGTGCCAAGCGGCTCGGACTGCCGAGTGGCCAGGACGTGGCCTTGGCGATGGGGATCGAACCGCTCACCGAGGACCAGCTCTTCGGCGGCGACAACGTCAAAGCCCTCCAGCAGTCGACGCGCGACGACCTCGCCGGACGCGCGCCCCTCTGGTTCTACGTCCTCAAGGAGGCTGAGGTGCTGGCGAGCAGTGAGGGCCTGGGCCCGGTCGGAGGACGCATCGTCGCCGAGGTGCTGATCGGCCTCCTGGCCGGGGACCCGCTGTCCTTCCTCGGCGTGCGGCCGAACTGGAGGCCGACCCTGCCATCGGCGACCCCGGGCGAGTTCACGCTCAGCGACCTGGTCAGGCTCGCGATCCCGACCCCGAGCTCGCCACCCCCGCCGCCGGTGTACGGGGGTTAGGTCCTAGTCCTCGCGCCCGTAGCGATCCTGCAGCCGCACCACGTCGTCGAGCTGCGGCGTCGAGACCTCGAGCACGTCGGAGTCCTCCAGCGCCTCGATCGTGTGGACCGTGCCCGGCTCGACCCGCCAGGCGAATCCCGGCCCGATCTCCTCGGTCGTCAGCTCCTCGGCGCTCGGCCCGCGGGTCAGCAGTAGCCGCCCGGACAGCAGGTAGGACGACTCGTCCTTCTCCCGGTGCATCTGCAGCGACAGCCGCTGCCCGACATCGACGTGAAGGATTTTCCCGGCGTAGTGCGGCGTCTCGGCCCACCACAGCTCGTGACCCCATGGCTTCTCGACCCGCTGAGGCTGCAATCTCGACTCTGTCTCGCTCGACATCGGCGCGAAACACTATGTCTCGGGCCCGACGAGTTCGGGGCAAAGACGGTGATAGCATTGCTATCGCTATGGCCCAACTTCTTGTCCGTGGACTCGAAAACGATGTCGTCCGGGAGCTGAAGCTTCGGGCGGCGCGGCGCGGGACCTCGGCGGAGGAGGAGCACCGGCGGATCCTGCGCGAAGTCCTCGGCATGAAGCAGCCGCCGCGCACCCTCAAGGATCTGTTGCTCGAGATTCCCGAGGTGGGTGAGGACGCCGACTTCGAACGCACCTCCGACCTGGGCCGGCCGGTCGACCTTTGACGTACCTGGTCGACACGAACGTGATCTCGGAGCTGCGCAAGGGCGAGCGCGCGTCCCCCGCGGTCCTCTCCTGGTTCAGCTCGATCGAGGACGAGGACATCTTCCTCAGTGTGTTGACGATCGGCGAGTTGCGCCAGGGCGTCGAGCGGATCCGCCGGCGCGACCCCGATGCGGCCGTTCGTCTGGACAGCTGGCTGGCCCGCGTGGTCGAGACCCACCGCGACCGCCTGGTGCCCGTCGACCGACTGGCCGCCGAGGAGTGGGGTCGGCTGAACGTGCCCGACCCGGTCCCGGTCGTCGACGGCCTCCTGGCGGCGACCGCGAAGACCGCGGGGATGACCCTGGTGACCCGCAACGTCGCCGACATCGAGAGCACCGGGGTCGACTACCTCGATCCCTTCGCGGGCTAGTTGGACTAGCTAGTTGAGGTGTCCTGGGCGTGAGGGTCACGGTGCCCGTGGAGCTTTACTCCCGCATAGCGAGAGTTTCTCTCCACAGCAGAACCCTGACCGATGAGTCCGTGACGAAGACGCCGGGAACTCCACGCTCCCTTGCGCCTTCCGTCCCTTTCCGTGGCCTTCGGTGACGGTTCCGCCCGATCCGGGGGAACGCGGTCGACCTGGGTGAACCTATCGATAACGCAGGTCGACCACGCTCCGGTCGGTGTCGGGAAAGGCGCACGGAAGCGTGGAGTCCGTGGCATCTCCCGCACGTCTCCCTCAACGGCTTCGGACTTCCGACACTCCTTCACACCCCGGCCGTCACGGCCACGGCCACAGCCAGCCCCTGCACGCTTGTCTCGCTATGCGAGACAAGCGTGCAGGGGGCCGTGGACGAGACGGCCGGGTTTGCCGCCACGCCTCGCGTCCCTAACTGTCGCCCGCCACCCCTCAGGAACCGCCCATCCCCACCCACCGCTCAAGTTCCTGGGCCGCCAGGCCGAGACACCCTCTAACCTCTTTCCCCCTTCTTATGTGCGGCATCGTCGGATACGTGGGCGGCCGTCCCTGCGAGGAGATCCTCCTGCAGGGGCTGGAAAAGCTCGAATACCGTGGATATGACTCCGCGGGCATCAGCCTGCTCGAGGACGGGGAGGTGGAGTCGGTCCACGCGGTCGGCAATCTCGCCAATCTGCGGGCGGCGATCGATGTCGCGGCCAACGGGAACGGGAAGCTAGCGCCGGCCGAGACCGGGATCGCCCACACCCGCTGGGCCACCCACGGGCGGGTCACCGAGGAGAACGCGCATCCGCACGACGACAGC
>JAFDWD010000693.1 GCA_018268695.1 Actinomycetota bacterium
GTAGCGGGTGATCTGCTCCGAATATTTCATCAGCTGCTCGTAGAGCACGTGCATGATCGCCTGGCCGGTGATGTCGGCGACGTAGTACGTGCGGGCGGCGGAGGCGCCGCCGAAGGCGCGGGTCCCGAGCTTGCCTTCCTCGTTGCGGTGGAAGGTGACGCCGAGGTGCTCCATGTGGAGGATTTCCTCCGGCGCCTCGCGGGCCATGACTTCGATCGCGTCCTGGTCACCCAGGTAATCGGAGCCCTTCACCGTGTCGAACGCGTGAGACTCCCACGTGTCGTCCGGGTTCAGAGCGGCGTTGATCCCGCCCTGGGCAGCGTTTGAATGGGAGCGGACCGGGTGGACCTTGGAGACGATCCCGACCGAGACGCCCTGTTCCGCGGCGGCGAGGGCGGCCCGCTGGCCGGCGAGCCCGGCCCCTATGACTAGTACGTCATGCGATGGCACGGCGAGGACTTTATAGAGCGCATATCCGACCAGGCAGTCGGGATTCGCCTAATGCATCACACAGCACAAAGGCGCCGGATCGTCGCCTCGGCAAGCCGAATTCCATTGGCTACGGAGCCAAAGTCGACGTTCTCCGCGAGGTCGTTCGGCCAGTGGTAATTGGCGGGCTGCTTAAGGTCGTCACAACCCGCGATCACCGCCGTTTCATAGCCCGCCGCGAGCGCCTCCAGTCCGTCGGTGCCGTTGTGCAATCTCAGGTTGGGATAGAGCCAGATGCCGAGGTCCTCGGCGGTCGAGTCGAGCAGGTCGAGCGCGGGCGTCGGGTAGTCGTACATCTTCAGGAAGCCCTCGCCGCGCAGCACCAGCAGGTGTGGTGAGCCGGTCGACTCGAGGACGAGGAAGAAGGTGCTGTCGGTCGGGAGCTCGACGAAGTGGCGCTCGCCGAAGGCCTTCATGCCCTCGCTGAAGGACTCCTCGGCGCCGACCGAGAGGAGGAGCACGCGGACGCCGGGGGCGGGAGAGTCGGTGAGCCGGCGGGCCAGGGCCAGCAGCGAAACCACCGCGGTGCCGTTGTCGTTGGCGCCGGGGACGACCTCGCGGGCGCCGATCTCGGCCATCGCCGCGGTCGAGCCGACGGCGAGGACGGTGCCGAGCTTCGTCAGCGCCTTGATCCGGGTGAGGGCGCCGAGCGCGACCAGCAGGGGGCCGCCGATCACCGGCGCCATCAGCGGCGGGCTGGTCTCGATCCGCTCGATCACGCCGAGCCGCTCGCCGAGCTTCGGCAGCGCCGGGTGGAAGACCAGGCCGGCATGGGCGGAGTCGTGGTGGGCGATGGCGACGACCGTCTGGGCTGCTTCGGGGTCGCCGATCTCGCAGACCACGTTGTAGGTGGTGCGCTTCGGCAGCGGCACGCGGAGGCGGCGCTGATGGGGCGGGAAGTCGGAGGCGATCCCGGCCGCGCCGAGCGCGCCGAGCGCGGCCCCGAGCGCCCGCCGGCCGCGCAGGGCGGCGAACCCGCCGAGGGCGCCGAGCGCGGTGCCGATCCCGAGCGGCCACCAGTAGGTGCCATGGGCGGGGGCGGCCTCGATCCGTGCCGCGGCGCCAAGCTCGCGGAACTGGCCGACCAGCCACTCGGCGGCGCGCCGCTCGCCCTCCGAGGCCGACGGGCGGTGGATCCGCTCCAGTTCCTCCAGCCGGGCGCGCAGCCAGGCCCGGTCGGGCGTCCCCACCGTCTCTGCCAAAGGTATGTCGCTGTTGTGACTGGCCATGTAGCCGGCCACGCTACCCGCTTACCATTGGGGGATGTTCGGCGGCGGCTCGATCACCCTCTTCCACATCCGCGGCATCCGCATCGCGGTGGACTGGTCCTGGTTCCTGATCCTCTTCCTGGTCATCTTCTGGATGTCCAACTTCTACAGCGAACTGCTGGGCAGCTCGGCCGGCTCGACCACGCCGTTCGCCCTCGCCGTCGCCAGCGCCGCCGGCTTCTTCGGCTCGATCCTCCTGCACGAGCTCGGCCACGCCGCCGTCGCCACCCGCAA
>JAFDWD010000694.1 GCA_018268695.1 Actinomycetota bacterium
ATCCCGTAACAGAGGACGTGAACCGCCTGTGGCTCGCCGGCGAACCGAACGGTCAGCTCCTCGGAGACGAAGGTGTCGGGCAGCCCCTCCAACTCGAGCGCCCCCTCGATCGTGTCGTGATCGGTGATCGTGACGAAGTCCATCCCCCGCTTCTTCGCCAGCTCGTAGACCTCCTGCGGAGGAGTCGCGCACTCCGGCAGTCCGAGACTGCGCTGGACGCCGAGTCGGGAAAGCTGCGAAGCGGTCGAATGGCAGTGCATGTCAGCACGGGAAGTCATCGGTGTCTCCCTTGTCTCTATTCCTCATTGCACCGCCATATTTCGTCATTTGCAGGGGATTCATGTGAACCACCTGCAAACGAGGAGTGAACTTCGTGTGACCTGGGGATCTGGTGCGGGTCGCCCTGCCCGGGCTCCGAAGCTAAGCGGCGCGCAGCGCGGGGCCGGCGCTGCGGGCGCCGTTGCCTGCGAAGAGATCCAGGATGATGCCCTCGCGGAGGCCGCCCTTGCCGATCTGGAGGGGCTGGCCGAGGAGCTCGGCGACCTTCTCGAGGAGGAGGACGCCGGTGGTGAGGATGCGGACGCGGCGGGGGTCGAGCTCGAAGCGGCGGGCGACCTCGGCCGCCGGTTCGGAGGAGAGGACGCGGACGGCGCGCTCCAGGGTCTCGTACTCGAGCACGGCGCCGACGAGGCGGCGGAGGCTGGTCGCCGAGCCGCCGACCGCAACGGCCTGGTCGGGATGCTCGATCTCGACGCCGGCGAAGAAGTCCTCGATGTGGTCGCGGACGCGGCGGATCTCGGCGGCCGAGGGAGGATCGGAGGTGATCAGCTCGTCGGCGAGGACGCCGGAGCCGATGTGCCAGGAGCGCACCTCCTCGACCCCGTCGGGGACCGTGCCGAGGATCACCTCGGTCGAGCCGCCCCCGACGTCGACCACGCCGATGGATCCCTCGGCCGGGTGCCCGAGGCCCTTGGTCGCGCCGATGAAGGAGAGCCTGCCCTCCTCCTCCCCGCTCAAGATGTCGACGTCGACGCCGGCCGCGGCGGAGATCGCCGCCGCCACCGCGGGCCCGTTGGAGGCCTCGCGCACCGCCGCGGTCGCCACCGCGCGGATCTCTTCCGCGCCGAGCTCGCGCGCCAGCCGCACCTGGGTGGCGACAAGCTCACCGACCTCCGCGACCTTGTCGGGGCAGATCGCGCCCTCATCGTCGACCGCCTTGGAGATCCGCGTATAGGCCCGCTGCTCCATCACCTTCTTGAGTTGGCCATCGATCAACTCCGCGACCAGGACGCGGGTCGTGTTGGAGCCGATATCGATCGCAGCGCAGAGCATCAGGCCGTCAGGCCTAATGTTCCCAGGCGGGGCGGATCTAAGCGTGGGAACCCGGATGTGAAGCGTCCTCAAACTCACGAAATAGCCCAGTCACGACGAAAGCAACCTGCTCGCCGATGTCGACGGCGTTGTCGGCGATCCGCTCGATCGCGCGCGCGGTCAGCAGCATCGTCATCGCCCATTCGCGCGCGTCGGCGTCGTCGCCGATCGCCAGCGCCTGCTGGAACGCTTCCCGATTCAGCTGGTCGACGACGTCGTCGCGGTCGACCAGATCGCGGGCCATCTCCACGTTGCGCTCGCAGAAGGCGCGCTTGGCCTGCGCGATCAGCGATTTCGTGTGCGCGCCCATGGTGAGGATCAGTTTCACCATCTCCTCGTCGGCGGGCGGCTGGTGCCCGGTCATCGGGATCAGCTTGCAGACGTTCACGCACTGGTCGCCCATCCGCTCGATGTTCTTCAGCACGTGTAGGAGCGCCGAGATCAGCCGCAGGTCGGTCGCCACCGGCGACTGCGTGGCCAGCAGCGTGATCAGCGCCTGGTGTACCTCCAGGTAGCGGCCGTCGATCCGATCGTCGTCGGCGACGACGATCTGGGCCAGCTCGATGTCCTGGTGCTCGACCGCCTCCAGCGTCCGGGTCAA
>JAFDWD010000695.1 GCA_018268695.1 Actinomycetota bacterium
CCGGGCGCGCTACTCGGCGACGACCAAAGAGGAACTTCTGCGCGCCTTCGACAACCTCGATTACCTGAGCTACCCGCTGGCGAACGCCGGCGCCGCCCGCCAGGACATCGACCTGTTGTGGGGCGCGACGCTGACCCGCGCGGTCTCGCTCTCGACGCGCCGCTTCGGCTCCAACTTCCTCTCCGTCGGCCGCGTGCAGAGCCCGACCCTGGGCCTGATCGTCGAGCGTGAGATGGAGCGCCGCGCCCACGTGGCGAAACCGTTCTGGGAACTGTTCGCCAAGTTCGAGCACCCCGACGGGACCTTCCAGACCCACCACACCGTCGACAAATTCTGGGAGAAAGCCGAAGCCGACAAGGCCCTGGCCGGGACCTCCGGGCCGGGCGTCGTCAAAGCCGTCACGGCGCGGAAGAACACCCGTCGCCCGCCGACCCCGTTCAACACCACCGCCTTCACCACGGACGCCTCCTCGCGCCTCGGGATCACCCCGGCGATCCGCGTACCGACAACACGGTCTACCCGAGCTCGCTGCCGGTGCGGGAGCTGATCCGCTCACTGACCAACGTCAAAGAGTTCTCGGCCGCGTCGGGCCTGAACGACCTGGCCGAGCTGAAACCGACCCGCGGCAAAAAAGAAGACGCTGCCCACCCGCCGATCTACCCGACCCAGGCGATTCACCCGGGTGCCCTCGAGGGTCCGAAGAAACGGGTCTACGAACTGGTCGTGCGGCGCTTCCTCGCCACCTTCAGCCCGCCGATGATCACCGAGTCGACCCGCGCCGACATCGAGGCGGGGACGGAGACGTACTTCGTCCGCGGCTCGGTCGTGGTCGATCCGGGCTACGCGGGCATCTACACCTACGCCCGTTCTGCCGACGAGGAGATCCCGGCGTTGCAGGAGGGCCAGTCGCTGGCGCTCGCGGCGGTGCCGGAGTTCCGCGCCGAGGACGAGCCGGACGCGAACCCGTGGATCGTCGGCAAAGAGACGCAGCCGCCCTCGCGGATCTCGCAGGGCAAACTGATCGAGCTGATGGAGGAGCGCGGCCTCGGCACCAAAGCCACGCGCGCCGACATCATCCAGAAGCTCTTCGACCGCGGCTACGTCTACGGCAACCCGCCGATCC
>JAFDWD010000696.1 GCA_018268695.1 Actinomycetota bacterium
GATCGCCTTTTTGAGGCCGCCCTCTTTTTCCATGCCGCTGTTGGCGGCGGTGTAGATCTTCTCGAAGATGCGCGGCACCGACGGGAAGTAGGTCGGTTTCAGTTCGGCCAGGTTCGGCATGATCTTGTTCGGGTCGCACTCCCAGTAGGCCAGGGTGGCGCCGAGGTCGAAGCTGCCTAGCTGGATCAGCAGGGCGAAGGAGTGGGCGAGCGGGAGGTAGAGGTAGGTGACGTCTTCCTCCTCGATCACGCTCGTCTGGTTGACCATGTCGAGCATCGAGCGGTAGTTGCCGTGGCTGATGATGCAACCCTTCGGCGGGCCGGTCGTGCCCGAGGTGTAGATGAAGGTGCAGATGTCGTCCGAGGTGACCGCGTCGATCCGTTGCTGGAAGACCGCGTCGTCGACCTCGGCGCCTTTGGCGGCGAGGCCCTCCATCGAGATCACGTCGTCGGCGTCGCCGATCATCATCACGACCTGTTCGAGCTGCGGCAGGCCGGCCCGGACCTCACGGATCTTCGTCAGCTGTTCGTCGTCCTCGACCACGACGACCTTCGCGTCGGAGTTCTCGAGGACGTAGGCGCACTCCTCGGGTGAGTTCGTCTGGTAGATCGGCACCACCGTCGCGCCGATCGAGAGCGCCGCGAAGTCGAAGTAGGTCCACTCGGGGCGGGTGTTGCCGAGGATCGAGACCCGGTCGCCTTTCTCGATGCCGAGGGCGACCAGGCCCAGCGCCAGCGGCTTCACCACATCGAGCACCTGCTGGAAGCTGCGATCGACCCAGGCGTCGCCTTCCTTGAAGCGCACCGCCGGATGCGCTCCGTAGCGTTCGGCCGACCGGACCAACAGGTCCGCCAGCGTCTTCGAATCGGTCCCCCTCCCCTCCATCGCGGAGGAGTCTATTAGTGCGGCGTGTCGGGGCGCAAATTCGTCGGCTGCCCGGCGCCGGGACTGCCCATCCGAAGCGTCGATTCGAAGAGGGTTCGATCGATCCGCCCGTGGAAGATCGGGACGCCCATCTGGACGCACCTCCCGATCACCTCCTGCTGATCCATTCGCAGCTGGTCGGCGAGCTCACTCGGCGTCAGGTGGTTGGCCATCAAGACCCTCCAGTGTCGGGAAAAATGGGTATGCCTTTCCTACTCCTGCCGGCGGACGCTGTCAACGGCCATCTCCGGAGGTAGGGAGATGCCGAGAGTCGCCGGTCGCGATAATGGGGCGGTGAGCCCGGCCACCAAAGATCCCGAGCAGCCCGAAGTCCTCCAGCGGCCGTTGCCGAAGCGCGGCCGCGGCTGGGTGATCCTGATCGCCTTCCTGGCCTTTCTGGCGCTCGGCTACGCGATCGTCAACATCGCCACCCAGAAGCCGAACAAGAACACGGTCCACATCGAAGGGATCGGCGAAGCGCAGCAGCTCTTTGGCGGCGTGCCGCAGGAAGGCGCGCGCCTCGGCTCCGAAGACGCCCCGGTGACGGTCCAGGTCTTCGGCGACGAGCAGAGCTCCCTCTGCCGCGAAGGCTTCC
>JAFDWD010000697.1 GCA_018268695.1 Actinomycetota bacterium
CACTGCGCCCCGAGCCGAGCAGTCCGGCGATGCCGACGATCTCCCCTTTCGCCACCTTGAAGGAGACCTCGCGCAGACGCGGCCCCCAGATGCCCTCGACCTCCAGCAGGACCTCCGAGCGGACCGTGTCGCGCGGCTTCGGCACGTACTCGGCCAGCGACTTGCCGATGATCTGACGTACGAGGCTTCGTTCGTCGAGCTCAGCGGCGTCGAAGGTGCCGACCAGGCCGGCGTCGCGGAGGACGGTGATCTTCTGGCAGATCTCGAACACCTCGTTCAGCCGGTGAGAGACATAGATGATCGCCAGGCCGCGCTTCTGCAGCCGACGGACGAAGTCGAAGAGCCGCGAGGCCTCGCTCTCGGGCAGCGCCGCCGTCGGCTCGTCCAGTACGAGGACCCGACCACCATCGCCGGCGTCGCGCAGCCCGCGCACGATCGCGACAAGCGTCTTGTTGGCCTGAGAGAGATCGCCGACCACCGCGTTGGGGCGGACCGGTACCTCGAATTCCTCCAACAGCTCGCGGGCGATGCGCTGCTCGGCCCGCCATTTGATCCGCCAGCAGGCCGCGACCTC
Organism: Actinomycetota bacterium; assembly: GCA_018268695.1. The sequence goes on from JAFDWD010000697.1 coordinate 575, forward strand.
GTAACCGTGTCCGTAGGCGAGGTTCTCGAGCACCGAGGCGGTCTCGATCAGGCCGAGGTCCTGGTGGACGAAGGCGAGCCCGACCTCGCGCGCCTGGCGTGGGCTGTGAGGCATCGGCAACGCCGCGCCGGCCACCTCAATCTCGCTGCCGGGGTCCGGCTGGTGGTACCCCGACAGCGACTTGATCAAGGTGGACTTGCCACACCCGTTCTCCCCGACCAGCGCATGCACCTCGCCGGCCGCGACGTCGAAGCTGACGTCACGCAGGGCCACCTGACCCGGGAACGTCTTGCCCAGGTGGCGGATCGAAAGAGCGGGTGTGGTCATTCCACTTACTCCTTCCGTCCCTTAACTGACGCCCCAGAGCTTTTCGTACAGGGGAATCACGTTGATGTCACCGTTCCAGCCTTCGCCTTTACCGATGTCTTGCACGTTGCCTTTGTAAAGCAGTTTGGTGTGGATGTTCTCGATGACCGGTTCCTGGCCCGCGAACATACGGTTCAGGTCGTCGATCAGGCCGAACCCGATCCAGGTGCCGGGCAGGCCCATCGTCGCCAGCTCTTCACCGTTGTTGATCCGTTCGATCGAGGCGGCATTGGCATCGAAGCCCGCGCCTTCCTTACCCGAGATGCCGGCCTGTTGGAGGCCCTGAAGGGCAAAGATCAGCGCGTCGTCGTAGCCCGCCCAGAGGATGTTGAAATCTGGGTTGGCCTGTGCCGCGCTCGCCACCTTCGAAGGGAGTTCGGTACCGAGTTCGCTGACCAGGAACGGCAGTTCGTCCACGACTTCGCAGTCGCCGCCTACTTCTTCACACTTCTTGATGAATTTCAGGTTTCCGGCGGCGCGACCTCGGACGTCGAAGTACTCGGCA
>JAFDWD010000698.1 GCA_018268695.1 Actinomycetota bacterium
CGAGGCGAATCTCAGGCTGGGGCACCCGGCCGATCGCCGCGACTATGGGATCGGCATGCAGATCTTGCGCGACCTGGGGATCTCCAGGCTGCGGTTGTTGACCAACAACCCGGCCAAGCGGGCCGGCCTCGAGGGTTACGGCCTCTCGGTGGTCGCTCGGGTCCCGCTCGTGGCGGAGGGACGGCCGGAGAGCGCGCCGTATCTCGCCACGAAGGTCGCCAAGCTCGGGCATCTGCCGCGCTGACCGCGCTCGCCACGCCGGTGGCCGCCTTTGGAAGCGGGGACAAAAACCGGCGCGGAAAGTTTGGAGTGGGCGACCTAGAAGCAGGACGACCCGCAGCGCGATAGTGCCTCCTCGCATCGGCTTTCGTCGGGCCCCACATCCCGCGAGGCCCGGTGCGGGTGGCCGCCTCGGGTGGGCGGCGCCTTCGGCGCGCGGGACCGCGCTCTTTCCGAACCGAGGAGAATTTCGATGGAGTCCAGATCGTCAATCGCGGGCCGGGCCGTCCGGGTGGGGAACGGTTGACCACGCTCAGAGGCCGGCCGGCCTCCCCGTTCCTCGCCATCTGGATCGCCACCGCGCTGCTGTTCGCGGTCAGCCCCTTCGTCGCCTCCGGCAGCCTCGGCCACAGCGCCCTGCAGGGCATGCTGCCGTTCGCCGGGATCCTCGCGATCGCCGCGATCGGCCAGACCCTGGTGATCCAGCAGGGCGGCCTCGACCTCTCCGTCCCGGGAATCTTCTCGATGGGCGCGGTGCTCGTCGTCACCATCCCCGGCGGCAACGAGGGCTCGCTGATCCCGGCGCTGATCGTGGTCGTCGCGGTCGGCCTCGTCGGCGGCCTCCTGAACGGGATCGCGGTCACGCGCTTCGGCATCACCCCGCTGGTCGCGACGCTCGGCTCCAACGCGATCTTCATCGGCGTCGTGATCCAGGTCACCGGCGGCTCGATCGCCTTCAAGGCGACGAAGAACTGGCAGGAATTCACCGCCGACAAGGTGCTCGGCATCCCGGTCCTCGCCGTCATCGCCCTGATCGCGACGGTCCTCGTCGCCCTCTTCGTCTCGCGCACGATCTGGGGGCGCCGCTTCGTCCTCGTCGGCTCCAGCCCGCTCGCCGCCCGCGCCGGCGGCCTCTCGGTCGAGCGCTACCAACTCGCCGCCTACATGGGTGCCGGCCTCACCTACGCGCTGGCGGGCGCGCTGCTCTCCGGCTACCTGCAGTCGCCGCCGCTGCTGCCCGGCAACGAATACCTGCTGCCGACGATCGCCGCCGTGGTCCTCGGCGGCACCGCGCTCGGCGGCGGCCGCGGCAGCGTCATCGCGACCGCCGGCGGCGTGCTCTTTCTCTCTCAGCTGGAACAGGTGATCTCGGCGCTCGGGGCCAATACCTCGGTCGACTACCTGATCCAGGGCGCGATCGTCGCGCTCGGCATGGGCCTGCGCAATGTCCCGTGGACCCAGATCCTCCCCGGCCGTCGAGGGGAAGTAGAGGCGGCCGGAGACACGACTTCCCACGACACCGCGAGCGGTTCCGGCCGCGCGCTTCTCAGTGAACCCAAGGAGGAGGACTCAATCGATGTCAGCAAGACCTGATCGCTCGCGGGTGAAGGGAACGGCACTTCTGGTGCTGATCGCCCTGCTCGCCGCTCTGGCGCTCTCGGCGTGCGGCGGCGGCGGTAGCTCGAGCTCGAGCGAAGCCACGGAAAGCAGCGCGACCGAAAGCGAATCCGAAAGCGGTGCCGCCGAAACCGAAAAAGGCTCCGCCGAAGGTGGCGAAGCCGAAACCGCCTCGTCGGGATCCGGCGAATGGTGCGGTGAAGAAGGAATCACCCTGGGCATCCAGGACGGCGGCGGCCTGAACAACTGGTCCAAAGAATCACAGGAACAGGTCCAGATGGTCGCCAAAGAATGCCCGGCGGTCGAAAAGGAAATCGTCGTCGACGCCGATTTCGAACCGCAGAAAGCG
>JAFDWD010000699.1 GCA_018268695.1 Actinomycetota bacterium
GACCCCTCGGTGGCGACGATCAGGTCCGAGCAGCCCGCCAGCACCGCGTTGCCCGCGAAGCAGCGGCCGGCGACGATCGCGATCCGCGGCACCAGTCCGGAGAGCCGCGCCCAGAGCGCGAAGGCGCGGGTGTCGAGAGCCGACACCACCGGGTAGTCGGTGTCCCCCGGGCGCCCGCCGCCGCCCTCGGCGAAGAGCACCGCGGGCAGGCGCATCCGCTCGATCAGCTCGAACAGCCGGTCCTTCTTGCGGTGGCCGAGCGCCCCCTGCGTCCCGGCCAGCACCGTGTAGTCGTAGGAGAGGACGGCGCAGGCGGCCCGGTCGCCGAAGAGCTCGCCGTTGACGGCGGCGGTGCCGCCGATGAAGCCGTCGGCCGGGGTCCGCGCGACAAGGTCGTCGAGCTCGCGTCGCCCCCTCTGGGCGGCGATCGCGAAGCGCCCGTACTCGACGAAGCTGCCCGGGTCGACCAGGTCGGCGAGGTTCTCCCGCGCCGTCCGGCCGCCCGCCGCGTGGCGTCGCTCGACCGCCTCGGGGCGCGCCGCGTCCTCGGTCAGCGCCCGCCGCGTCCGCAGCTCGGCGAGGTCGGGGCGGATCCCGGTGCCCTCCTCCCCGGCCGGGTCGCCCGCCGTCATCAGCCCTTTTCGAGCAGGTCCGCGAGCCGCTTCATGCCTTTGCCATTGGCGCGGCGCATGAAGGCGCGGGAGAGGAAGGGCACGAGCCGTTCGGTGCGCGGCGTCTTCAGCCACTCGAGCTCGAATTCGATCCGCGTCCGCCCGCCCTCGAGCTCGACGAAGCGGTAGGTGCCGCGGGTCTTGCGCTTGCCGTGGGCGTTCTCGCCTTCCTCGACGATCCGCTCGGGGGCGACCGATTCGACCACCTCGATGGTGACCTTCTCCCGCGCGCTCGGCGCGTTCACTTGCGCCTTGGTGATCGCCCCGACGCCGCGTTTCGGCCCCTCGAAGCGCCAGTCTTTGAAGAGGTGATCCATCCACTTCTCGTGGTTGGCGGCGACGTCGACCACGTCGTAGACCTCCGCCCGGGGGCGAGCGACCTCGACGGAGACGGTTACGGGATCCGGCATCGGGCCGGATCCTAAGCGCTCGGCGCCGCCTCGCCCTCGGTGAGGTCGCCGACGTCCGCCGGCACGTCCATCTCGGCCCCCACCTTGGGGACGAAGCCGTTCGGCGCCGGCTCGAAGGCAGCCATGCCGACGACCAGCGCGGTCGGCTCCTCTTCGTTTTTCAGCATCCGCCTGCGACACAGCTCGTGGATCGCCTCGAGACGGTTGGTCACCGCCTCGAACACCGCCGCCACTTCCGCCCAGCCGGCCTCGTCGACCGCCATCGGCATCCAGTTCAGCGTGGTGTCGTCGCGCCCGTCCATCGTCCCTGCCTCGAGCGCGTCGGCCGCCTTGTCGAAGAAGGTGCCGAGCGAGGCGCCGGTGACCGCGTCGCGCAGGCTCTTCGGCACCTTCCGCCAGTCCTGATGGCCGATGTAGGAGCGCGGCCGGGCGCGGAAGTAGTGCTCGACCGCCCCGCGCCGCCGCGCCGTCGCCACCTGCTCGATGCAGCCGCATTTCTCCAGCACCCGCACGTGGTAGGCGACGTTGCCGAGCGGCGCCTGGAGCAGATCCGTAAGCTCGCTGGGGCTGGCTTTACGCACCTGCACGACTTCGAGGATCTTCACCCTCAGCGGGTGTCCGAGCGCCCGCACCAGGCGTTGGTCGATGCGGTTCGGTCGACGGCGATTCATTGATCGGGCAGTTTTGCGTAGGTACACCCGTGGCGGGTGAAAATCGCTCGATTGAGTTATGCGATTGGACCAATACGAAATCTCCGATGAAACACCGGAGGCGGTCACCTCTCGCGCGTCCGCGAAAGGCGTCGCCCCGCCTGGATATCAAGTCGGCTTTTGAACGCTCGTCGCAGGCAGAACCGAGTTGGTCTCCTCGATATTCATATCCATCACCTCCCTTCCACTCCCTCCCTAGGCGAGGTCGCGGAAGATAGTTTGATGGAATTCGAGTATTCAGACAAGATTATGCGCTGTTTCTGTCTCCATATAGCGACAAAGGGGTTCGCGATGATTTAATGCAGGCGGGTTAGTAACTCAATTTTTTTGGAGGATTGCGTGGGAGCTACTCCGACCAGAGGGTCCGCGACCGCGAGGCCCGACTTCATCAGCCCGCAACTGGCCGCGGCGATGTCCCATCCGACCCGGGTCCATGCGATGAGCGTCCTGCTCGACCGCACCGCCTCGCCCCGGGAGGTGGCCGAGGAGATCGGCGAGAGGCTGAACAACGTCACCTACCACCTGAACCAGCTGCAGAAGCTCGGCTGCATCGAGTTGGTCCGCACCGACCGTGTACGTGGCGGCCGCGTCCTCGAACACTTCTACCGGGCGACCCAGCGCCTCTACTTCGACGAGGAGGCCTGGGAGGCGCTGAGCGAGAAGGAGCGCCTCGGCCTGGTCGGCGTCTCGCTGCGGATCATCTCGGAGGACATCACCACCGCGATGGCGTCCGGGACCTTCTTCGGCGGCGAGGACACCGCGCATCTGTGCCGGATGCCGATGATCGTCGACGCCGAGGGTTGGCAGGAAATCTCCCGGCTGCTCGAACGGACCACCGAGGAGCTCTTCGAGATCGAAGCGCGCGTGGCCGATCGCACCGCGGACGGGGATCCGGCCGACATCCGCACGAAGGTCCAGATGCTGCAGTTCCGCTCGCCACCGTTCGAGCGCGACCGGCCGCCCCGCGAGGACTAGACGGTCAAACGTCTAGCCCCGGATCGCCTTGCCGACGAGGTTCTTCACCCGGGTCCGGTCCTGCCCGGTCAGGTTGCCCGGCTTGCCGCGGGATTTCTTCAGCAGCGCCCAGAACTCGGACTGCTCGTTCGCGGTGAGGTTGTCCCGCACCCGGTCGCGGCCCTTCTGGGCGAGCCAGAGGGTGATCGCCCAGACGGTTCTCCAGGGGATTTTCTTCCAGACCCAGGGCACGGCGCTGCGGGCGATCCAGGTGGGCATGGGAGGAAGGTACCCGGCCCCGGGCCGCCCTGACGGCCAATAGGCTCCGCGCGTGCCGGACGACGACCGCCACCGCCGGTGATCGCCGCGCTCGCCGCCGCGGTGACGGGCCCACGCGGCCGCTGGGTAACCATCGCCATCTGGGTCGCGCTCGGGGTCGGCGGCTACGTCGCCCGCTCCCACATCGGCGAGGTCACCGCCGCGGGCCAGTCGAGCTTCCTGCCGAAGGGGGCGGAATCGATCCACGCGATCGAAGTCCTCGACGGCGCGACCGCCCTGGGCGGCGCGAGCAGCCCGAGCGACGCGGGCGTCCCCGCACAGGGGACCGGACCGACGGGCGGCGGCGACGGGGCCGCCGACCCGACCGGTGGTGGCGTGCCGACGACCGCAGCGGACTCGAAGGCCGAAGAGGTGCCGGCGGTGATCGTCTTCGACCGCGAAGGCGGGCTGACGCCCGCCGACCTGAACGCGATCGGGGACCTCGGCCGCGGCCTCGAGCGGCTCGGCATCACCGGCGCGTCGCCGATCATCGACCCGTTCTCCGCCGCGTCGGGCAGGCCGCTTGGCGACGTCGCCGACTACGCCCACGGGGTCGGCCCGATCTCCAAGGACGGCGAAGCGGCGCTCCTCGTCCTCGCGCTGAACGCCGCCGACCACGGCGCGATCCGGCGCGGCGTGGGCGAGATGCGCGAATACCTCGCCGCGCACCCGGTCCCCGGCCTGCACGCCTACGTGACCGGGCCGGCCGGGATCTCCGCCGACCTCGACAAGGTCGCCGACGAAGCGGGCCGCACGCTGCTGATCGCGACGCTCGGGCTGGTCCTCGTCCTCCTCCTGCTGGTCTACCGGGCGCCGCTCTTGGCGCTGCTGCCGTTGTTGGCGGTGGGCGCCGCCTACACGGTGGCGATCGGCATCGCCTACCTGGTCATCAAGGCGGGCTGGATCGTCGTCAACAGCGAGGGCACCTTCCTCCTGCTGGTGCTCGTCTTCGGCGCCGGGACCGACTATTCGCTGCTGCTCGTCCACCGCTATCGCGAAGAGCTGCGATCGGGGTCTCCGCCGGAGGTGGCCCTGCCGAAGGCGCTGCGCGAGAACGTCCGGCCGATCGCCTCCTCGGGTGGCACCGTGATCGCGGCGATGCTGGTGCTGCTGGTCGCCGACCTCCAGTCGACGCACTGGCTCGGGCCGATCCTCGCGATCGGCATCGCGGTGATGGTCTGCTCGGCCTTCACCCTCCTCCCCGCCCTCCTCGCCGTGCTCGGCGAACGCGCCTTCTGGCCGCGATCGGGGAAGGCGAGGAGCACGGGCCCGAGCCGCTGGGAGGCGATCGCCGGGGTCGTGCGGCGGCGCTCGCGGCCGATCATCGGCGCCGTCATCGTCGGCCTCCTCGTTCTCGCCGCCGGCAACCTCGTCCACCACGGCACGATCGGCTTCGGCCAGGGTGAGACCAAGGCGACCAACTCGAGCGAAGGCACCCAGGTGCTGAACGAACACTTCCCGCCCGGCCTCGCCTCGCCGCTCACCGCGGTCGTCCCGATCGGCGAAGCGGCGCGGGTGGCGAAGGCGATGAGCGGCCTCGACTCGGTCCGGCTCGCGATCCCGGTGCCGACCGAGGACAAGCTCGACTCGGGGCTCGTCGTCGTCATCCTCGCCGGGAACCCGTACTCGGGAGAAGCGGCGGAAGAGGTGGAAAAGGTCCGCGAACGCCTCCACAAGATCTCCCCCGACGGCCTCCTCGGCGGCCTGCCGGCGGAGAACTGGGACGTCGAGCAGACGAACGGCCGCGACACCCGCCTGGTCGTGCCGCTGGTCCTCCTCGTCGTCGGCCTGATCCTCGCGGGGGTGCTGCGGGCGCTTGCCGCGCCGCTCTACCTGATGGCGACCGTGGTCCTCTCCTTCGGCGCCACCCTCGGACTCTCGACCTTCGCCTTCTCAGGTGTAGGCGGCGACGGGATCACCTTCGACCTGACCCTGCTCGCCTTCCTCTTCCTGGTCGCCCTGGGGGTCGACTACAACATCTTCCTGATGACGCGGGTGCGCGAGGAGGCGCGCGTCCATGGCACTCGCGAGGGCACCCTGCGGGCGCTGGTCGCCACCGGCGGCGTCGTCACCGGCGCCGGCCTGATCCTCGCCGGCACCTTCGCGACCCTCACCCTCCTACCGCTCGAGGAGCTGGTCCAGATCGGCGCCACGGTCGCCGTCGGCGTCCTCCTCGACACCTTCGTCGTCCGCGCCCTCCTGATCCCGGCGATCACGTACCGGCTCGGCGACCGGGCATGGTGGCCGAGCCGGGCGGGTGGACCTCCCTAGATGTTCGGGCTCCGCTTGACCTTCTTGCGCTCGGACTGGTGGGCGCCGGTGCCTTTCTTCTCCAACGTGTCGCAGGCGTGTTCGATGTCTTGCGCCAGGCGGTCGATCTGGGCGCGGCTCAGGGTGTGCTTGACCAGCGCGCGGAGGACTTTCACCTCCTGGGCGTTCGGCGGCATCGTGTAGGCGGGCAACATCCAGCCGCGCTCGGCGGCGACCTGCCAGGAGACGTCGAACTCGTCGTAGCCCTTGCCGTCGATCAGCTTGAAGGCGACCAGCGGGAGCTGCTCCTCGTCCTCGCCGATCAGTTCGAAATGGCCGCAGCGGTCCAGCTTCTCGACCAGCGCCTTCGCGTTCTCCTGCATCGCCTTCATCACGTAGCCGTAGCCCTCGCGCCCGTAGCGGACGAAGTTGTAGTACTGGGCGAGGACCATCGAGGCGCCGGTGGAGAAGTTGAGGGTGAACGTCGCGTCCGTCTCCCCCAGGTAGTTCTCGTAGAAGACCAGGTGCTCGGCGAGGTCGGACTTTTCGCGGAACACCAGCCAGCCGATGCCCGGGTAGACGAGGCCGAACTTGTGCCCGGAGACGTTGATCGAGCGCACCTGCTCGAGCCGGAAGTCCCACTCCGAGTGCGGGTAGAGGAACGGCCAGACGAAGCCGCCGCTCGCCC
>JAFDWD010000069.1 GCA_018268695.1 Actinomycetota bacterium
CGCGAGGCGTTCCGGATCGCGTTGCGGCAGGGGTGAGAGGACGGGAAAGGGACGCGAGGGTACGGCGATCGCGGCCGTCTCGTCCACGGCCCGGGCAGGCTGTGGCCGTGGCCGAGACGGCCGGGGTATGAAAACGGTGGAGGAAGTGCGACGCCGTCCCGGGAGACGCGCGCGAGATGTCGGGAAGTCCACGGTCCCGTGCGCGTCCCGCGACAGGCGGAGAGGTGCGTTCGTACTTAGTGGCCGTATACCGCGCAAAGTACGAACGCACCGGCCGATCCCGGCCGGGTGTGGCAGATCACGCACGAACCCTCGGAGAAACACCGCACTCCCTCACATCCTGGGCGTCTCATGGAGGTCACAGCCTGCCAGGACCTCCATGAGACGCCCAGGACCCCGCTTCTAGGACTGCCGCCCCCTACGCGTCGAGCAAACGCCGGTAGTAGCGATAGTCGCGCCGGTCCGGCCGCAGGTTCGAGGCGAGCGCCAGGTGATGGCGGGCGCCGCGCTTGTCGCCGGTCATGCTGAGCGCGCGGCCGAGGCAGAAGTGGGCGTAGTCGTCGACCGGATGGCTCTCCACCACCGCGCCGAACTCGACCGCGGCGAGGCGGAAGCGGCCCGCCCGGTAGTAGGCGCGACCGAGGGCCTCGCGCACCGAGGTCTTCTCCGGTTCGCGGCGCGCGGCCTCGGCCAGGGGCCGGGCGGCGTCCTCGAAGTCGCCCTCCTCGAGCAGCTCCATGCCGCGGCGGTAAAGCGTGTAGGTGGGCTCAGGCGCGGGCTCGGGCATCGCCCGATTGTAAGAGCCCGGGGAAGTCGGGTTTTCGGCAGGGCGCTCGCGCGCCCGCTTCTATTTCTGGCGGGCGCGGACGGCCGTGCCGTAGGCGCAGACCTCGGTCCAGGTGGTGCCGAGCTCGGAGGTGTCGTAACGGAAGGCGATGATCACGTTGCCGCCCTTCGCTTCGACCTCCTCGACCAGCCGTTCCGTCGCGTGCTCACGGCCTTCTTTCAGCATCTTCGTCATGCCCTTGAGCTCGCCTCCGGCGAGCGACTTGAGCGAAGCGCCGATCTGCGAGCCGACGTTGCGCGAGCGGACGGTGAGGCCGAAGACCTCGCCGAGGACCTCTTCGATCTCATACCCGGGTAGGTCGTTCATCGTTGAAATGATCACGGCGGGCAGCCTAGCCGGGGTCACGGCGGAGAGGTGATGATCTTGTTGCGGAATCGGTCAAAAGTCCAGCACGAAGACCAGCCGCCGGCCATCGCGATCGTCCTCGTCGCGCTCCGGCACGCGCCGCCAGCCGAGCGACTCGTACAGCGCGTGAGCGGCGGTCTGGTACGGGCGGCTCCAGAGCACGACACGCTCGGCGCCGAGGGTCCGGGCCCGCCCGGTCGCGTCACCGACGAGGATCCGGCCGATCCCTCGCCGCCGCGCCGCCGCGGCGACGGCGAGCCGCGCGAGCTCCGCCTCCCCCGGCCCGGCGACCGAGCGCCCCGGCGCGCCCGGCGGAAAGAGCGCGGAGACGGCGATCACCTCCCCCGCCCCCTCCACCGCGACGGTGACGTGGGCCGAGGCGGCGACCGCGAAGTACTCCTGCAGCGCGTACGGCTCCCGCCGACCTTCCGGCCCGGCGTCGGCGTATGCCTCGGTCCAGAGCGCCGCGACCGCCGCCGCGTCCCCCTCGTCGGCTTCCCTCAGGTGCATGAGGCGAGGCTAACCCCGCAGCCACGCGTCCGGCCAATCCACCCGCGCGCCGCGATCCCAATCCGGCGCAATCCTTTGTCTGCGCCATACTGGCGAGGAGCGAGGGCCGGATGCTCATGAATCGCTGATCATCACCCATCTTCCGGTCACAAATTGCGCCTGAAGTGCCTGCAAACACCGCCAATCCTCAACGAACTGTGCCAAAGACTTTAAGCGTTCATAGAGACGCGCCCGATACACGGTCGTATGCAGACAAAACATTTCAATTGCTCTATGCTGCCGCCCCGACGATGGGGGACGAGGACAACACCCACCACAACGAACTTCTGGTCGCGCTGCGACACCCGCTGCGTCGGCAGATCCTCCGCGCGATGGTCGAAAGCAACCCGATCAGCCCGCGCCAGGTCTCGGACTCCCTGCGCGAGCCGCTGTCCAACGTCAGCTACCACGTGCGGGTGCTCGCCGAGTGTGGTGCCGTGGCCCTGATCGACACGACGCCGGTGCGCGGATCGATGCAGCACTTCTACTCGCCCACGATCGACGAGCCCTGGGCCCTCGCGGTTCTCGGACTTAGCGATAACGGCGAGCCCACAGAGGGGGGCGAAAACGAGGAGCCGGCTCCTTAGGGAAACGACGATGCCGGCGGACGAGGAGAACATGACCAACGACCGTGTCGACGCTCGCCTGGAAGCCCTTCTGATCCAGCGCCTCCTCGACCTCCATCCCACCCGCGTGACCACCGAGGAGCTGGTCCGCGACCTGACCGGGACCGAGGACGACTTCGCCGCCCGCGACAGCATCGAGCGGGCGATCGTCGAACTGACCCGGTCCGGCCTCCTCCACCCGGTCGGCGACGACGGCTTCGTCACCCCCACCCGCGCCGCCATCCGGCTCGGCGAGCTGCTGGGGTCCGCGAGCTAGTCCTCTCTCACTCGGCGACCAGGCGGAGGAAGCCGGTGCGGAGGCGGTCCGCGAGTTCGGCCGCCGCCTCGGCCGCGGCGGGGTCGTCCTCGTCGTTCGCGGTCACCAGCACCACCTCGGTCGCCCGGAAGCTGCCCACCTGGTCCTCGACCGCCTGGACGATGTCCTCGTCGCCGACCCGGGCCTCGGCGACGACGCCTACCTTGGCCAGCGAGGCGACCGAGAGCACCAGGATCCTCTGCGCCTCCTGGCGGGCGGGCTCGAGGTCGGATGCCCAACGGTCGAGGAAGCCGATCCGCGCCGGGGCGAGGATCATCACCTCGGCCAGGTCGCGGCTGCCGTCGACGCCCGCCTCGGCGGCGATCGCCGCGGTCGTCCCCGGATCCTCGACCGCGCTGGTCACCACGACCAGCAGGCGCCGGCGCACCGACGGGTCAGGCTCGTCGCCGATCCCCTCGCGCGGCCGGAAGTAGACCACCGCGACGTAGACCAGGACCACCGCGACCAACGCACCCAGGGCCAGTCCCGCCTCCGGGCCTGCGGCCATGATGCCGATGACGATCGGGACGACGATCGCGATGACGATGAGCGGCAGCTTCCAAGGTGCCACCGGACAAGCCTGTCACGACGATCGCCGTCCCTGCCCCTTGCTCCTAGGTCAGGAGCCCTTCGAGATTGCCGCAGGTGCCATCCGCCCCTGCGAAGTGCCCATCCGCACTATCGCCACCTCCGTTTCGAACTGCGTTTCCCTGGTCCGCCACCCCTTTCCGGCGGAGACCGTAGTTTTACTCTACGCGTTTACAGCAATCAAGTTCAAACCGGTAAATGTCAACAAATAAACGAGTTTTTAAGATCGTTTCTGGACTTCTTGATTTAGATTGGTTAGCGTTTTTTTTGAATCGGCGTTTTGCCACCGCTGTGCCCCTTGCCAACGACCGAAAGAAGTCCCCCATGCCTAAAACGAAGAAGAAGGACGGCGTCGAACAAATCGTCGCCAAAGCCTTCGCGCACCCGCTCCGCGTACAGATCCTGATCATTTTGAACGAGCGGGTCGCCAGTCCAAACCTGCTCGCCCAGGAGCTCGACCAAAGCCTCAACCTGGTCGCCTACCACGTCCGCGTGCTCGAGAAATACGACTGCATC
>JAFDWD010000006.1 GCA_018268695.1 Actinomycetota bacterium
ACATCGAATAGCACTACCCCTCGAACGTGCTAATCATCGACGAGCAGACTGTCTCCGACCTCGAGCTATTCGTGAACAGTGAGACCAACAAGACCGCGAACAGCTTTCTGGAGAACTTCCGGTGTATTACCTGCGGGGGAACTCGTATGCTCCGAGCCAACCTGCTGCAGCCGCTCTGCGATAAGGACGCCATAGAGGACCGGTTGGACACGGTGTTCTTTCTGCTGAAGAATCCTTCACTCACAGATTTACTGAAGGCAGACATCGCTCGCTTTAAAATGCTCGAGCCCATCGCCGTTAAGTTCATACAACAACCGAAGCCGGACTCGCGTTCCTTGAAGAGCTATATCTACTACATCCTGCTGATGTCGCACTTCATTAGCTCGCTGGACCATCTTCGTTCGAGACTGGAGGCATGGATGACAGAGGCGCAGCCGACTTAGCACCATGGGCGCACCCTCCATCGCTTGATGGAGTGCATCAGCGACCCACGTATAGACCAAATTCGCCAAGTTATTGTTGAGAACCTTGACACCGAAGTGCTGGCCAGTTTTGAGAATACAAGCCGAAGCACCAAGGACAACTATCTGTTCGTGGTCAGGGAGAGCAAGATCGCTGATGAATAATGCCATATCAGCCGAGTGACTTACTCTCAGACCGTGGAGGACCTGTCAAAGGTGTGGGAAGAATACAAGTCAAAGACACTGATGTCCCTGAAGCTGTGCTCAACTGAAAGGCGAGGCTACTTCCTGAGCTACACCAGCAACCAACCCGAAGAAGACTTGCGGAAGATATCGGAGCTGCTTCACGAAGACATCGTGCACATCAGCTTCCGTGAGAGGCGGATGGTCACCTTCGAAACCACCCGAATAGTGTCGATGAACAATAAGCTACGTATCCACGAAGACCGCATTCTTCATCAGTCGCAGAGCGTGCTTCTCGAGACTGTTCATGCCATTCAGGAACGGCTTGAGCTGCTGTTCGACATCAGCTACTGGATGTCGCTCACCGACATGCTGCTCTCTTTCAGCAATTTCGTCTCCTTTTACACCACTGTTCGATTCTGTCGTCCGATCTTCACGAAAGTCGACATGCTCTCTTACCGAGGTCTCTCCACCATATGGACGCATTAGCGATTCTTCAGACCCTCAGAAAAGAGCTCGTTCCTGTCGACACAATTGCGTCCCATCACTGTCTACTACAAGAACGACCAGTCGGCAGAGTTCTACAATCGCATGATCAGCACGGGGTATCTGGTCATACTCAGTCAGATAGGCTGCCCTGTGCCTGCGGAGGCCTACTCCGCCTGTCTTTTCAACATGCTCCTCAGCAAACTCAAGAACAACGTCTCTATCGAAAACGGCCTGAGTCACTTTCAATACGAAGTGGTTGTGCTCAACGGGCTTCTCGAAGCGAACGAACCGAACATGCGGGCTCTCGTGCTGATCGATGAGATCCTCAAAGGGACGAATTACGAAGAGGAACTCAGCATAAGCTTGGGCTTCCTGCGGTATCTCCAGGGAATGCGTGGTTTCGTGATAGCGATGATCAGCGACGAAGAACTCATCAGGCACATCGGCACCAGCTTCGACTACGTCAGAATCATCAACGCGATTGGCGAGCGTCAGTCGGTGACTTCAGCCTGCGACAAGCTGGGAATCTGCGAGCAGTTCGCAGACATCGTTCGGACCTACGAAGAGAGGCACAACGAAGCTCAAGAGAGTGGCATCCTTCCCAAGTTCGACCCCTAAGAAAAGTTCATCGACGATGTCGAAATGGAGCTTCTTAAATACTATGAGGCCAACAATTCGGATGTGGATTTCAGCGAAAGGCAACGCCACCTTGAGTTCATCGCAGAAAAGCTGAAAACGACTCTGAGCGCTCAGATGACGTCTGAGCGAATCATCAACGAAATCGACTCTTCAAGCCCTGATTTCATGGAGGAAAGCCAATGATAGTCTGACGGTTAAAGAGAAAGATCATTAGTATGGGCGGTTTGCAACCGCGAAGTTCTGCAAGTCCTTGGGGAGGTTGACTCGGTATGGGCTGATGTTGCTCTCGGGCTCTGGCTTGGCCTTATGCTTTCTTTTGCGGTTCCGCTTCACCCTAGTTTCTAAGTCGAACATGGGCTTAGCACGAGTCATCTTATTGATGGGGCTGTTTAGTCCCGGCTCGAAGTACTCAAACTCCTCCTATTCCTACTCTTTCATTGAACGCCGATCAGCTTGTTGATGTTGATCGATGTTGTGTTCCTCTAGAGGTTCGCCTCCTTCGGAGTTCTATTGGATCAACATGACTAGATTGGTAGGTTGTTATTGTCCATTCGACTTCAGCGGTTGACTGTATCGACCCTTCGACCGCAGAGTATCTTCTGGGTCAGGAGTGCTCACTGACGTCAGCACGTTCTGCGGGCTGTTGAGAACATTCTTGTCCATTTTGATTGTGCTCAGATTTTCATCGACATCCGCAACAAACGGATACAACTCAGGTAGGTTTTGTTCTTATCTTGTCCTCTTAGTGTCGGAGACCAGTAATTATTTGTAGCCGGGCTCGACACTCCTCCTAGATGTCACTGTCTGCAAAGTCTTAAGGAACTCTTCATTATCTCCGACTTCACTGCCTGTGTTTAATTCCACAAGCCTGTTCTTTCTGTTTTGGAGGTACAGAGGGTAGTCGTTTTAGACGGGTTCAGCCTCTTGCTCCTTTTACTTTTCTTCCTTGTCTTCGAAACACTGACAAATTTGACTGATCACTCGCAGCACCAATATCATATGCATTACAACTGAATCAATTGGGCAAGTCGAGCGAGAATTACAATCAACATCCAACAGCAATGACTTTACGAATATCCAAGTATCGTTATAATGCGAAATAGGCATGACCGACAATAGCGACAGCAAACGACCGGGCACCATAGTCAAGCCAACTGGCATGATCTCCTCGAAGGTCATAGAGAGCCGGTCCAAAAGCTATTCCGATCTCAGCAGCAAGCAACACCTTAAGAGTCACATCGAGGAAGAGAGCTGCAGTCAAGAAGGGTTCTACGCTGTCGGTTGGGGTCGGAACCGATTCAATGAGTATCCGCAGGCAGATTGGAACATCCCCGTCGTTGAAGTTGCGTGTGGAGAAAAGCATAGTGTACTGCTTACGAATCGCTTCGAATTGTTTGCCTGCGGGGACAACCAGCATGGACAGTTAGGACTGCCAACCAGCACGTACGCATGCACATCCTAGCCGATTCAAATAATGAAGGACAAGTCGTTGGCGACAGTCTTTTGCGGGCCTTATCAAACCTTTGTGCAAACCAGCAAAGGAGAGATCTACGGCATGGGACTCAACAATCGTGGGCAGCTTGGAATAGGCAACACAACGGATCAGAAATCTGGACCAGTTCTTCTTCATGCGTTCTCCATTTCCAAGAAGATCAACAGATAGGTGAGTCGGGGGAGGATCGTCACAACCAACCAAGGCATTCTGACTGACAGACATCCCTCCAACGACAACCCGACTCTGAGATAGCACACGCCTGAAAAGCGATATCGGTTCTTTGAAGCAGACGATGAAAAGAAGTCGCTGCTCGACCACAACGATTATGTGAAGCAGATTGCGTGTGGACCATTCCATACGCTGGTGCTTACTGGCAAGGGGAGGATCTTCAGTAGTGGAGTTGTGCTGCTTGGTTCGTAGCCTTCAGCAAGCAAATACGTCACGGAGTTTCAATAAATAAAGCTGCTGTTTGCTGGGACAATCGAACAGATCAGTGCATGCCTGGCAGCTTGTGCTGCACGGACAAGCGAAGGTCGCGTTTACGTCTGGGGCGTGATTGGCAACAACATCATCAACGAGCCATTCCAGATTGATCTGAAAGGAGTTATTGATGTGAGCATCGGAGGATAGTATCAGTGCTTGCTCACTGCCAAGGGAGAAGTCTTTCAGCTGTACGCCAACGATACTGAAGGCAAAATCAGATGCAATAAGGTTGAAGACCTTCCTCACGTGAGATCAATTCGATGCGGCATGGATTTTGCCCTTGCATTAGCCACCTAAAGCAAACAGGTCTACGCATGGGGACGGAACAAATATGGCCAAGTTACTGACTCCAAACCGTCCCAATCGATATCAACTGTGCCTGTCCTCTGTCGTACTCAAGAAGTAAGTAAGATCGCGTGTGGAAGCTACTACACCGTCTGCCTCGGCAAGAAGCCAGCTGGAAAAGAGACCTCTTTCAATGAGGTATCGTATAGTCGTAAGGAATCGACCGAATAGCAGAAGCCATAAGAAAACTCTTCTGAAAAGACCCGCAAGCAACAAAAGCGATCAGTTCGGACACAGACCGATCCAATGTCCAAGTTCGAGATGTCGCACAACGTAGCTCCCAGAACCTTCTCAACGACTTTGGAGATTCCGTTTTCTGAGATCATCCTCGAAAAGCAGATTTCGGAGGGTGGTTACGGCATCATTTATAAGGGCAAGTGGCGAGAGACCATCGTGGCAGTCAAGCTGTTTAAGATCGACACTTCGTAGTCTTCAGTGAAGGACTTCCTCAGCGAATGTCACGCGATGGAGGCCCTGCGCCACCCAAATATCGTGCTGTTCTTGGGAGCTTGCACAAAACCACCAAACTTCGCTATAGTACTCGAGTACTGCTCTAAAGGAACGTTATGGTCGTTGTTGCAATCCAGCGTCGAACTCAGCTGGGAAGACAGGAGACGATTCGCTTTGGACACTGCAAGAGGCATGAACTATCTGCACGCCTGTTAAGTTCCCATCCTCCACCGCGATCTGAAAAGCCTAAATCTGCTACTTGATGAGAGCTACAGGGTCAAGCTGGCTGATTTTGGTTGGACGAAGGGCCTCGAAAACTACATGACAGAGAAGATAGGTACTTACCAATGGATGGCACCGGAAGTCATCTCCGGCCAGAAGTACACAGAGAAGGCCGACGTGTTCAGCTTCGGGATCATCCTCTGGTAGATAGCGTCACGAGAGCCACCATACCGCAGTACTGTATTTACTTAAAATAGACGTAAGCGGAATTCAAGTTTCAATCGAAGTGGCCAACAATCACCTGCGTCCACCGATCCCAAAGAAGACTCCCGAAGCGTTCGCACGCCTGATGAAAAAATGCTGGGACCGCAATCCCGAAGCTCGGCCTTCCTTCAAGTAGGCGATCCGCGAATTGGAGAATATGAAACTTGTGGAGGGGAAGTGACGCCAATGACTATGCTTTTTATGGCCTGGGCTTAGATACTTATTATTGTTATTCATGCTGTCGAACGTAGTCAGACGAGGCTTCGCCAGCTTCAATATCCTCAACTCCATCAAGAACTTCAAGAACGCTCTGAAGGCACCGATCAAGCACATCAAGGCCACCACCGAGGCCGGCGGCCAGAACTTCTCGCCTCAGACAAACACCACGGAGGAGGCCTTTGACGAAGTGTCGCAGGAATGGCAGGTAATTGGACTTGCTATGGTAGACATTTGTGGCTAGCAACCCCTATGACCTCCAGACGTTCAACTACCTGGAGAATGCACAGCTAATGAACTTCGGTACGGTTGACAACCCGTTGGTGATCTTCACCGCGGATGCGCCTTTCCGCTTCGTCAACTGCACGGGCCCGCAGAACGAAGACGACTACGAAGGACACGAGCCCATGTGGATTATGCTGAGGTAAGGTCCTCTCCAGCGCTGCGGTGTCTGCGGACAGGTCTTCAAGCTGGTGCGACTCCGCAACGAACACTCGGCTGAGATGGACTACTACATTCCGAACTTCCACCCGTACGAGTACCAGGATATGGGCGAACAGGACATCATTACGCTGCTTTCCCTGCAGAAGATGAACACTCACTACGAGTACACCTACCACGAAGTGCCGGAGAACGTCTACTACTCGATGATCAACCCCGACGAACACGACAGGATGCTGGTGGACCCGGCCTACAGAATGCACAAACTCACCCTCGCGGAGGATAAGGTGAAGGTGCTCGAGTACGCCATGAAGCAGATCGAGTTGGAAGCCGAGCGCAACCATTCCGTGAGGGAACCCATCGGCAAGGTCGACTACGAGAATCTCCTTGACGTAGAGGTGGCCATCAAGAAGCTGGATCGCAACTTCCGCAAGGTGGCGAAGTTCCAGTCGAGAAAGTTTGTGGACCCCGTGAACCACGCTCGTCGCGAGAAGCGCATGCGCTAGCGTGAGGAAGAGCGCAACGACGGCCAATACACCCTCTTCACGGGAACCCTCACTGAGGAGGAACAGCTGTACCGCGACTACTTCGAAACCGACCTGCAGAACTACCCCGAGGACGAGCAAGTTGAGGAGAGCCTCGACAGGGAAGAGCTGCTGGGTAAGGCACGCTTCAACCTCAACCGCTTCGATTTCCAGGAATACTACGTAGCTGGTGCTGAAGACGACCAGAGTTCCTTCATCGAGAAGAAGATCTTTAAGTTTAAGTATCGCCGGGCTCTGGACACCCGCGAAGACTATAATCGCCGCAACCAGCGCATGATTGAAAAACAGAGACAGCGCTTCCTTGAAAACGATACCGCCAAGCTTATTGAGGCTTACATCAGCGATCCCGAGACCCACACCAAGGCATACCTAGAAATGGTTCAGGAGGAGTCTGCCAACCTCTACCGCGACTACTTCGAGTCCTAACAGGAGGAAGACACTGCACTCAAAAGTCTTGTCGAGGCGAATCCTGCGCTGCTGGTGCCCATCTTCGAAAACCACCAACTCCAAAAGCGCGACCGTTCCGACTACTTCTCCAGTAAGCATCGATTGTAATGCAGTTCCCAAGGGCGAATGGGACAATACCAAGGGCTGGTGGGCCAACACCATTGACTCCTGGAGCGAGGTGGGCAGCATCTTGCCGCAAGCATTGGAAGCAGTCTCCAAATCCAATACGATAAACATTTCAAAAGATGTCAGGGCAACTTCAGCCAAAGAGATCGATGAGGCTAAGAACTAGTTAGCAGCGGATGAGGGCGAAGATGTCGAAATCGAATTCGTTTCGGAAGAAGAAGAAGAGGCCGCCGACGCCGACGAAGAAGACCAAAACAATACGGAATAACCGAAGAAATGACATTCTCATGTACGAGCAGGAACGAAACTGTGTCAAATGGAGCCTCCGATGTCGTATTGGTCCTAGCGGTCGCCGGCATACCATCGCAGCGAACCATCCACGCAGATGCGGTAAAGCATGCCCGCTCGGCCCACTATCCGCACTTTCTGTGGCTTGCGGCTGCTGAATGCGAAGCGGTACAGCGGTTGATTGGTGGGGTCGAATGGCAAGGTCAGATCGCGATCGATGAGCTCGTCGTCAGAGCCGAGGTTGACTGTAGGTTCCACGTTAGCGAGAGTAGGATCTTTTTCGCCCTGTTCTTTTTCTTTGTCCTTAGGCTTGTCCTATTTTGACGGATCCTTTTGTTTCTTCGCTATAGCGTCGAACTGTCTTTGACGTACGTCTCGCTTGTCCTCGTAGTAGGAGGATGACTCGGGTAGACTGCCAGAAATTTTGTTCTTGTATGCCTTCCACTGAATATATGAATAAATTACGTCTTAGTTGTAAACAAGCTTGCTCGCACTGCCGCTCTTATAGATCCAGAGGTCAATCAGACGCAGGTACCTCCCACCGCCATTGATGTCGACTTCGAGCTTGCGCAGGATCTCAGCTTTGTAGACAGGATTCTTTTGGCACATCTGAGCTAACTATCTTATTACCTTAATCATGAAGCAGAAAAGGTTGTCGAAGGGGTAGTAGGTGGACTGGCAGGCCTCCATCAGGTCCAGCTGCTTCTGGACAATCTGTTCAATGCGCTGCGCTTGCATCGCGTCGCTGATCTCTGCGACCTCGCCCATCCAAGCGAGATAATTGCGAATGTCGCGGTCATCACCATTGAGCATCTTACTTCCCCAACGGTTGATTGCCTTCTGGGTCTACTCCTCGTTGAATTTTTTCAGCTTCTTCGCAGCGAGTTTCGCCAGCATCCGCTTGGCAGCCTTGTCAAAGGTCTGTGACTGCACGAGTTCTAGATCCTCAATAGTTACTGTCTCCTCGAAGTTGACGAGCGATTCGATCAGCCCAAGAAGACAAGGACTCGACCTGAAATAGCGGTCCTTTTCCTTTTCCTCGACTACAGTTCCGAACTATGAGACTTGATTGGCAGGCTGAGGAAGGTCTTCGAACTTGGTGGTGTCGTTGGTGAGGATGGCCAGCACCCTCTGAGGATAGAGAAGTGCCTCAAGGAACTTCTTCTAGCGAGGCCTTTGACTAATCTACACAAAGATTCTTGCGATTGGTGTCACGTGCTTTCTGTCGTTGGGATTGAGGATAAAGTTGAGTAGAGATAGGATGATATCGTCGGGGACAGTGTCTACCTGCGTAATAGCAATGCGCGCCAGTCCAGCCGTAATGTAACGTACTTCCTTATTGGATTCGATGAGGAACTCACGCACGAAAGGTTTGGTCAGCTGCGAGACGTACCATTCCGAGAGGGCTTTGTTGTCCCTCAGCAGTTCCTCGATTCGCTGACAGAACGGCACCACAAAATCGTCTTTGTCCCTAGCGCGAAGCAATACCGTGTGCAGGTACAGCATCACCATCTTGCAGACGCTTAAGGAAGGTGCCTCTTGCTGCAGCACGTGCAACAAAAAATTCATGAAGGCCGGATCGAACACGATGTTGATGAATTCAAAGCTGCTGTTGTCTTGCAGAGCCAGCTCTTTAATGGGCCGGTCACTGCCTTCCATCCTGTTCAGGTCCAGCATCGTCTTAATTGGCCGCTTGAGATGGTCATACGTGGCCTCCCGTTCGTAAAACAGCAGGTATGCATTCCTACACTTCTCTGATTTCATGGGTTCGCCGTACTCGCTACTTCCGAAACTTTCACTACCGCCAAACGTCTCTTCAGCAAGGTCTTGCGGGTTGAAGCTGTTGATAGCCTCGTCATTGAACTCCCACCACTGTTGCTTTGGGTCCTTGATGTAGCTATAATAGTGACCAGCCTCCGACGAGCCGTAGTGCACCACCACGCCCCTGAGCTTGAACTAGTAGTAGTTGTCGGGCATGTACTGCGGTTTGGCGGCAAGATGCTCGGCTGTGAACTTGCGCATATCTAGCTCCGTCGGAAACGAGCAGTAGTCGTTGACCTTAATCTTCTTCATCGAATCGTAGTTGAATTCGAAGCGCTTAAGCACGACGATCAGGATGTTAGGTAGGTGCTTGATGCACAGCCGCTTCAGTGTTCGGACCTTCTTGCGGCAGGTTTAGCAGTAGTAGGCATTGTCCCCATCCAGGATCTATCCCTCGATGAAGCCCTTCAGTGCTTCGTCCAAGGACGATTTGTTCTTGATGTTGACGCCCAGCGACATGAACTGTTCCTCGCGCTCGCTTGAGTGTGGGCAACCCTCGCAGACCAGCTGGTTCGATAGCGTGCCTCGAAACACATCGTCGATGATTTCGGGCGTCTTGGTAACCTTTAGCAAGTTCTCCAGCTTTTCCAGAAAGGCATTGAAGAACTCATCGGCATCGCTCTGTACGTTGACGTCGATGGGCTTGCCCTAGAAGTCGCGGAAGGCCTAACAGAATTCCCTTGGGTTGTACGAGCCTTTGTTGCTGTACCGTAGGAACGACAAAATCTTCTGCAGTTGATACATCTCGTTGTCTTTAAGGACTGGGTTGTAGGCCGTGCAGTCCAGCTTCATTATGGCGTCGCGGAAGGGCTCGATCATGTAGAACTGCTGCAGTAGACAGTTGATGTAGCAGGTGGCCCGCAGGTTCTTGAGTCCGCAGAAGGCCTTCCTTTCCTGCCTTTCAACTTCGAGCATCCAGTCAAGGGCTGACAGCTTCCTCCAAGGAGCCTTCTGTAGCTTTGGCACCAACATTCTCTCAAGGGCTTCGGTGCTGTTCGGCAGCTCCTTGAACAGTAATTCGAGCAGTCGGTACAGCTCGACAGTGTTCTTGTGAGACTGAATGTGACTGGCTGATGTTTAGCTCTCGTGGAAGAGATACTAACGGACTAACAGGTTCACAAGATCGGCATCTTCCTGTTTCTGTTCGGGTGTGATAGCTGGGAACTTCTTAAGCAAGAAGGACTTGCACCTAAAGGCACCATAAAGAATGCAGTTGAAGTCTTTCTCGCACGTTTCCTTCAATCCAACTTTGAACACCCGCGTCGGGAACTCTTTGAGTGCTGTCAAAGATTCTGTGCTGAGGCTGCCAAACTAATCATCCGTAAGCTTTTCGAGGCAGCCAATCAGGAGCATAAAGTATTGTTCGCACTTTGGGTGAGCTTGCAAGTACTCGAGATTCAAGGACCTGCTGATCATGGACTGCACAATTTTCACACGTTCATCAGAAGGCGTGTACTCCACGAACAGTTAAGTGAAGTTCATGATGAACAGCTCGTTTTCGTGTTCTTCTCGTTAGAAGCAGCCCTGCTCGACCAACGCTTCGATTTGTGCGCTATTGGCATAGAATATCGACGAAAGTTCAGGCTTGAGGTGCATAAGCTTCAGTAACAGCCGTAGAATCTGGTTGGTTAGCATAATACTTGGCGGAGCCGGCATCCACAGGTACTCCATTAGTCGTTTAAAAATCTGATCGGACTTGAGATGAAGTAGCACATCTTCAGCTTTCGTGCCAGAACTGTTGAGGCAGTCGAAGAAGGTAGAGAGAGTAATACAGACACACTTGGTGAGATCGATGCTCGAAAAGTCTTTCTTCTGGAAGGAGAGAAGTCGGTGCGAGAGCTCGTCAAATCCACCTGTTGCCTTGAAGGCAGCGACCCACATTGGGTTGGCGATCAGCTCGGATAGCATCTTCAGCTTGTAGCTGAGCTTCTTTAGGCTGGGTTCCTCAAAGAAGACCTTCCACTTCTGGCTGTCGTATTCCACCGAGATGTTCTGCAGCCTGTCGAAGATGTTTCGGTTCTTCGGGAGAAGTTCTAGCACCTCCCATATCTCCTGCTCGCTGGCTGGGTCGCTGAGCATGTCCACCAGAAGCGTGTAGATTCGTTCGTTGCACGAGATGTCTTCCTTGAACTGTTCTAGGGCTGCGAGGTGTGGATGTCGGCCCTTCGCCTCTACGATTTTGATTGTGGGCCCACGCATGGCAAGCTCAATGGCATTAACTGAGAAGTCTTCTTCCTCGATGAAGCTCACTTCCCTCCTGTTGGAGCAAACCTCCATCGAAAAGTTCATGGTTGGGTCGATGCCAAACTCCTTGATGATGAGCTTGCGCAGTTTGAAGATGCTGCTGTTCCTCGGCAGTCGGATGAACTTGTCCTTCCCTTCGTAGCGCACCTCGATGTCAATGTTGGAAAACTGCGTCACGTTCTCTCTAATCATCTTGCCTTCGACCTCCCGCAGAAATTCGTGGATCGTGGGCAGCATTGTATTGCGGTTCTTCGGTAGGAGATCCAGGAGTCTCTCGAGCATTCCGCTCCAGAGCTTAACCTTCTTTTGTAGGTTGGTGTAGTCCTTTAGACGCAGGTTGAGCTATACGTAACGCTTCTTGGCTTTGTTGAGAACGATAGACGTGGCCTTGCCGAACTTGTTTGCGAGCAGCAGATTTTCGTAAAACTGGATGCCCATAAGTGGATGGTTCAGAAGGCGGATCGTGTTCTTGTCGTTAAGTTCGAGGTTTTTGAGTTCGGTATGCATCGCCAGGAACAGCTCGTCGACTGTGTCAAAGACTTGTGGAGAGATCTCAAAGTAGTTGTTCATGAATTCGCCCATCAAGAATACCTCCGTGAAGAGCTCTCGGATTAGCTGCAGTGGCAAGCGCTTCAACGTCTTTTTCTTGAACTCTTTGTCCTCAATATGCAGTGGCTTTCGTAGAAAGTTCAGTAGCTCGATTTGGTTGTCGTTCACCCGCCATATGCTCTTCAGGTTTTCAACCTTCAGACCCTGCTTGAGGCTGCTGTTGTATTCTTCGAGGAATTCAAAGAAGTATGAAATGCACTGCTGCTACGGAACCTTTGGAAACACACTCTTTCGCAGGCTTGATGAAGCCACCTTCAATATCTCGTATTTCTTGTCGAGCCTTTGTACGACGTCGTTTCTGCCTTCGCCGATCAGCATAGGAGTCTCCACACTATACGATTTCAGGATGTTAAGCATGAGCTTCAGAGACTGACCCAGACTTTTGTCTATTGTAATTTCAACGCATACTCTTTTTGATGTTGTCAAGGCAAAGACCTAAATAGGTATCCCTCAGACCCTTAAACGACTCTTGCGCAAAGATTGTTTTTAAAGCTTCTTGTGCTGCGGGAACAAGGACCGGATCGAGCGCTCCATCATCTTGCATTTATCTCCAAAAGACATTTACGCCGTAGTAATCGTACTTTGAAGAGCATTTCTTTCGACGAATAAGCCCGAAGAAGGTGGACTGCTTGGAGAGGTTTTCAATTGCCTTGATTGTAAAGTCCTTCAGAAGACCAATTGTGAGCTAATTGAGACGCAGCTTAATCATCTATCCGAAGATGTGGTCGAGACTGTCTGTAGAGGCAAAGGTGGCCAATTCTGCGAGAACTCCATATATCGCGATGATTTCGGACTCGTGCCTGTTCTCAGCAAGCCTATATTAACTCTACAGTACTTGAATATCTGTGACAGATGGGCGTTGGTTAGGTACTTCTTTTAGCTGAGTATTTTGAGCATGGGAACAGACCGTTTGAAGATTTCCGAGTTGAAGTTGCGAGGGTCAATAATCGCTTCGAGAAAACCGCTCGACTTGAGGATCTCCTGAAGCTTTTCTTCAGTGATGAACCGGAAGAGACGGCTTTCCTTGGAGTTGATGCGATCGATGTAGGACTTTAATTCATTGATACCCCTCAATCTCGAATCGAAGCTGCTGTTGCCGATTGCCAACTGTACTGAATATTCGATAACAGTGATTTCTGTTTCTTCTTTGGGGAAGAACTCAAGGTACAGTGGGATCAGCTTGTAGACTTCGTTGTAATCTTTTAGTTCGAGGGTAGGCAGCTGAATACCCATTGTACTCTTGCTGAGACGGGAGAGTAGCAGCAAACACGACCCCCGAATAGAACACGGAAACCCTTTTCCGCTGGCATCCTTATAATTGAATATCTTCTTGATGAAGGTGGCGCTCCCCTTATTCAAGAAGCAGCTTTTAAGGTGCTCTAACAACGACTTGTCCCATTCCTCGACATTCAGAGCTGATGAAAAATTGTACAGTTGGTTTCGGGCTTCTCCCTTTATCAGGAAGATTAACATGAGCGAGTAGAGCAGCTATTGGAGGCTGGCTAGGAGTGCCGCATAGGGATTAGTTAGATAGGCCTCCTTATTACTGATGAAGTCTTAGAAGTGCTGAGTCGACGACGGATTACTTGCGGGGCGAGTGCCAAACATTTCTCGCAGAATCTCGCGACGAACCCGACATAGTACTCCAGGAAGTGGGCCACTGCCTTCACTTCGGTGAGGTTGAACTGACACGGGAAGGTTAGCAAACTATCGATCAGTACGAACAGCTCGCCTCGCAGCAGTTGCGTAATTTCGTAGGCCGACAGTGAGGGCACTTCCTCTGCGACAAGCAGATCGAGTCGTTGCTTGACTTAGGTCATGTTCTGCAGCTTCAGCAGGAAGTCTCGGGAGGTTCGACGACTGGGACCCGTGTAGCCTTCGGAATGCTGTCGAAGTGGCGCTAGCCTGTGCGAGCTGCAGTACAGTTGCTTCGATAAGCGGCACCTTACCTCTTCGTACTTCGATTCGTAAGCATCGAACCTAATAGTGACGTACTTGTCGTCGCGCTCCATAATGCGGGCCAACCGCCAGATATTGTCGATGTCCTTGGCGTCTACGTAGTAGCCCTTGAGCAGGTGGTCCTGCAGGGAGAAGACGGGCTTCTTCGGAGGCGGATCGGGTTTGTTCGGACGTGGTAATTCAAGCATCACAACAATACGGAATAATAATGTACGACTTGTCTTTTCCTTGCGGAGTGTCTATTATAATCTTTTGTCGAGCACAGCGGAGGATCAGCCCTAAACTCAAACTAACTCATAATCAACAGTCATTGCTTGTTAGATGGATCGTTTGGCTTGTCCTTATTGGAAGCCTCCGGCGGAGGTTACTGAGACGCGTCTTTGTCTGTTGTTTGTTATCCTTTTTCTTCCCTCTCTTGTTCTCGGATTGCTTCTTCGACCGCCTTTCTAATCTTCAACTGTTCTTCCACGTGCTCGGGAGTGAACATATTGTCGGGGTACCCGTCCGGGGGGGCGTCAAGGATTTTGATGTCTGGGAAGCTCTTCTTCTTCTTGCCGATCATGTCGTACAAGACCTCCGCGTTGGTCAACAGCAGATGACGCGGAGGAAAGCTCAACAATGCCTGCTTACCTCCCTGCTTAACTATCACCTTGAGGATATGATTCAGTTAGACGGGACCCATGTCCGAAACGGAATACGGCCCGAATTAGAACTCGGAGATAGGACCTTCGAGCACACGACCGTCATACTTCACAATTCGAATGTGATCGGCCTAAGTTTGAGAATCGTTTACGTTGAGGAGTGTCATTCTGCGAACCTGAATGTTGACGAAGTTTCTGCTACGGTAGTACGAAACCACATTGGAAAGGCACAAGACCGCTGGGACGATGCACCATAGCGGATTGGAGATGAAGTAGTAGAAGAGACCTGTGATAGCGCCCCACAAAGCAATCTTCATTCCAACGAAGCCTCTGATTCGCTTCGCGGCATTGATGCTCAACCGCAAATTGAAGATGGGATTGTGAACGGTATCCACAGGCACGGGATTCTTCAGTACCTTGTTAACACTCCTATCGGTCAGGATTGCTTTGAGAGAAGGTAAGTCTAATTCGGCTTTTAACTAGCCAGGATTGGCGGGTGATCTCGGCTGTTTTGGGTTGCCCTCAGCGAAGCAGAAGAGACTCCTAAGGAAGAGCCTCGGGTGGAGGAACCTCTTGCTTACTATCATCAGGAGTTAATATTTATAGTCGGCTCGGAGATGCTTCAGGAACTCGACAAGATCATGTTCAACAAGGACTTCAGCAAGATCGGGCTGGTGCCTCTGTTGGAAGGCGCTAACGACGTCGAGTATTCGCTGGAACAGTTGCTCAGGGGCAAGGCCGCAATCTACTGCCGCCTTTCCGAAGTCGAAAGACTCTCGGAGGAGTCTCGGGTTGAACTAGAGGATATGATTGACAAGCTTCCGCTGCCAACCCACCTCACAGAGCTGGCCGTTGAGAAGTGCCAGTTGCGCGCGAGCCTGTGCCAGTTTGCCATGACGATTTCCTCCGAATACGAAAGGCAGTTGTAGGCTAGCATTAAGGAGCTTCCACCACTGCAGCGGCTGCTCACCCTTCCACTGTACCACAACATCGTGCAGCTGCCGTACCTCGCCACATGCCTACTATAGCTGTACATACGCAAGCTCTGCATCGTCAGCGTGGATAGCGCCTTCATCGACGAGCTCAGCGCAGTGCTGAACTTCCACATCCGCATCTACCAGGTGCTCAGCAGGAACCCTGAGCAGTACGTGAACGGTGGGCTGTTGATGCGGCACCTGTACAATATCATCGTGCACCGGCTGATCAGCTACTACAACACCAACCTCAAGGTGCAGTACCGCGATGTCCTGGCCAGCTACTGCAGCATGTTCGGGAGTACCTATCAGGAGCTGCTCACCAGCAAGCTGCAGATGTGCCTCCTCTACAACATCCTCAAAATCGTGGCCCCCATGAACGAGCAGGAACAGGTCGATCTAACTGCAGTCTTCGTCTATCTCAAGGCTAATCCACAACCCCAGCTGCTCAAGGAAAAGGTGTTCTGCTTGTTCGCGAGACTTAACGAGCTTATAGATGAGCGTAGCTACCGACTGCTGAACAGTGCGGGCGAGGACGCTCGTGCCCAGAAGTCCGTACGGACGCACTTGTGGCCGCAGCTATACATCTTCTGCTCGCTCAACCTCAACTTCATTACCTTGAAGCTGGAGGAAGTCGTGAAGCAGATTATTACGCACCGACTGCCCTCGCTACTGTCGTTCCTGGGCCTGCGCTATCAGATGGTAGACGAGTGGTTACGCAGAACAACACCACAAAGCTGTTTGTGGAGAAGGTTTACGACAGCCCCTTCAACCACGAAATCCAAACCATCAAGCTCTGCTTCGAGCTCTTCAATTCCGAGGAGTTCGACAAGCTGGCGTAGCTAGCCGAAAACGTACTATCGTCGGAGGCGTGCAAGCAGCTGCGCGAACGCCAGATCCTCGTGGTAATGTGCTCGATCTTTAAGGGTGTGGTCATGCAGAACTTCGAAGAGGGACTCGTCTTCGCGAAGCTCAACCACTTCGAGTTCGGTCTCAAGGACAAGGAAGGCAAGCTGCAGTCGATTCTCAGCGAGGAGACGCTGTTATAGCATGTGGGGTTCGCGTACTACAACGCCGCCAAACACTCGGAGTACCTTTCGAACAAACTGGCGTACTCCGCCAAGGCACTGGAGAACTTCCTGCGCAGCTACGAGCTCAACAGGGAAAACTACCTGCTGAGCTACTCGCTGGGCAAGCTGTACCTGCAGAACTACGACTATGACTCTGCCTATAAGTTCGCGTCTGCGGCCTGTAAGAACAACAAGGACAATTGGTAGCCGTTTGCGCTGCTGGCTTGCGTCTACATGTGCCGCAAGAAGCACCATAAAGCCGAGCTCATCGTTCGCGAACTGCTTAACAGGCACCCGCACTGCCCAACGCTGTACTACGTACGTGCCTACACCGAAGCCTACAAGATTCTGCAAGACGTCTACACAAATGAGGAGGTGGAGGCCTCGAAGTTCCTCGGTAACGACTACTATGAAAGCTACAAGGAGCGAGTGCTCCGCAGCAAGGACGTCAGACACGTACTGCACCTGCTGCAGCGATACTTCCGCATGCTCGTCTACGAGCAGTTCGACGAGGTAGCCTACGATGAGCAGTTCCTGGCGAAGGTGCGACTGTAACCGGAGATGTACGAAGACTAGTTGCTCACCAGCAACTACTTCAAGGCCATGGAGAATTGCTTCGATGTGCTGTTCCACCTCGACCAGGTGGCCCTTTGCGACTTCATCGTCAAGAAGCTGGCCAGCGAGAGCAAGCGGCAGGACTTTGGCTACCGCTACTACAAGGGCAAGGTGCACGAAAAAAAGAAGGAGTTGAGCATGGCGGTCGAGGAGTACTCGCAGCTACTGCTCAGCCAGCCCTACCACCCCGAAGCACTGATCAGCCTGTCCTTGCTCGAGAAGGATAACGAGAAGGCCAACCAGTACATATAGCTGGCCTCGAAGTTTCGCGACAACGACGACTTCAATTACGCGAAAGGCATGTGCCTGAGCCGTATCGGTGAGTTCGAGCGGGCGCACAGTTACTTCCTCAAGGAGGCACGGACCTGCTGGCTCGACTCCCTTCCCGACTTCATGTACTACTACTGATCGGTGCGCAGTCGTTGTCATTTTTTCTTAGCCGGGTCGAATATGCTGACTTTTTTGACCAGCCGTTTATCCTCGGGGTCTTGTTGTACTGGAGATCCGACGAGTATCAGGTTGAGGCTCTTCAAGTCTTCAATGCGTATCGAGTTTCGCAGCAGATCCGCAGCTGCAGCCTTCATCGCTTTGCCGATGCGTTCCTAATTGACTGCGTAAGCACATACTTTACACTCAACCACCGGCAGCGAGTCAATCATCGCGTTCATGTAAGCTGTCGCTCGCTCGAGGTTCTCTTCGAATGGAACCGCACTCGCAGCAATTCGTTGGATAGCGCTGAGCGTGTTCTTGAACTCTACAAGCCATTCCCCCGCCTTCTTCTTGGGTTCGGTTATTAGCTTGAAGGTGATGTTGTTGACGTTCGAGTAGTACTTGTGGCTGCGACCGTAAGCCACCAACGGCTCGATCAGCTTCGCGAATATTTCGAAGTTTTCCTTGTAGGTCTTGAGGTACGAGTCAAGGGATAGGGACAGCTCTTTTCGGGCCTCCTCCACGGCGACTTCAAAGCTCCGAAGGATATTTCTGATCTCCTCTTCGAGCTGGTAGCGGATCGAGTTTAGGTGGTTTTCTATTGCGCCGAAATGCCGTAGTCGATCCTCCTGCCACTTGATAAGTTCCTCATTGTCCTTCCCGCATATCTTCCGGTAGAGCCGGTCAACTGTTGCTCGGTCCTTATCAGCAAGTCCGGCCAGCTGGTTAAATCCCTCCCAACTGCCCTTGACATTGGATTCGTGGTAGAGATGTTTGTTTTTGATGTCGAATTCGCTCAGGCAGCCGGGACACAGCAGTGGAATGCAGCTGCACTGTAGCTCCGTGCAGACGCTCGTGACCTTTTGTTTGGGATGCAACTCGCAGACAATTTCTGGTCGCACCAAAAAGGAATTTTCAAACATCTACGAGTATAAAAGTTGGATGAAATAGGTTTGGAAACGTATGGTGGGGGAAGTCATCTTTATGCTGGCTTGTCTGGCAGCCTGCAGAACATTAAAAGGATCGAAGGTTGGACTTCTATTAAATTTGGAAGAAAGATGAATAAGCAAGCCTTTGCGGTGATCTTGATGCTGGTTTGTCTGACAACCTGCAGAACCATTAGATCATCAAAGCATCTTATGCGTCCTCCGAACTACATCAGGGCCATCAATTTTGACAATCAAAGTGGTCAGGAAGCAACGGTCTCAGTCAAGTTTCTGAGCGGAACTTCGGATAACTACAGTCTTCCCGATGGATAGAAGACGCAAGTCGAAAAAGAGATCGACAAGGGAAGCTGGACCGCAGTAGATCCAATCACAGCCGCGAAGGTCACGGTGAAAGATCAGGTGACGAGTCTAGATACTGTACCGACTGGTGTGGAGGTACGGCAGTATACAATCAACCCCGACGGAACTCTCACGAGAAGAAAGTGACTCGCGCACCCTGTTTGCTGCTGTTTCTATTGATAAGCTGTTATAGTTGTTTAACCAGCTCCCAATCGCTAATTCAAATTGAGCCATGTCCCTTTCCAAGCGATCCACGTAACCACAGCAGAAGCACAGAGCACAGCCCACCGACAGCATGTCCACGCACTTCCTGGAGCTAAGCAGCACCCTCGCCAATACCACCAACATGAGTCGCAGGAGCATGGCCTGCGGCAAGAGTCTCAAGAAGATCCCCAAGGTCATCAACAGCCTCGAAAAGAACATTCAAACCCTCAAGAAGTACTGCACTGAAATGGCTCGTGAACGTCCCTCGAAGAGCGGTAGGAATTCGAGCAAGCAACCTAACCACAACGACTCGAAGAACGCAACGCTGGAGCGGTCATCGGGTAGTATTGATATTGACTGGGTGCGCAATGCCTATGCTACTAGCTTCGGTCATGCCACAAACAATCTTGTGGAGCTGTATGAGTTCTACAGGAACCATCTCGAAAAGAGTGCGATCAGCAACGGTACCTCCTTTTCTCAATCCAATCACAGTACGTCGATTGTACGGCTTGCCTGCACGTCGAGCATCAGCGGCCGTGAGGAATCTAAGAGCTCTCAGTCTCGATTGACCCCTTCTCTGGTCAGTAAGGAAGATTCTCAGGAGGCGCCAGCGAAGACCTTTCGAAGAGTATCGGAGAGGGTGCCTCACAGTAGGCCTGTACTCAACGAAGAGCGCGAAATCGCCTTTAACGATAGCCTTCTTAACGAGAATTCGAGGAGTATCAACGTCCATAACAATTCAGTCGGACACGATAGCACTCTCCGAACGAAGACAGTTTCGACGAACTATTACAACTGCCCAAGCCGCAAGAACGAAGATATGCCTCTGGCGAAGCAGCAACTCAGCAGCAGCCACGACAATCCGTCTGCGGAGGTACCGAAGGACAACACTCGAAAGAAGCGGGATCCAGGGAGCATGCCGCTCCAACAGAAGATCCTTCGAATCTAAACAGAAGCCGATCGAGAGATAAGACCTCCATCTCGTCATGAAGTTAAGAAGTTCTAGCTGAATCTAGCAGCTGAGTTAGCCACTACTGCAAAGCCGGACGTCTCTGTTCCAAAGGCTTCTTAAGCTTCGCATTTGCCTCCGAAGCCCAGCCATAAGGTTGTGATACTTTCTTAATCGGACAAACCAGCACCGACCAACGAGAAGATTGCTGCAATAATGTCAAATACACTCGTGACCAAGACATAAATTCATCTTCAAAGAGGCAGCCTACCTAACAGCGGAACCGGCCTAAACATATCTACCAACTGCAGCGCCATCCCGGCCAAGCCAATGCAGTCATGGAGTCGACCTGCAGCAGGCACTCCGCATGTTGCGTCAGCTTTGTATCCACCGGTAGCGCCGAAACGATTCATTAACGACCCTCCCGAGAAGTCACCGGATAACGATCACAAGAACGACTTCGACAGTCGGATGATTTACGAGAAAAACATGCTTATCAACAAGCGCAAGCAAGAAATTAACTCGAAGCTAAGGCATAAAGAGAAGGTGACCGAGAGCGAGAGCAACGCTAATGAATGTGCTCCTTTGTCTCTAAACGAGGCTATTCTGCTGGATCCTATTTCGCCCGTTGGTGTCCAAGCTTCGGAAGTAGAGTGTCCCTATGAAGAAGCAGGATTGTTCGATGAAGCCCTCGAACTGAAGAAAGAGAAGTTGCCATTGTCGAAGCATGATCTCTCGCTGTGGGAAAACATGAACCTAGTCTAGGAGATGCATCACAACGGCGAGCTCTCTCACCTCAAGAACAGCAAGAACTGCAAGGAGAACATTATTGCACCGGCCCTCGAACTTATCAAGAAAAAGAAGAGCTTTAAGAAGTCAAAGTTCTACGTCGAGGATATCCCTCACCCCAAGAAGACAACCCGGCAGGTGCAGCTCATTGACATCGATGGTATGAGCCCTGAGACATTCAAGACCAAAGAAAGGCCCAAAAAGAATAAGAAGTCCGCCAGCAAATAAGACAGCCTGCTGGGATGCGACATCAGTATAGGAGAGCCTCGCGCCGACCCGCTCCTCAATGAAATCGAGAGCATAGAATTCGATTTGTGAATACTCTTCCGCCTTTACGACAATAATATGAGGCACCCTAATTCGGCTCGTTGAGGTAGTGCCTCTCTCTATTAATTTGATGAAGCCAAGGAATTCGTACTGCGACGGCGCCGACTCTGTTCCCGTCGAGAAGGCAATACGCAGGCACAGCCACACAGGTGCCATTGTCTACGATGATCGGATGGTGCCTTCGCGTCGATCAACCGAAACCAACCTCAAGAGAAACTCCACACTCGCTAGAGCTTCTCCCAAGTTCAAGTCTGATCCCTACGAGCGGTACTTAAGCCTGGAGATGCTGCCACAACACAAGAACTCCTCTCAGTAAAATATTTGCAAGGTACTCGCAAGACGCTCCATCCCAGTTCCTCACAAAGGACCTGACATCAAGCCCTATCGAACGATCAAGGTGGATGGGTGGACGAACGAGTTCTATTCGAACCTTCTTGACTGGAGCTACAATAACTATATCGGAGTGGCGAGTGGTTCTTGTGTGGATGTCGTGAATCCCTACAGTGACGGATCCCAAATCAGAAAGTCTATCACCAGCATCAGCTATTCCTTCATCCATGATGTGTCTTCAATTGCCTTTAGCCCTCAATCAACGAAGTATGTTACGGGCCTCTCAAATGGATAACTCCACGTCGTGGACTACGTTAAGAACAAGGAGGTGATTGCGTCAAACATATCCCTTCATCGTGTCAGCGCCATCGAATGGAAGAAGCTTATCTTCTGCGGCGGAAGGAACTGTGAGGTGTATGCTTTTGACATACGATCTCCGCTGTGTGCTGCAGTTCTACATTCGGGTAAGTCAGAAGTGTGCGGAATCAAGCAGTTCGACAATCTGGTGGCTGTGGGAACCAACAGCAACTCAGTGACCATCTACGATATCAGGAAGGGCAGATAGGTCGATAAGTATCATCATGCGGCTTGTGTCAAGGCTCTCTGCTGGGATCGCAGTGGCTAACACCTCTATTCCGGAGGTGGATGTACTGACCGTCGAATATTCAAATGGAGCGCTAAGTAAACTGCAGTCGTGGCGGGCGTCACCACCGATTCGCAGATCTGCAACCTCGTCCATTCGAAGAGCAGCAACGACATCACTGCATGCTTCGGTTACCCGCTGAACGAGATCAGTGTATGGAACAGTCGGCTCACCAAGACATCCACCTTCCGCAACAACAAGAAGGGTCGAGTGTTGTATGCTGTCCTAAACCAGCCTGGCGACAAGCTCGTAACTGGCAACGGCCGCGGCGACATCTAGTTCTGGCGACCCTTCGACTGCCCGGGCGATGGCCTGTCACCGACTGACTGCCGCTGACAGCTTTCGATTGTGGTTGGTATAATAACGGATACTTATATGACGACAGAGCGCGCCACTAGTCACTTCGGGAAGAATAACTTTTCCCTGCGGAGTCCCTTCAAGCTCTACGATAGCGATAAGGAGAACCAAGCAGTGAACACGCACAAAAAACCGAAGGTGTCGACCGAGCGATCGGTAACATCTCACTTCGATAGTAAGGAATATTCGAGTACGAACAGCTTGTATGCGGGAAGGTTGTAGATGAAGCTCAGCTCGGTCAGCCACTCCCTTGCGGACTGCCGAAAGCAGCTCAAGGCCGTTACTGAATAGCGCAACTGTCTAAAATTGATCTGCGAAAAGCAGTCAGCCAGGCTGTCGCAAAGCAACAACAAAAGCCAGCTGTAAATTTTAAAGTAGGACTACCAACTGCAAATCGAGGAACTGCAGAAAGAGCGGTAGAAGGTGGGATAACTACTGACCCAGATCAATGCGGACCACGTGAAAGAAATCGAGTAGATGGAGGCACGGCTTGAGCGCAGCGCGGGAGCTACGGTTCTATTGGAGAGAAAGTGTGAGAATTTGACCGAATAGAATCGAAGGCTGCAACAACAGAGCGAAATGTTGATGTCGAATCTTATGGAAAAGGACGTTTAAATTGAGAAAATCAAAGAAGAGCTATTCTAGAAGCGGAACGTCGACAAGAAGTATCGGCTCGCGCTGCAGGAGCTCGAAAGGCTCGACCAATCGGGCCGCAAGGTGGCTTTCTGACTGTATTGCATTTATCTACTTTAATCGAAGCATACGAAACCGCCGAAGCAACTATTACGAAATCGAAGTGGCAGCTCGGTT
Source organism: Actinomycetota bacterium (assembly GCA_018268695.1). Next base: position 23,152 of record JAFDWD010000006.1, read on the forward strand.
CTCGAATCGCCTCTCGGGGTTTCCCCACCGGTAAAATTTATGGCAAATTTGGAATGTTTCATTAACTACCTCAACTCGTATTCACCTACTTAAACAATGCCGCTTGTTGAGTAGCGCCATTTTTTATTCAAATTCCGCGGATCGACGTCGGACTATCGCCAAGCTCTGCAAACCTAGCTCTTCATTATTCCACCCCTAAGGTAGATAGTTTTGAGATGGCTTCAGGATTTGACTATAATTCAAAGGATATGCACAATCAGGCGCCTACAGCCGAACTGGTCTTATTCAGACTCAGCCAGCTCTCGTACAGTCGTTTTGGGCGTGTAGTCTGAGAAATCTGTCAACTGAGTCTTCTCTTTTCGGAACCTTCCTCCCGCCTCGTTTAAAAGCTCTGAGCCGAGTGGCTCGCAGGATTTATAATTCAAGCCTGTCATCCTCCATCCTTTGCATGAATTCTTGTTGTTGCATAACGTCCATTTCGATTATTTGCCTGACTATCTCAAATAATTATAATATTCAGCTAGTGCTTTCTCAACTTATATCGGCAGTTCGCTAGTGGAAATTCGGAGAAGCACCCATAGGAGGTTACGAAAATTAACGGACGGGTCCTCTAGAAATCACAATCTAGTGATACACAGGGAAACTTGATGTTTGCTCTGATACACTCGGGAAGTATGGAAGCATTTGGAACCTCTTCAAAACTGCCTCCAGGTATAAAATTATGTTGATATAATTTATTGACCGTACGATAGTGCTTGTCATGAAGAATTTTTACCACCTTTTGCGCAGCTGGGTCGCCGATAAAGTCCGGACCTCGCCGGCTGATAAATTTATTGCAGTTTCCAGGTCATCTTCTATTTCTCAAAAATCAACGTGCTGATCGCACAAGGGTGATTATTTATTTCAAAAATCGATTTAAAGGGCGTGCCCATCCGTAGTCGTAGCCCTTGCCCACGTCAAACCACAATTCATTAACATTTATTGCGATGAATACGATCGCATTTAGGCTGGTTTTGTGCATTGTCGTCTTAGGATGCGTCATAGCACAAGTCGACCCAAATACAACTTCTCCCGTGTCAGTGGTGGCTACGCCAGTGCTACCCGATCGTTTCAAGGAGCGTAGCCTCAACTTGTACGTAAACCAGCTAGAAGTCATCCCATTGCCGGAGGACGTCGAGCAGGCGATGATCAGCGATAATGTATGCCGTTTCGTCCACAAGACTCCGTTGTTCAAGAAGGATACTGAGCAACGCATAGACGCTGGCGCGCAATACAGCTCGGAGTCGGAGCTGCTGAATAGACTTCGGTCGGTGGAAGACTAGCGAACCGAAGCCCTGGTAATTGCAGGCGAGCACGCTTTTGTGTTGAGCAACACCACGTGGATGAGCGTGTACACAACGAAGGACCTCAAGCTGGCAGCAAGGTACGAGATCCCCGAGAGACACGCTGAATATTTTCCCTTTCGCTTCAATAACAACGTATTGTTCGCGGGGGAAGAGTCACTCATTATCTGCACTGCAGCCGCAAAGAGGGTCGTGCGCAAGCCCAAGCGCGACCCCGGCATTCCTCTGCAGATCAGTCCGAGCTACTTCATCATCATGTCAACGGCAGAAATCACGCTGTACGAATTCGATAGCATGACATCTACAGTCACGCTTGCGCAAAGCATCACCCATAACGTCATTAAGGCCCGCTTTCCTGCAGCAACCGACCTAATGTGGACAAAATGTAAGGTGTTCGATGCAGCGTTATACTGTCTGGACCAATCTAACGGGCTGTTCCAGTTCAACCCGGCAAACTTCCTTGACATCAAGCAGAGGAGCACTCGCAGAGGTTGCTTCGACTTTGTCAGGCCGGCTTCATAAAACGGCACGTTCCTTTTTCAGTGTCAGACCAACGGCGAAATTATGCTGTACGCCGAACCACCACTAACCAAAGCTCAGCCGTTGCAGCACTACATCCATCGGATGTAGAACATGCCGGTGCATCCCCATTACATCATCTACGTCCAGCGGTCGAAAGTGACGATCGTCAATAGAGCATACCCCGAGCAAGTAACCGTGATCAGCTACAACGAGCCGCTGATCGACCTCAGCTTTTAAGAGGAGCAAGTGCTCATCGAAGACAGCTAGCTGAATAGGAGGCGCAACATCTACCGTAAGAACGTCCCAGCTCGAAAGTCAGCTAAACCGGATAATGCAACTGCCATAACTAACCAGACGCAAGCTGGAGTCTTCCTATACGCTCTGTTCAGGGATCGCATAGTCAGGTACGCCCTTGGCTTTGAAATGCCAAAGCTGGAGTGCCGAAGCGAGTCTCCTGTGTCCGTACGTTCAGAGATTAGATTGTTCACGACAACCGACGGGGAGAAAATTCTTCCGCTGAAGATTTCGGTAACAGCTACTCAACTAGCACCGCCCAATAAGAGTTTCCTGATGGTGGGATTGATGATATGCGCTGCCATCCTGATCGTGTTCATCGGCGTCATCTACCATTACGAGCATCTCGAGGGGCGTCTTCACGCCATCTACCGCGACATCAAAATAAAGGAGGAAAAGAAGAAGGGATACAATACGGGGCAGGACCCAGTTTGATCTTTTGTGCATATTAACAGCCTTTGTACTGCTTATTTGTTTAGAAATGAGAATCAACGAGAGATCAAATAGATGCCAAGGCCAAGCTCCATGGTTGAGAGTAACTGCCCAACTATGATAAGCTGACAGTGTTCTTGTTCGAGCTTCGAGGGTAGTACAAGAAGAATTAAACTAACGAGCGGACACACCAGATACCTAATTAGCATCAGCACGTAAATTGGAACTCGGTTGATGCAGTTCCTCACTGCCATCCAAAAGAACATGCCGATGGAGTATGCGAACGAAACGGTCGTGAGCAATCCGGTTGCACAGCCTCCCAAACAGGTTTTGCTTTTGCTCTTCACCAAGTAAAAGATGAATGTTGCGACCCACAAGACCAAGTAGATAGCCACCGAGGGAGGCCAACTCACTCCCAAATGGATCAGGTTGGTGAGGCAGCTCATCAATCCCAGTAGCAGCATCGTCACCAGAGTTATCGAGGGCAGCCATTCATAACCAGGTTGGAGAGCATAATCGAGCAACCGTTTCATGTAGAGCCTGCCAACGATAATCTCGCCCACGGACATGATGTTCAGGATCAGCGTAGCGATAGAAAGAGGGGTCCAGTTGTAACCGTAATAACTGTGTAGCAAAGCGATTCCAATAATAGTGCCTGCCCACTTAAGTGCGAACTGAACGTAAAAGAAAACCTCACCCTTGTCAATCTCCTCAATCATTCCGAAGAGGCCCAGCTTCAGCAGAAGCCTCACTTTGCCATCCTAAAATTGGGATTGATTTCTGATCAGTTGATAAAAACGAAAGCAAACGAAGTAGGCCAGTGCAATTTGAAAATAGCCGCCCAGGTTGAAGAGATAGACCCAGGTGACTATAGGTACGGTCCAGCCAAATACGGCCAGTAACACCATCTTGAACCAGTACAGCGGGATTTTAAAGGATGCTTATGCGGCCTGTGAGGGTGCCTGTAGTACCCCCTCCTCGATACTTTTAGGTGGTTCGATTGCAATATTGGTACAGTCGCCGGTTTCGATCTCCCGTAAAATGCCGTGGGCTGTCCGGTTCAGCACAACTTCCCTTCTGCGTATTGGCTGTCGGCACTCGGGGCATTTGGGTGTTGCCGTTTGTTCGAGCAGGACTTTGATGCAGTTTTCGCAGTAGCAGTGCCTGTTGCTGCAGACGTCGAACGGTTTGCGATTCGTGGCGTTAAAATTCAGCAGGCAGATTGAGCACTGCATTTCGATGATATTTATAATCTTATGTTTATTGTCGTATTCTTCTCCCACGCTTTCCAGCGCCGAGCTTTCATAGCATATATGACAGCAAGCTTGTGCTTTACGGACGCGTCTTAGACAAAATTATAGCCAGAGTATAATGAATTCTTTCCATGTACCTCCATCGTATTGATCCTCCTCATTAATGCTCTTGTAACATCAATTGTATCGATAATCTTGCATTCCGTGCCTCTTCGTCGATTGTTTGCACTCTGCTGATTATTCTTCGACTGCAACAGCTTATATTTGGGAAATACTGACAGCGAGATAATGTCGATTCTGCATTGTCTAGTAGGACATCGTATTATTAATAATTGGAAGATTACCACTCTTCTATGTCGAAGAGGATCCAACCAAGACCCTAGTTTCTCCTCATGGACCTCCCCAATCAGCACATACCGTTATTTGCCAACAACATCATCCGATGTCTAGAAACGTACCGCAAGAGCATCGACCATTATAACACCTCGATTTGCCAGAGGCAACTCAAAACAGTGGCTGACGAACAGCCCTCGACCAAAGCAGAAGAAGAAACCGTGCAGGTCTCGCAAGATCTACCGGCGTCAATACCACCGAAGAGCAGCGAAGGCAACCAATCGCAGGCCCGACTGAAAACCTCGCAATCCACTCGAAAACTGCGACGGAGCAGCACCAGCTGCAACTGGATCAGAATCAAGGGTATTACGTTCGCTGCGAAGTGATTTATACTGACTTCTATTCTATTCCATGGATGTCAATGCTAAGATGTTCAGTCAGACGCGCGAACTCTTCCCGAGCAAGCGCGACTGCTCTTGTCAGGGAAGGTGTCAGCGACACAAGCCCTTCAGGGCAAACAGCCTAGCAGCCATCAAGTTTCTGATGCTGAGAGAGGAAGGCTAAACGTTCAAGAAGGCCATCGACTTCAGCACAAGGAGGTACTGTCGCTACGACAACTCCCAGCTGAAAGACGGAACTAGCGGTTTTCGCATCTTTAAGCGCAAGCAAGTAGCGATCATGCCCAACATAGAAAGACTGGAAGAGCACGATGTACGGTTGGGTACTCAACACCGAGCCGGAGGTGGTTTGTGCACTTCCTGATATCAACCAGATCGTGAAGAACTGCGAAGCGCAAGACAAGCTTATTGAATCCATCATGAGGTCAGATGTGGAGGTTAAGGTGCCTGAGCTCACACCGTTCTACTGACGACCATCTCTATCTTTTTGGAAACGATTAATAATGTTTGAAAAAGACCTCAAGCCGTGGTTGCACAAAATCGATGGGCTTGATCGCATGAGGGACAACATGTACCGAGAGGCTTTTTTGTACGAACAAGCTATGCTTCAGCACTGCAGGCAGCAAACCGAGAAAAGCAAATGTTAACCACGTCGCTAAGAACGAATAGAATTACAAACGGCTCACGAAATACTTTAGCATCGCACGCAGCATCCAGCAGAATTGCGGATAGCGATTGAAGATCTTGTTGAGTTCGAAGAGGCTCAGTCAGACATCGAACGGCGCCTCAATAGTCGCAAGCAAGAGCTGGAGCATCTGAAGGAGTAGCAAAGGGGACAGAACAAATGGAGGCCAGCTGACGTCAACATCCCTGAACCAAAGATGGATTGGAGGACGACAAGAAAGCTGCGAGAACTACAGACACAGCGAAACAAGCTGCTGAATCATATGGAGGAAGAACGACGAAGAGTGAACCCTCGGGGCCATCCCAAACGCCTATACTGATAGATCGCTTGCAGAAAGTCAGTTGCAGCATTTCTTTTCTGTCTTAACTTCATTGTTGTCGGTGAGTTTCTTCTTCTACACTTAAAGGATGTCTGTGCGGGCTGTCGAGTTGGCCCGTGTTTTGATGTAGTTGAGAAACAGCTGGTTGCCTGTCTCTTCGAACGCTTTCGCGACGTTGATATTGTTCTTGGAGCTTGTCTCGAAGAACAGGTCTAGGTTCTCATTCTTTAGCCAGTTTTCGGCGTCTTCCCGGCTGACCTCCCGTTGCGAAGGGTCTGCTTCAGCGCAGTCGAGATGCGTGCCAACCAACACGTACATAACGTTCTTCGGCGAGTTTTAGCGTGCCTCTTTCAACCATCCTCCCAACGCTTCAAATGTACTCTTCCTGCATAGGTTATGCTCTACTTAAGTATGTTGTAGACGAGGAAGACTGCTGAGGTGTTGCGGTAGAAATTTCTGACGATGGAACGGAAGCTTTCCTGTCCGGCGGTGTCCCAAATCTGGAGCTTGATGGCATACGTCTCGTCAATCTTGACGATCTTGGATGCGAACTCGACTCCTGCATGAGTGGCAGCCAGTACCGACGGTGACGCTGTACTCGGGATTGAAGTCGTCCTTGATGTAACGCACCATGAGGCAGCTCTTGCCGGTGGCTGACTCGCCAATGACGATTATTTTAAAGAGGAGCTCGTTGGTTTTCTTACGTGCTGATTTCATTGTGAAACAATAAGTATCGGATGCTCGACTTTTATAAGCGAAACAATGACGCAACATCGACAACACAAAAGTAACAGCAATATCAATTCGCTACCGAAGCGGCGATCTAATTCAAGGCGAGGGAGCTGCCCTGCTCCACCGACGTTTTCGATTGCGGCGGTACGGATAGATTGGTTGAGACGACCGTTTCTAACACTGGATTTGGCAGGGCTGACAGTCGCTTTGGTTTTTCTACGATAGTCATCTTCGTTGTCAGATCAAACTTTTTGATCCATTTCTTATCCGGAACCATTCTCCAGATGGCTCCGACAAAGATTAGCAGAAGCACTTGAAAGATTGCGCACCCCAGCAACAATCCCGACTTCCAAAGCGGCTCGGAGTTGGCTTCTGGCGAACTTCCTCGCAGAACCAATACGACCCCCCGGACAACGATAGCTGCAATCAGCAGCGACGCGTTGATGACCAGTCCGATGAGGGTCTTGAACTTGATCATGAACAGATAAACGATAATCGAGGCAAGAACGAGCACGTCTGTAGCCAACGTGAGCTTGACGTTGAGTTGTTCTAGGTTCGGAACTGCGTTCATGTAGCTGGTGACGAGACAGACGATTGCGATAAGGAGGCAAATGATATCTGCAACGAAGCAGCCCACCAGAACTGCGAGCAGGCGCTTCCGAAGCGAGCGTGGAGCTTCCTTGAGACAGAACATCGTCATTAATAATAATGTTTGAAAGGATTCAAGCGATTCTTCAAATAGTCGCGAAAGATTCTTTACTATTCTTCGCAGCAGCATGAGAAGTATTATTAAGCAATCAGAGAGAGGTGGAGTTGTGGCGGTCACTTGCGATGTTCTTTGGTTTTGGCGCCTGTACCGCAGTCCAGCCGCTCGCCACCCAAACCATCAGTATGAGGTACAATACGAGCCCGCTGTACCACAGCCAGTTCTTGCAATCGTATTTCTTTCTCTCAGAGTGCTCGGTAGGCAAGCGCTCGGAAAGAAGAGAGCTTTAGGTTTTGAAGAAGTCTGGATCGGTGATGTAGTATTCTTAGTGGGTCTACGCAATTGGTTCTAGTCCTTCTTTGGAGAGTGTAGGCAGCAGAGTTGCTTTCGAGCTTGATGGGGACTGCAGGCTCTAAAGATGACTCTTTTGATCGCGAATAATGGCGTGCCATTCATTGATTTCTGATTGAACCTGGAGGTTGACCAGATACTCGTACTCGTTGAGCTTGAGATGGAGTTGGCGAAGGTTTGCCTGCAGAAAACTATTGTCGTGCTGCAGCCTCTTGCACTGCTCCTATTCCTATTGACTCTCATATTGGCCGGCGTTGTCTGTGGTTCTTTCATTCGACGCCGATGCCGATTTTTAATTCAAGGTAACCGCTATCTTGTCATTGTCTTTCTTGATTCGATTCACTTCCGCCATTAAAAGATCGATAAGTGCCTGGTATTCTTCCTTTGATGCTTTTCTTGATTCTCCTTCGGCGAGTTCATTCGAAACGACTGATATGATATTTCGTTGTTTGACCAGTTCTGCTTCTAAACTCTTACAACTCTGATTGATAAACGACAGCTCCTCACGACACATCTCTACTTTGTTCTGTGCTTCTGCTACCATCCTGCCCTCGTCTTCCGACAGCGCTGATTTGCTCTTAGCTACAGCTTCAGTCTTGAGTTGATCTCCAATCTTTCGAGCTGCCTCGACATCCTTGGTAAATTGCGACTACTGCTGTCGCAGTTGTGCGAGCTCCTTGCGTTTATTGCTGTTCGTTTATCTTCTTCGTAGATAGCATATTTACGATGAGAAAGACGTTGGCCTGGTCCTTAGTATAAGCTGGATTTTTGACTCGTGCGAGCAGATCGACTGTTCAATGTCACGAAGAATTGCTTTGTACTATGTTTCTTTGATGGTGCGGTCGGACTCGAGACGGGTTTGCAACATATTGATCTTGAGGGCTAGATCATCACGGCTTTCGTTCGATTTTCGCATCTTAGGCAAAGGCAGAGATTGACGCATGAGCAACTCGCGTGGAGAGCTATCGTCCTCCAATGTCGATGTTCTTTCGCGTGGGGTGTGCCTGCATATCCTTTTGCTTACATGTTCTGCCACTCGTTCTTCGCCTTCGCAGATATTCTACGGACATTCAGTTAATGCTAAGTCTTCTGCCTCATCATTCGAGCTGTCCTCAAGTTCAAGGATTTCCTCTGGAGAGCATCTTCCAGCTACATGAGTACTTTGGAATGGGATATTTGCACGCGGGAGCTAGTTGAAGAGCCGCAATCACCTGGCGGACGCCTATTGCTCTTATAGGACTTTACCGAAGAGGTTGGACTGGTGTGACGACTGTGCTGCTTGACTTCCTTATTGGCATGTCTGTCCAAAAGAGTAAGGGAGCGAATGAGTTTCTGAACGGTAGATTCATCAAAGGCCAGTTGGAGCGTTTGCTGTTTGTGTTCCTCTTCGATCTGAACCTGCAGATCCTGTATGCGCAAGTTGTAGCGGTCCAGCTCGATATCGTATTGTCTCGTCTTTCTGCTGCTTCTATCCTTGATCACCTTCAGGCGAAGGGAGAGCTTGGCGTGCAGCTCCTTGCTCTGTACAAGCTGCGAATTCAGTCTGACAACCTCTGATTATTGCTCTCGTAGCTGGTTGCAGACTCGCTCAAGCTGCTGGCACCTATTGAAGTATGCTTGCGATATCATAGCTTGATTGAACCCTTCGGCGGTCGGCGAAGTGAATTTAGGCGCTTCTGGAGGATTCTATCGGTGCTTGTCAGGCGTTCGATAGCCATGCATCCTAACTTGCATTGCTGACGGCATCTTCTGTTGAACGTGAGGCGGTGTATACAGCAGGTTGTCACCAGACACCTTTCCCTTAACAATCGGCTGCTGATGCCGGATATGACTCAACGGGGTGTGCTGATTGTCACTTCCAGACATCACTAATAATAGTTAGTTGGGTGCATATATCGTCACTTGTGCCGCTTCAAATAAGAACTGAAGGTGTCTCGGTCCTTCTGGCGCTCCGTCTCTATTGCCTTGCTGAACAGGTTGTACTCGAAATTTTCTTTGTTTTCGGGTTCGTTCCAAGCTGGGACAGTCTTCCTATAGAGTTCGTTGGAGAAGTTTGTGGAGGTTATTGCTGGAGGCGGATTCAATAGATTCATCGTTCTGATGGTTTTGTAAAGGCGGGGACTCTTAATGACTACGGTCTGGCAGCTCGTCTGTTTGGACGGCTGTCGCTGCTTTGAAACTAGATTGACGTCGTTGGTCTCGCTGTATCGTTGACTTTGCTGTTTCTTCATTGGAACGGCATTGGCGATTGTTGCGACTTGAACCTGAGGGGACTGCGGCACGTAGATTGGTAGAGGTGGTTGCTACTGCGGAGGTTCGGCTATTCCTCCAAACTTCCCTTCTCTTGGCGAGGAATCACCTCTGTCGTTGAGATTTAGCTTGAGGACTTTGTCACCAGTCTGGTTGTACTCGCAGGTGAGTTCCAGCGTCTTTCGGAATACATCCTCAGAATAGGAGGGCTTCTTTGCTCGCTGCTCCTAGTCGTTTTTCTTTTCCAGATGCCGGTTAAGTTCTTCAATATCCTCAAGAATGGAGAAGCGCTTCTTTTCTGGTGCGGGACTGTCCTCAACCTTACGGTTGCTATCGGACTCGCTGATGTCGAGTTTGACGTCAGACTCGGAACGGCTGTGGCTGCTCAATTGCATGGCGAGCGTTATGTTTAAATTAAGATGTCCAACAGCAAAGAAAATTGATCGGACTTTGTTCGAAAGTTCAAACAAAAAATGCCACATATGGACAACGAGAAAATATTTCGTAACGACCGAAGATATATCTCAGACACTTTTGAGTATCGGTATAATGTCGGATTGTAATGTCAAATGTCAAACCGAACAGTATTTGTTTTTGCTCTTTTCAGCCTCGTTCTTTCCTTCTGCCCATCGGGATGCTCATGCCAAAACGGATATACGTTCGAGTGTTCAGTTTGTCTCCAAATTTATCACCGAACATACAACTCTTCAACTTCCAATTGCGACTGCGGTAACTTATACATGGAAATGCGACCTCCTGGGGATCATTGCAGACCTGTTAACTGCTCAACGTACACTGTTCAGGGGTGTGTCAGCTGCAAAACGAACTGGTAACTCTACTACAATTCCAACTAAGACATTTCTGTATGCGTGTGCTCGGCCAACTACTAATACCGCAACGGAGATTGCGAATGCCTCTCTCGCACTCAGCCACAAGCTTACTATGAGTCCATCGCAAAGAAGTACTGCAAAGTGTGTCCAGCGGGCTGCAACTGCAATTCTACTGGCTGTTTTTCATGTAATACAACCGTAAAAAGGACAGTAACGGCAGAAGCTAACATAATGCTGTGCGAATGCACAAGTCCTTACGTGGAGATCAAAGGAGTGTGTGGCGTTTACCCAGGATGCCAGGTTAACGGAGCTGTAATGACCTGCAATAGTTCAAGCTTAAGAGTGCAGGTTTCACTATCGACTTGGGTCTGCGCGACTCCGTATACTGATGTTGATGGGGTCTGCACGTGTCTGGACCCTTTACATCTCGACGCTTACTTACGCGACTCAACCTAAAAAATATGCGCTTGCAACTCAAAACTATACCCTACCCTGTACAACGAGTATAAATAAGTGTGCACTGTTTGCCCGACCGGATGCCAATGCTCTAACTACGGATGCTATTCTTGCTTTAGTAGCGTTAATCGCTAGATTGTCGCGGCGGGATGTCCTTGTGCTTCCCCCTACGTCGAGCACTCCGGATTGTGTATTTGCTAAGAACCATACTACCTGCAAACAAGCAATACTTCAATGTCATGTGTGTGTCTGAGCGAAGCATATCCTGCCGAGTTCTACTATAACCCTGACCAGGCTACATGTAACGGATGCCCCAGCGGATGCACGTGTAACACAAGTGGATGCGCTCTATGCAACAATTCGACTCTTCGAGCAATCAATATCACAACAATCAACAGAACAGTGCACTATATATGTTCTGTTTGTCATTATAGCGCCATTCTAGTGAACAACCAGTGCGTGTGTCCGCCTTACTCGTACTTCTAGAATGAGACAGCTTCGTGCGTCTGCAATAGCACTCTCAACGTATACACGAATTTCAGCGACAGCAGAAAATGTCTTCTGTGTCCAATCGATTGCAACTGCTCATCACAGTTAGGCTGCTTCAGCTGCAATTCGTCAGCAATGCGAACCATCCTGACAGATGGGATCTATTTCACGTGCCCGTGCAATGAAGGCTTTTCCGATGTCTCTGGAGCAAGTTGCCAATGCACCTTTCCATATCGTCAAATCGATTTCAACGACAGTTCTTCTTGTGTTTGCAGCGATCCCTACGAGCTTGCCGACGGAAGGTGTCAATGTAAGTCCATTCTCAATTCCACTTTCTACTACTTCGACCTCTTTAATAACTCATGTTTTGCGTGTCCAGCTGGTTGCATATGTGATTAGAACGGTTGCTCGAGCTGCGAGCCCAATGCTCTTCGCTTCATCATTCAGTACAAGCGTATGAATATCTGTCCGTGTCTTCAATCTGCTTTCCTGACTAACGGTTCCTGCACGTATTGCTCATCAAACCACAAAGTCGTCAACGGCGAATGTGTGCTTTGTTCGACTTGCGCTTCTTGCGATGTGCTGGGCTGCTTGAGCTGTAACAATGACTCGACACTTGTCGACCACAAATGTGTGTGCAACAATTTTAACTTTACGAATATCGAAGGAGTCTGCATGTGCGCCATCACAATGTATTATTAGAACTCGACTAATTCTTGTATTAGCTGTCCCAAAAATTGCCATATGTGTGGGCTCAGCAGCAGTGGACTGGTTAAGTGCATATCGTGTAGATCTGAAGTCAATCGTATGAATGCTCACGAGAATGGTTGTCCATGCATAACTGGATACAAGGAACTCAGTCCAGTCGAGGAATTCTGCTGTCAGTTGAAGTGCAAGACATGCGATCAAAGCGGTTGCGTAACATGCGATGAATCCACAAATCGCCATCTTTAGGGGACTGACTGTGTCTGTAACAAGGGATATGTGGACATAGGAAACGGAATGTGTGGCTGTCCAAACAGAACCACATCTTATTCTGGCGTTTGTATAAACTGTCCCATTCATTGTAACGAGTGCGGTTACAACACGACGATCTCACAACTATACTGTTAAGACTGCAGAAAAAACGTCAACCGAGATGTTAATGACAATGCTTGCACCTGTCTGGATGGGTTCATGTAGGCAAGCATCGAGATCGCGTACTGCGTTCCAAATTATTGTGTCGGTTGGACGAGTGGAGGAGTTTGTACAACGTGCGGATAAACAAGAGTGCTTACGAATCAGGGAACTGCATGTGTGTGTCCCCCTAGCTTCTATGATACAGGTAACTTCGGAATATGCAAAAATTGCAGCGAGGCGATGTAAGGGTGTGTCTCTTGCGGTACCAATTCGTCTTGTCAACAGTGCAATCCCAATGGATACTCACTAACTTCAACCAGTAATGGGACCCTCTGTCGGAAAGAAACTGACCCTTCAAACTTGGTGGTCTCTCAATTCTGGAAGGGCATCTATATTCATGTTCGTCTAGGAGGTCAGAGTGCGAATTATAGCTTGCCTAAGAGCGTTTCGGCAGAGCTGTATTCCGTTTACACTTTTGCTCCTTAAACGCCAGCAACCCCCACCACCCTCACCGTTAGCAGCTTCTAAAAGCTCGGCAACGACGTATTAGAAGTGATCCTTGCGAATCCTGACGTTCATTTCGTCAATCAGCTCATTTACCTGAAATACACGATGATCAACTACACGCGACGCAGCCTTAAGTAAATCGCAGGAAGCGACCAGGTCGGCGACTTTCAAGGAATTGAGGAAAGCAACTTCATTGCGCAGTAAAATATTTATGCAGACTCGGAAGTGAACTCTTAACGAAACGCCGGCAACATCGCTACCTGGATTGTCACTACGGTGTTTGTCGTAATTGGACTGGTGCTTTACTTCTTCGGCTTCAAACATAATCAGTTGTCTTTCTTCATGCAAACTCTAGCATTACTATCCTTCACTCTTGATATGGCTACTCAAATGCCGCCAGTCCTGTTTCCGATGAAAGTAGCTTACTACCAATGTGGATATCGACGAGAGTCCACCATCAATATTCCATCTGGGTATCTAGAGTCTTCTTCAGGTAACTTCGCTTACTTTGCACGCGACAGCAATATCTTTCGGGTGGCCGACATAACACTGCTAATCGCTCTCGTCGCTGCTATCTTAATCTTCTTTCTTCGACTGATCTACTTTCTCAAAGAATATTCTCGTCTCAGAAATGTTCCTTGTGTAAACCAGTTGAGCCACTCAGCGAAGAAAAGCGTGTATCGTATCCTATAGTTCTTCTACAAAACTTGCATGTACCCTCTCATCTTTTTCGCAATCATCAACATTCGTAATTGGGGTGGGAGGCGCATTCTAAACTAACCGGAGATAATTCAGTTCAAGTCAATCAGTCTGGCATTGAGCGTAATAATTCTTGTCGCGTACATCACAGTAACGATTTGGCAGGGATACTAAGAAATCGCTGCAAATGTCAACCGCATCTAAAACGTGTGCGAATTCGTGAGTGCCATCGTTGCTTCGCTCATCATTGCCTTTTCGATATTCTCGGATGCCTTTCTCTGCCTCATTCTAGTCTTTGCTGGTCGGGCAGTCATCTACATCATCACAAGAAAAAGGTTTTTGAGGGATTTTCTTGCATTCGAATATATGAAAGGTCTGACAGCATTGTTTGAGATAGTCACCCTCTGTTTGATAAACTCTAGGTCTACCACTGCTGTAATTGTTTTCGCATTAGCAACAGTCAGTCTTCAAGTTTCCCACGAGATATTAATTGTATTTCTCACTTCTAGGAAAGCTCGTCTTGATAAACTCAAAAAAGAACCTGATACAGAAGGATCGTCTACTGCAGACGGATCGAACTTCATGATAATTTATAGCGATTTGGGAGGAGTTGAAATCCCGACGCAGCAGATCCAGGACGTGTCAACTCACAAAGAAATTTCGTGATTTAACTCGGTATACAAAATTTCAAGTGTAATATCACTTACAGTCATAGAGGTGTTGGAATCGTTTTGAAAATAATTTCGGTCTTTCAGGAAGGCGAGGCAGCGAAAGCTTCCTCTGTTTGAGCGGAGGCGAGAATTCCGAGCCTCCCCGACCGTTCTTCTGTTTAGGCTACCGCTTCCTTCTGGCCTGAAGCAGCTGCTTATTGGCTTCAGTAATCTGAAAGTCGCTCAGTATCCCCAATCGATCGCAGAGTTCACGGTTTGTCAGATTCCCCAACAGGTTTTTTTTTCGGATGACCTTAGAGCCGTTTCCCTCCTTCTAATACACGCGGATGTTGATGCTTTCCCGGCTCTGTTCCACCTCTCCTTTGAAATATATCTTGCTCTCGCTGAGCCTCCTTGTTTGGATCAGAGGGATCTTTAGGCTTTCGATAAGTTCAATTTATTCGATCGATCTTTTAGATTTAATGCTGTGGGCTTGCGAGCGGCTTTGCTTGGTTGAAGAGAAGATCTTCTCTGACTTCTCTTTCTTGCTCAGAGTTTTCGCGATTAAAATTTGTATGGGAACACATAGTTTCTGAACGATTCCACCAAACTACTAGTACTTTTTTGTGTGAATGGAGAGCCAGTAACTGTTGAGGCGAAGCAACCTAGCTTGGTGGCTGTTGGATGCAGTGAACTTGACCAATGGAGGCAACTCTGAACTATTGAGTATGATGTCTCCTTTCTTGGCTTCGCACAGCTTGGTATATTGCACATGCTACTTTTAGAATGCAACAATATAGGCTTCCTGCTCAGCAGACCTCCCAGGTTCCTTCTGTTGATGCCCCAAATACACATCCACATATCCATCCAGTACAAGATAATAGCCGTTGCTCTCCATATGGAGCGCTTCCTTCCTGTAGAGCTTCACCGAGTGCTTATGCAGATCCTTCTCGACATAATGCTCAGCATCCTCGTATGAAAGCACATTCAAGAATGTGTCCAGAAGCGTCCGAATCAGCTCTTTCTTCTTGTTTTATTTGAGGTGCTCGTTTATTGCTTGGAAGGCCTCAATCGGGGCGACTAAACATGTGGTAGCCCTTTTGCAAACCGAAATACAGTCGTCGTACAGTCCATCGAGATGCCACTCTGCTGGTTGATTCGATATCCGGAGCGACTAGCTCAGGAGCTGCTTGTAAGTATGAGGATTCGTCAATTCGGACGCATACTCTTCGTTGCGAAACACGTCGTAGGCTTGGAATAGGGTGAGCTGCCTCTCATCGTCCCTTTATGCTTCGCTTTGTATGAGTTTCGTTGAAGAAAATAGGCGCTTGCGCCGACGAGGTTTCACTTTGGTTTTATTCCGATGGCGAATCACTACGTGGACTACTATGTACGTTTGGGATTATGTAGTTTGACGCTCTGTTAGAAGGATTCTCTGCTTGTGGGTATAAATAGGTACACTTCCCCCTGCAACAACCAAAAGACGTGGGTGCGTAGCTCACCCGTGACTGTAATGACGTCTCCTGCCCGAAAACTAAGGATGCGAGTATACGGCGCTAGGCAGTCAATAACTTCCTGAAACTTGAGAGTTTGCGCGAACAGCAACTCCCGAAAGTACAACGTTCGCTTGAGGAGTAATTCGATACCAGCATCGCTCTTATCTTTTGAATCGGGTTGATCATCTAGATGCACCACACGCTGTTCGATTTCACTGTCCGTTATGGGAGGGTGCGACAGCAGATAGTTCTCGACGAACTTGCGCATTCCCTTAAGCATTGGAGATCTGTTGTTCGCGACGAGGTTGTTTTCAAGTTCTGAAGCGTTACCGCTTCTTATGCTTTAACGAATAGCTCCTCCGTTGTCCATCATAGAAGAGTTTTATGTGCTTATTGTCGACTGCGAATTAATTTATTGGTTCAGCAGTCTGCACTCAATCTTACGATATTGTCTGATGATATTTCTCCATCTTTGACCAATACATCTTAAATAATTTGAATACTCTCGTATGCATGCAACAACCGAGAGAAAGACATTCCAGGCAATAAATCAGACAGTAATGGTGGTCAGCGTCTTGTACTTTAGTTGGAGTCTGCTTTTGGCAGTGGCTTTGTCTACAATTTTGTTGTGGTCTAAATATCAATTCTCTTACCTAAGGTCAGCACCACGAGAGTCTTAAAGTCACATGCTATTAGCGTGTCGACTATTGTGTCGTCGAAATTGTTGTTGTCTGCGTAAAACAGTGGCTACCCAACAGCAAAATCCACAGAGTGGTTTTACCAATACATTCAAATGAAGTCAGCTGGTTGCCACTGAGATAGAGATCCTCGACTAGAGGCAGGTAGTTGGTTGCTGAGAAGGAGTTCGTCAGACTGCAGTTGACGAGGTTAAGGTACCAGGCGTTTGGAAGCCGGTTGCTGAGGAATACCTGAAGCGGATTGTTATCAACATAGAGTTTTTGAAGGAAGCTGAAGTTCCGATCGCTGATGTTCGTGATTTTGTTGTAGGAGAGAGAAAGCAAAAGGAGTTGAGCCTATAGTGCTGTGTTACTGAAATTAGTGAAGAGATTTTCGTCAAGAAGGAGGTTGATGAGTTTGGGGACACCGCTGTTGAGCAATTGCGGAGGCATGACTGAAAGATTGCCAATGAGGAGGAGTGATTTTAGGGAAGGCAGTGTGTTGTTTTGGAAGGTAATTGGAACGTAAGGCGCTAAAATTAGATCTTCAACTGCTTGCAGGTTGTTATTTGCGAAAGCCAACTGTGATCTTTATAAGGGATAAACCGAAAGCTATTTGAGGATCGGAATCTCATTGTTTGAAAAGACGGTGAGACTTTAGCAGTAATCAATATCGAGCAGTTGAAGCCGAGGAAACCTGTTTCCATCAAGCGACTGGAGGTACTGACCGAAAGTTGCTTATGTTAAAGCTGGTAGTATATTCTGATCGAAGAACTAAAGGCGGCCAGAAGCGTTGAGGGAGATCATTCCGAGTTGATTGTTGACGATGCGTTTGAGGTAGATATCTACTTTATTCAGCAATTACCCTTTGTTAGCGTTTGGAGACTGGTAAGAACATTCCAGCTGAACTCTTAAAGCAGCGGGTTTCCACCTGGCTTAGCCTCTGTATACTTATGTCAAGCTGCTGCAGGCCGGGAATGGTATTTCCGCTGAAGTTTGCAAGGGTATTCGAAGACAGGTTGAGCTCCTTTACGACTGGCTGTTTGGCATTTAATTCGGCAGCCGAAGTCGATATAAGTGTTAGACTTTTTAAGCTCATTCCGTTTAGCTGTAGCTCCTTGCTCCAATAGAGCTGGTCTTCTCGTTGTTGCTGGGTCAGCTTTAACGCATCGTATTCTTTCTGCAGCTAAATTGCATCATCACTACGTTGTCTTTGTCCTGCTGCACCTGCTGGAGCTCGATGATTTTGATCTAAGAGTCACCCGATTTGTACGGTGAAGACCACTGCTAGGGCGAGTGCTGCGCATCCAAGTGCAATCGCAAGGACCAGTATAATGCGACATTGCCGTTTATATCTCCTGGCAACTGCAGGAATCGAGAACTCCTGCTGAAGCATCGATTCTGACTTCTCTGACGACTTATCGGTCATGCCCCACGACAAATCTTATTTTAAACAATGCTATTGAAGCCAGACGAATAAACACGCTCACCAAGCCCAGTCGGCCACAAATCTCCGATCTCAAGTTTGTTTTCAAATACTATTTGCTCAAAATGCTAAATGGTGTTTTGATAAAATCCGGTGTGTCACCCAGGAAGTTTCAATTTGCTTCTGGTTGGAAAACGTATATTCCTTAATATTTATTCCCGCATATAATGCTGCAGAGTCCGCTGCGCACCGCCAATCGAACAGTCACGTTCAAGGTCAGCGACTACATCGGAGACCAGCTCCACGAGCACTACCTCGCCGAACGAACCGCCGATATTATGCGTCCTCGCACCCACTTCACCGACTATAAGAGACTCAGGCATGCCCTTAACTACATCAAGACCAGGCAGCAGCGGAAAACCATTCGTTCTGATCGTATAGCAACGCAGCCAGACGACAGGCCCATAACCGTCTGTTTCTAGCGTTCGTCGAAGAATCAAACCAATAATTGGCGTTCGGCCAAGACTTTCGATATGACAAAATCCGAAATTTACCCGGTGAGGGACCACATTCGCCTGTTAACTGAGCCGCCTGAATCTGAGTTCAACGGCATGACTGTTACCGAAGCTGCAATCATAGCCATGGCGGGAAAGCCCCAAACGAGCGAAGGACTTCGCAGGTACAAAACCGATAACGTTGACAAGGAGTATGTTTTCAAGCCCTCCTGGACTCAGTCGAATATCCTCAGCCGTCAGCAGCAGACGACTTCAGTGATAGGTAGGTCGAAACCTCGCCCTCAATCCTCAATTACGCAGTACCAGCAGCTGCAGGAGAAGTCAATGTCCCTCTGTGAGCGGATCAAATCGATCGCGCCAGACGTAGAGCAGTACAACGATCACGCAACTCCAATCGAGTGGAAGGGCGACAAAAAGCACGAAGCAGAAGAATAGATCGATATGTTGGGTCGGATCAGCGGCTCAAAGGTCAAACTCTCCGACGAATGGTTCAAGAAAGAGGGAAGACTCGTGAAACTCAGCATCCAAAGGTCAATTGAACTCAAAACGAAACGGAAAGGCCGTCGACTGGTCAAAAGCACCAACAACAAGACAGTCGACGAACTCATCCGAGAAGTGAGAACATGAACACGTCAAACAAATTTGACCTCTCTCTCTATCCAAACTTCAGATTATTTTTGCGCGTAGACTTCGAAATGTGCTCTTTCATGATGTTCCGCGCCGCCAACTTGGATGCTGTGGCTGAATTGCATGAGAATCAACGTCAATGTATCGCAAACATTCAAAGAAGAGAGCTGCGTTTGCTATGCGATAAGCTATGAGTCTTGCGAAATGAGTTTATTAATTTGCAAACGGAGGTTATGCAAGGAGATCGGTTTATGAGTAGGCGTTGTTCTGCGTTGATCGGCTGCGCTCATTTTTAGCCGACGCATGGCCGATGACGTTATGCTTGTTGACATCATTTATCAAAATAAAGCGGGGTTTCATGAGAAAATTATTTGAAGGATGTTGACAATCCAACCCGGACAGCGGCGAAAGATAACGACAACATATTCGCCTCACTTATACAGGGTTAAGAGAAGTGAAGGAAAATCGATAAAACCCGGTGCAATGGTAAAATGACGATCGGTCATACTCTCCTCTTGTGAAGATCTCCCATCGATTCGACGTTAAATGGTGGCCACTGATGGCGACGAGCGACGGGTATTTGAGCGCTAGTGAACTTTGAGCTATATAATCAATATAAATTCAGCAAATCAACGATGAACAACAAACTGAACCGACGTGAACTGGAGTTCAGGGCGAAGGCGGATTCCACGGCGTCTTCGGGCACTCTCGAAAGCAACAACTCGGAGGATTTCGAGGAGGACCTGGACGACATCTTCGAATGGTTCGCCCAGAAGAATATTGTGAAGGGAGACCCCTCCCAGTGCCACGAGGAATTCATTCGGAGCAAGAAGGAGTCACTGAAGATGCCCCAGCTCTCCCTGGGCTCCCTTCCACTGACTTCGAATCTTCTTCGAAGAAGAACAGCCCAGCTGTGAATCGTGATATTATGTTACTACTCAATTTTGGCTAATGTTGCAAATCACATCTGCAGCTGTGGGCGACCTGCGTAAATTTAAATTGGGATTCGATTTCGAACACCGGACAGTATCAGCTGCGGCGCTTCGACTAGGCCACCCAACGACATTTTCTTAAATATCCCCGCAATCAAAGAGGAGTACCAAACGACCGAGGAAATCGAGTTTGTTTTAATTGTGAACCGGCCGGAGGCCTTTGTCTGCTGTTCTAAGAGTTTCAGCCACAAATTTTGATTCTGCTATCAAGCGTCGGAACCGGGCAGGAGAACGGAAATCAGCCTAACAATTCGCCTACACTTCTGTGGTTGTAGAGCGTTTGTCTACGAACGCCTTTTCCTACTGCGGCGATGATTTCGGTGCGTAATTACCATATATTCGTTTCTAACTCGAAACTATGAACGATAACATATTAGACGTGAACACGTGAGAACTCCAACACTGACATGTCTATCCGATCACTACCCACAGTCCCTCACCGTGCACAGCTTTCTTCTCGTCGTAATATAAAGAAAAAGGCTAAAGCAAAATACGGCTATTTAAATGACAATCACGAGCCAATCCAAGAAGTAACTGATATCAGGACGACTCTTTCTGTTGAATGGAAGGTGCTGGCTGATCGTTCGGATTTTCGTGCTGTGCCTTCTGCGCAAATCGATCCTCTGGGTTGGGGCTGAGCGCTTTCAGGAAGGGATTGACTCCCATTTTATCGTCATGGTGAGAGAGCTTTTGTTGGGACGAATATGAAACCACTTCCCCTCCAATTTCGACCGGACGATGATTGACCTCCATCTTGCTCACCACTGAACCACCCATAATTTCACCAACCTCTTGGTCAGCATTGTCCTTTTCTTCTTCGGAGAAAGAAGACATGTCGGAGTACAACTGTGATGACTCCATAATCATTGCCATCATGTGAAGCTGCACCTCCTCTACTAACTGCATGTCCATGCTAAGCTCTGCGCGAAGCCGAGTATTTGCTTGGTGGAGCTCGGCAATCTCGAGGCATTTGTCGGCGTTGCGCATCTGCTCCCTCACGAGCTGCTATTTGAGTTCCTTCAGTTCGATGTCGTGGCGGGGGTATTTCTCCCGAACACTGTTGCTGATGTGGTCCAGGCATCGCTTCTTCTGCTCGGAGTTGTAACCCCGAGAAGTATTAGCGATTGTCCTTTCGACTGGGGAGGTCTGCAGCGATGAGGACATTCAAATTAATTAATCAGACACGCTAATTACGCATAATTTCTTCTCACCAGAACTGTTATTGAGCAGTTGAATATCTGAATGTTATTACTGTCGCAGCTAACGAAGCTGTTGAATTAACGCCTATTCACCTCAAGTGAGCTTGTAGGTCTGTACCTACCACTGCTAATGAATTTCCATTATGGAAGAAACCCGACGAATAAATTTTCTTCTCGCAAAAAGAAGTCATATAATTGCAAATGATTCTTCCGTAGGAAGAGCAAAGTGCGGTTGGCATCCGCCGCCCCTCTTACATTCGTACCGACCCAGGCTTCGAAAAGGCCAATTGGGAAACAGCACTCGCTAAGAAGAAGCGCCAATGCAATCGTTACCAAAACGGATAGCCAGTGCCTTACTCGGTTAACCTCGAATTCTTTAAGCAGTACGGCCCGGGAACGTACTTGTTCTTTGTGTTCACCCGCAACCTGGGCATCCTGCTGATGGTGATGACGCTGCTGGCGGTGCCTCAAATGGTCAGCAACTACATGGGAGGCGGTCTCAAGTCTGTGGGAGCAGCCTCCAGCAAGATCTATTTCATGCAATTCTCTGTGGCCAACCAGCCGCTCACAGCCACCAACGACTACTTCCAGCTTCACAACTACCTTACTATAATACCTGATGCCGTTTATTCGCTGGTCTTCTTCCTATTCCTTCTGCATTGGGAACGTCGTTCACAACAAATCGTAGAGGAGATGAAGAAGGAGAACCAGCTGCCGAGCTACTTCACGATCGAGATCGGCAACAATAAGATTTTCAGCGACGAGTTACGATTCGCTCTAAAGGAGTTCGGAGAGATACAGGAGATCGCCTAAGTCAAAACCTACGACTAGTCCATCGCGATTGCTAAGAAGATCAGCGAGACTACATTCGAGCTGCGTCTGGAACAACTGGAAGACCAACCATGCGGAAAGAAAATAGAAGAAGCTCAAAAGAAGCTAGAGGAGCTCTACAAGAGACTAACATCAGAACTCACCTAAAACCGCTCATCCACGGTCAAGTTCTTCCTCACTTTCAAGCGAATCGCCGATCGGAAGCAACTCGTGCAGTATCACTTGGAGAAAACAACAAAAGGAATGCCCTGTGGAAGGACCATCCCAGATAATCTCTACTGCTGCGGCCAGTTGCTGAGGATCAAGGAGTGCAAGATCCAGCCGGGCAGTATCATCTGGGAAAATGTGCATATCACCCCGTGCTCGAGGTTTGTTCGCTGGATCTTACAGTCTGTGTTGGTCATAGTGGCACTATTCCTAGGCTTTCTCGTCATATCCCTGCTCAATATTCTCACCCCGCAGTCCCAAACGTCTAGCGTCGACACAACCGGCTACACTTACAGTTCGGTGGTGGCTGCCAACAATGCCAACATCACACAGGCATGGTGCCTTGGCCAGAATCCTACTGACGTCTTCCAAAGCAACACCCTTCTGGCACTGTGCCAGACTTACCTGCTCAACTACTATTCGACCCTGGGCATTACCATCGCCATTTCTGTGAGTGTAATAATCATCAAGTCCCTCTTGAAACTGTTCCTGTAGTTCCTGGCGAAGTTCCAGCGATACGAGTCTTACAATCAACAAGTATCCTCGCTGATCATCAACTTGTTCCTGACCTACACCTTCACGACGTTTGTGATTACGTTCCTGCTGAAGGCCAACATCTACAACATCAGCTTTAAATCCGTCATCACTATGTTCGTTACCAACGAGTACCTCCTCAGCAATGCCAACTCCATCGTGGAATACAAAGATTTCACGAGGGTCTGGTACGCTGACATCGGCTATCAAATCGTCATTAACTGGGTCGTTCTGAGTCTCATTCCGCATATCTTCCAGCCCATCTTGCTACTCCTCGGAGAAACAATAGAAGAATGCAACGCCAAAAAAGAACGCCTGCAAAGACGAATGGAAAAGGCCATAGAAGGAAAGGAGTTCGCATTCGAAGACTACTACGCCAACATCCTTATGATTGTATTCGTCTCGGTTGCGCTCTGTGGCCCTGTCCCAATACTCCTCTTTATTGGTGGTGTTGCTCTCCTGACTCGCTACTTCTTCTGGAAGTACTACTTCATTCGTTTCTGTAAGATTACACCCACCTTCGACGAGAGTCTCAACTCGAAAGTCACCGGCGTTCTCTACTGGGCAGTTATTCTACACCTCTGCTTCTCCATCTATGCATACGGTAACACCGAGATCTTCCCTCTGGCGAATTCTATCGCAACAGTTAACACGCTGGCAGCTACCCTTTCAACTGGTACTGCAAGCATCATATCAACGCTGATTACCCGATGCGCACTGAACTGGCTCTTGACGTGTGTGTTAGCATTCGTCTTGCTCTGCTACGTGCTCAAAACCTTCTTCGTTGATTCGATCATTTCGCTTGTTAAGATGTGCTCAAAGGACAAACTTCCAACTGTGATGCTGCAGAACAACATGGAGTTCACTCCTGGAGGCTAAAAGGACTTCGTTACTTCTTATAGAATCGAGCAGAATCCCAACTACGAGGAAGTGGTGTCAATATTGCGGTCGCTTGGCAAACGAGTGCAGCGACAGTCAGTCATGGCTATGCCCATCGTAAACGTTCAGCAAGCCCCCTGATTATTATACTATTATATTCTGGAAAGTATTGAAGAATAGCGAGGTATAATTATAGAACACAAACAGGCAGTAGTATTCATTTCTTCAGGCCTGGACTTGAAGAACACGCTTTTGATAACGGCTACGGCAACAAGGGCAGAGGTTGTTGGGCTGAGAGTACCTCTCGAAGCTGTTGATACAGCTTACGTGGAACATGTGGCTGCAGGATAGCAGGTATACCGGCCGAGGGAAAAGCCCAGCCAAACAAATTGAACAGGTGTGGTCTGTCCGCTTCATTGCGGTGTCCCTTGTGGCGAGCCACTGCTTCTCTTCGTCTTCCTTCTTCACGGTTTCCTCGGGATGGTTGGCGATATGCGCCTTTCGAAGGTAGTCGTTGAGCTCTTCGGTGTTGTTTCTAGATTAGAGCATCCTTACATCTTGCGACGCTGATACTCCACCAGGTCTTCAAAGAGCTGTTCGTTGTTTTCCTTGAATTACTTTTCGATGTTTGCCATCAGCTTATTGTAGGCTTGTTGGTTTGCTTTGGTGCGTTCGTGAAGCTTGCTCGACAGTCGCCACATTTTATACGCAAGCAGTCGACGACCGAAAAGCTTAGAAGTTGCCTTGTATCCTTCCTTAATAAGCCTCTCGTAGAGTTGCTTTCGACATCTGGAGCCTCTGATGTTCGACTGAATGCGAATGATGCACTTCATCGTGAAGAG
Source organism: Actinomycetota bacterium (assembly GCA_018268695.1). The sequence goes on from JAFDWD010000006.1 coordinate 47,745, forward strand.
TCGTATTCCTTCGTCGATCACTTTCTTTTCATAGTCCTTCCTTCTGCAGATTGGGCAGGCTGCTGTCTTGTTGTGTCTTTCGAAAGACTGTAAGCAGTTCATATGGAAAACATGGCTGCAAGACAGGATAGTCTGAGGAGTCAACCGAAAGTCTTCCAGGCATATGCTACAGACGTTTTCAGAATCCTTTCGTTTCTTGCTCATTTCCTAGATCTTCTCCCATTCAGCTGCTGAGAGCGGGGGAGGAGGCGCTGAAATAATACCCAGCCTTTCTGCTAGAGTCAGCTTTTGCTTGTACTGATGAAATTTCACTTCCTCGCTTGCCAGTTCCTTGAGCTTCTTGACTTACTCTGCCTCATAGGGTAGGATGCTACTGGTCTTTGCTTCTGGTTTTTTAATTGGTGGCAGACTCAGTTCAGGACTGGGCTTGCTTCGGCTCACAACAGTCGTGATCGATGATGAATTTGCTGTCTTGATGGCAGGGCGAAATACTGACTTTTCAAACGGCAGAGGATCGATTCTGTAGTTGCCCTTCCGCATGAGGTGGTCCTGCAGAGCAGCTGAATTTATAGCTGACTCGTGCTTGCCTTTGGAGTTGCCTTTTCTATTCATAATTAAAGACATCGCAGAAGCGACTATGGAGAAAGCCGGCATCTGCAGGTATTTTCAGAAGGGCAACTGCAAGCTTAAGGGCAACTGTCCTTACTTGCACAAGAAAGAGCAGAGGGCGCCCTGCAAGTTCTTCGCTTAGGGCTATTGTAAGTTCGGCAACAACTGCAATTTTTACCATGCTCCTAAGAGGGCAGAAAAGGAGCCTTTTGACTTAGACGAGAGGGAAGTGAGGAAGCCGAGGGAAGAGAAGCGAGAAGTGCCAAAAGAGGTAGTGCAATAAGAAAAGCAAGAGGTAGAGAGCGACGTCAATAGGATGTAAAAGATTAATACAATAAATGCTCTGCTGGGAGTGACAAAGGTGCAGAAGGACGTCAAGAAGTAAAGTTAGCCAACAGAAGTGAAAGCAGACAAACAGAAAGCAGAAGAGCCCATCGTCAATTACGCCCGAAAGATTCTAGTTAGCTTCGTGGACCTATCCAAAACCCCCGAAGGGAAGGAGAACACCGAAAGGATCAACAGAGAGATCTACCAAAAGCCGTATATGGAGTATCTCAAGGAACTCACTGATCCTTTACTCAAGTAGCAAGCACCAATCATGCGCAGATATCAGTACTCCTTCAAGGTGCTATCAGAGGACGCGAATATGTTTTCGCTGAAATTGTCGCCCATTGTGGACAACAAAGAGATGAAGCTTAACTTCGATATACCCGAGCGCTGCCTGGAACTCACAGGCAACCTCCATCCAAAGAACTTGGAGATAGTCAACAAATCAATTCCTGAGTATTTCCGACAAGAGCTTAACTGGCAATTTCAAGCACTTTTGAAGACACGCTCGGTCTACGATACTCTGAAGTACCTTGAGAACTACTTCGAGAAGGTGTGCGAGCAAGTCGACTTTATTCTGGAGAATAAACGTTTCAACGAGAAAGACCTTCAGTTCTAGTTTGATGGAGGATGCGAGGATATGGATAGTGAAGAAGAAAAAGAGGTCGAAAGACCTAGGCCTGTAATCAAGAAGCCACCAGTTGCGCAAGAGGTTCCTAAACCAACAGCAGCCGAGGACAGCGGAGACGTCCAGTTTCAAAAGTACCGCGATGAAGTGGTGAAACGAGAATAGTCTAAAGAGGAATAAAAAAACGGGATTGCCAATGAACCAAAAGAGCAGGAGATTGTCCCTGAGATCGAACTGACCAGCGTATTAAGCGTGCAAACCCTCGAAACCAACTGTGAATCGTTGCTGGCTGAAGAACTGTTGGTGCATCTGCAATGCTTTTGCTCAGCAATGATTACTTACATCGTCAAGGCTAAACGCCGACGCTCGCTTATACTGATGTCGCGCATCAAATGCAGCAAGTGCAAAGAAATTATCACAATCTACATCAAGCGGCACATCATGCTCCGCAACAGTAACGGTCGCGTAGCAGAAATGGGCTGCATCAACGCTAAAATCGAAGACGTGGGAGCCGTGCTGTGGAAGGTCAATTGCATCTGTGAGAACGTAATTATCAATGACCAGCTCAGCCTCAGCGGCGTTAAGAAAATCGTGAAGTGTTTCGACTGCTTCCGTGAGTACTTCGTGCAATACTATGGCATCTTTGTGGATCGGCCCGAGTTGCTGCAACAAGAACGTCAGAGACCCAAAATGGAGAAGCAGAAGGAGACTGGAGGAACGAGGTTCAAGTTGGATACGGAGCTGCCAAGCAAAGGCACCTGCTAGCACTACAAGTTCAGTTTCAGATGGCTAAGGTTTGCTTGTTGTGGCCGGGCTTTCCCCTGTGACCGTTGCCACGAAGCCAACACAGAAAAGCACGACTACGATAGGGCAGATGTTATGATCTGCGGCATGTGCAGTTAGTAATACTTGGGATGATGCAGCGAACAACCCTACGACAGTGTGTGTCGCAGATGCAAGAAGGAGCTCGTTAAGGGGACAGAAAAGTCAGGGCATTGGGAAGGTGGCAAAGGCTGTAGGGACCAGAAGCTGCTATCGCGCAACGACCCCAAGAAGTACACCGGACAGAACAAGACTGTACCCAACAAAAAGTGATTCTTAGGCACTCAAATGTGGTTCTGCTTATAAAGAGCTTATCAATTGGCGTCGGCCGAGAAGTCAATCGCTGTGGGCTGCACGTTAACGACGCCCTTGTCCAATGTCTTCTTCTGGATAGTTGATGCCTTCAGATCGTCCTCGTCCTTCTCTTCCTTTTTGTTGCGTACCAACTCCTTCTGCTTGATCATCGACTTCGTTGTCTTGCTCAGTTCTTCGCGACTTTCGCGAAGACCGATAATGTACTTGAAGTTGGGAGTGAGCTCACCGTTGAATGTAATGACTGCTCGCTCCAGCTCTGGAAGCAGACCCTGCTATGCCAGCGGCTTGCTCTTGTCGCTATGGCAAATGTTTGGAATCCACTTCTTGAGGATACTCGAGAAGTACATAGCTGAGTAACAAATCGCGTACTTGCGTCGTAGCTGAGCTCGCTGGGGAGGTAGTCCAGCGCTAGGTACATGATGCGATTCTTTTTATACTCGAAGTAGTAGCTTTCCTCCTCTGTGTCAGCATCGTAGAAGAAGAACGGTCGATCAGGACTCGTGAACTTCTTGAGGCATTCAATCGAACCGTCAGCGTCGCACGTAACATCGCAGATACCAAACAGCCTCAATCGGTTGGAGTTAGCCAGCTTCTTAAGGTGCTTGTTTTTGATGTAGCGGGGGTACTTGGTGTCCCAGAAGATGCAGTGGAAGAGGCAGCTGATGTAGGGCAGGTACTTCTTGCTGAATACGTTCTTGTACTCCGACGGGTTCTTGTAGTAGTGATCCTTGTCGAAAGTGCGGCTCTCGTCACGAGGTACAGTCACGTCTTCCGTGTTGATCGTGGTGAGGTAGATAGTGGTGGCGTGGGCGGGGTCTTTGGGATTAGCTACGAGCTTTTCCATCACATCTGGGTGAATGGTTTTGGTTTTGAAGTTGCCCAGTACTTTGAGTACACCTTGAGCAGTACGTCCGCGCCCAGTGATGCCGAAGATCAACGGTCGGAGGGATTCGTCAATCTGCTTATTGATAAGCCTCTCCGAAACGATCTTGATGCTGGCGTAGGCATCCTCCAGCTCGAAATACTTGTAGCTGTAGTTGATGTTGAGGAACGGCGTGGAGTAGCCCGCCAGCAGCAGGTAGTGGCCGAAACCAGCCAAAAAATCAATAGCGCCGGCGATTCCAGCGAATACACCGAAGGCAATCAGTCGGTTGCCCTTCTCATCGGCTATTTTTTCGTAGTCGATCAGTCGCACCTTCCTTTCGAGCAGCTGGTCGAGCATCGGCATGTTGTGCGGTTGAGCCTAACGTAAGCACAATGCTACCTTAATAACGTGCGAGAAGAACATGTAGGTATGGTCGGGCAGCAACTTTTCGCCGGGCACCTCCTTCACTCCGAGGATCAGGTCGCAGGCCGACAAGTCCTCGGAAGCCTTGGCACCAGCCTGCTCGTATTCGTTGTTAGAGAAGATGCGAAGCGGCGAAGGCTGGAATACAAATTTGATTTCGGGGTGCTTCTCGCTGATTTCCTTGACCTCTTTCGGTGCAAGGACCGCCCGGCGCTCCCAAACGCTCTTGTCTTCCCTGCGAATGCCCACAATAAATGTCTTTTGTGCGGGTTCCATAAAGTACGTGAATAAATTTTGTTTGGTATATATTTGGCTAAGTGTGATTGCTCGTTTGACACACCGCTTCGAAGGAAGACCCAGCCTCACCGCTATTCTTGACCAAATATCATCAGACTTAGGCTCGCTTCGATACGAGGGTAATGCCCTTTCCCGGAAACTAAGGTTGAACGCGGTGGTGGTTCTGCACTATCAGCTTATTGTGAATGTTAGGGCGATGCTGCAGGTTAATGCACTTCGGCTCAGACTGCAGAACCTTCCGCATAATCGGCTGGGTGGTGTTGGGCTTCTCGACAGGACCGAACTTGACTTCTTCGTGGTGGAATTCGGACGAGCGTTCTTCATCGTCGAGCATCTTCCGCAGGCTAGTAACGCTGACCTTCCCCGGTTTGTTGGATACGCTGCTCGGAATATGGGAGTACAAACTGCTGATACTTTCAGCATCGTCGTTGTTGGAGAGATCCAGCAGCTTGCCCGTTGACTTGACGCTCTTGCAGCTTATCAAGGAGCCACTCGTGAAGATATTGTGCAGTTTGCGCTTCATCTATTGGCAGCTCTGCTGAGTCTTCCTCATGTCGATGCCTCGCCGAAGAAAGGCAACGCACTTATTGACGAGCGTGTCCGGACGGTTTTAGTGGTGCTGCTCCTTGATGTACTCAAGTTGCTTGTAGGCGGGGTAGCCGTTGAAGAGCTTCTCGGTGTGCTCACAACTGACCATCTTATCATTCTTGGAAGTGATGAACATGCCCGGTGTCGTAATCCTTCCTACATACGCCTTGAGTTTGAGTTCACTCAGGCTCCAACCGCACTTCTCCTGGATCCTCCCATCGATCATGGGCACCAGCGGCGAAAATGCAAACTGCGGTAGCCCCGTTTTTTCGCTAGCGAGTTATTTTATCAGCCGCTTCAAACTCCGGAACGGACTGTCGTATATACAGCACCTCACTAGCTCTCTGTGTTGGCTCTTGCTGACGAACAACAACGCCGTGACTGCTCCCATGCTCCGACCCCACAGGCAGATGTCTTTGGCCTTCCTTTGGTGCAGGAGATATTCAACGATGTGCTCCAAGTCTTCACTTTCCCGCACTCCCAACGAAACGTAGTCGCCGTCGGACACTCCCGACCCCGTGCAGTCGAAAACCACGACGTTTAGTTCGGTTTAGAGGAGAGCCTTCAGATAGGTGATTCCTGCATGCACTATAGTGACTACCTTCCAGTCGGCAGCCGTTGTTGGCGTGTAGGTAGATCACATAGGGACGCTGTCCCGACTGTGCTGGCTGCTGAATTTAAAAGATGCTGAAGTGCAATCTCTTACCGTGCCTATTCAAAAGCGTGTCGTCGAATCGTTCGATGTTGAGCGGACGCCCACTCACCACGGAGTGAATGCTGAACTCCTTGGGACCTGTATGAGCACTCCCACTACCGAGTCGGTTGATGCGATACTGCTAGCGCATGGGCCGCAGAATGTATTCGACTATCTGGTCAATGAAGTTCATAACCGATAATAATGAGGAGGACTTCCTTCATATATTATTATACGACGCATTCATCAGAGCAAATGACTCTCGCATCGCTTGCGCGTAGTACATAGAGTACTGCAACATGGGGTTGACCTGCGGGTAGGGGAAAGGAGACGTAGGCAGGCCACCCATCATCATCTGCATCATCATACTATTCCATAAGTACTGCTTCATTAGCAGTACGTCTGCGGGAGACGAGAGAGGTGGCTGCGAGTACTGCGTCAGTTGGAAGTATTCTGGACGCTCCTCTACGGGCTGCCTCTGCTGTTCGACCCGCTCCTGAGGGTAGATGAAGGCAGACTGGGTTTTTCTGCGTTTCGCCGGCGGTCGCTCAACGATAGCGTCGTCGTCGCCCTCCAAATCAATGACCTCGGGCTTCTTGATGGTAGCTTTTGAAACGTCGGTGGGGGCATCGCTGAGCGTCGATTTGAGAGGACAATTGTTGAATTCTTCGGCTGCTTCCAAAATGTAGCCGTTGAATTTGTTCCTGCGGATGCACTGCTTGTGGCTATTCTCCCGGATGTGCTGCGTCATTAGAATTGTTACCTTTATGTAGTCTTCGTAGTCGCACTTGCAGACTCCGCAAAACCGGTACTTCCTGCTGGGTTTTGGCAGCCACTAAATCAGCCAGACATTACCATCGAAAATCCGGAGTAGAGGGCCTCCTTAACCTTAATCTCGTGTTCTTCGTGGATGCGATCGTCCTGCTCCGTGTACTGGGCCTAAGTTCGGACTCCGGCGTACCTTATCAATGGGAAGCAGAAAGGCACGCGTGTAGTGCTTTTAATCGAAATTGAAGACGGGTAACACCGACTCGTGGACTTGCAACGCCCTAAGATCGGTCGACTGTTACTTGTTGAGTTTGGGACAGAACTTGGCTTGAATCTCGCGGCTGAAGTGCAGATTCTTCTGCCGAGGCGCCAGTTGAAAAAGGTGGTTGGTGCACTTGCTTATACAACGAACGTGACCGCATTTCTACGCGTTCTGCTCTTTCATTGATTTATTATAATGAACGGGACTGCCATAGCTAATAAACCCGGCATGGGAAACTGAGAGGCCCCTGGCATCCGAATCAATTATCCTTCTTATGTAAATTTATTTCCATCATTTTTTGAGGATTATCGTTTTTGTTTCCAAGTAGGTGTTCAGACCGTCCTCTCCGAGCTCTCGGCCGACGCCAGAGTCCTTGTACCCGCCGAAGGGCGTTGTCGTGTCTTGCCAGTCGTAACAGTTCACGTAGACGGTGCCGGCCTTGAGCTGAGTCATCACTCTCATGGCACGCTCCACACTTTCAGTCACGATGCCTGCTCCCAGTCCGTATTGGCTTGAGTTAGCGCGAGTAATGGCTTCCTCCTCCGATTTGAACTTGAGGATGCACATCACCGGACCGAAGATTTCTTCCCGGGCAATGGTCATGTTATCCTTGACGTCGATGAAGATAGTTGGCTCAATAAAGAAGCCTTTTTCGCCGACTCGCTTTCCACCAGTGACGATAACAGCGCCCTCTTCCTGTCCTTTTTTAATGTAGCCCATCACCCTGTCAAACTGTTCCTTCGACACTTGCGGGCCCTGATTGGTCTCCTTGTTCAAAGGATCTCCCACCTTAATGCCTTTAGCGACTGCGATCGCTCTCTTAACGAATTCATCGTAGATGGCTTCATGCACGAAGGTTCGGCTGCCCGCAATGCAGCTTTGACCGGCGTTGTTGAAGATGCTTGTGGCCTGAGGAACAGCGAGGTCCAGCTTGGCGTCTTCGAAGATGATGTTGGCTGATTTACCTCCCAGTTCGAGAGTGATACGCTTCAAATTCTTTTGGTGGGAGTCCTTCATGATCTTGTAACCCACCTCCGTGGAGCCAGTGAAGGCGATCTTGTCGACATTTGGGTGGTGAGTCAGGAAGGCTCCGGTTTTGCCGTCGCCAGAAATGATGTTAATGACTCCTTTGGGAAATCCAGCATCATTAATTAATTTTCCCAGTTTCAAGGCAGTGAGCGGGGTCTGCTCGGCTGGCTTTATGACGATTGTGCAGCCAGTCGCCAATGCAGGTGCCATCTTCCAAGCTTGCATCAATAACGGGTAGTTCCAGGGAATGATTTGTCCCACGACTCCAACAGGCTCCTTCTTGGTCATGCCGAAGTAAGGTCCAGCCATTTCAAAGGTCGAACCCTTAATCTTGTCACACCATCCGCCGTAATACCTGTAGCACTTTACAGTAAAGGGAAGGTCTTCAGTTTTGGCATTGACCAAGGGTTTCCCGTTGTTGAGGGTCTCAATGAGCGCGAGCTCTTCGATGTTCTGTTCAATCAGATCTCCGAACTTCTTGATTATTTGACCCCGGTCAAAAGCGTCCATTTTTGACCATTCGCCAGAATCGAAAGCTCGGCGAGCGGCTTCGACAGCGCAGTTGACATCCTCCTGGCCGGCTTCTTCCACTTCCGCAATAACCTCCTCAGTGGCGGGGTTGTACACTCGGAATTTCTTTCCGGTTTTGGCGTGCACATACTCTCCGTCAATGAAAAGCCGAGTCTCATACTTGGGTGTTGCCTGCATTTCAGCTTTGTAAATATTATAGCCCGCGAAAGATCTGAAGCACTTAAGCACCAGTCGTTTCATGCTGCTTTTCTTCAAATAGCAATAACACAAACAATCAAGCACGTTTTTTACGGACTGGCAGCACCGGTTCCTCCGCAACTCCAGCCGCAGCTGCGTTTTTGCGTTCCTGTCGACGTTCCTCTCTGTCCTTTTCGGTCCGCTTGTAGTACTTGTAGCAGGTGCAGCACGAAACCATCGCCAGGGTGAGGATCGCCATCAGGATCATTTTGGTCATGCGGGTTGCAGGGAACAGTCCAAAAAAGTATTTGTTCTTGTTCAGCGACTCCTCAAAGTACTCCTTGATGTTCTTACTCTTGAGTTCCTTCAAATCCCGGGTGTAGTTCTAAGTAACCAGCAAAACTACCTGTAGCACAGTTGCGATATGCTCATCAAAGGCTGACGACTCGCCTGCCTTCTCTTCTTCAGTGAAGTCTCCAACAATCTCCTGAAAGGTCTTCGCCTGTGTGAGATTTTTGCCGATCAAGAAGGTCACTCTGTTTACTGCCTCCTTTAGGGTTATCTTCTGCATGCACCTCTTGACCATCGCAATGCCTGCGCGTGTAATCTCAGTAGGTTCTGATTCTTTGGTTTCGGTCTGAGGAACGCTTCCGTTTCCTTCGTCAATTACGACTGTCTCTGCGGGGTTCTTAGTGGAGAGGTATTCGTCGACGATCAGCCAGCACCCGGCCAGCATTTGCATCCTGATCACGTTCTTATCCTTCTTAAATGTCTCGAGGTCTTCGGTGTACTCGGGCGTTTCTAGTGGCGCCTTGGCTAACGCAGCCAATACCACGACTAGCGCTATTAACAATCCTTTCATTTCCAATTATTGTATCGCTCACCCAAAAAGTTGAGATCAGCAATGCTCTCAAGCAAGTGATATTTCAACTCTTCAAGCAATCAATTGGCCGTGCTCGCTTTATTTATTAAATTATAAGTTGGACCTCACCAAAGGATGGAGCACGACCTCAACCTTAGTCATCCCTGGTACAGCGTTCACTCCGTTGAGTTCGGGTTCTACGAGCCAAGCGAAATTCGCAAGACCAGTGTCAAAGAACTCACCAACGCAATCGCCTTCGACAATAACAAGATGCCACAAGTCGGAGGACTCTACGACCCAGCTCTAGGAGTCTCCCCGAATGATCGATCGGCTGTCTGCATCACTTGTGGTCACGCCGGGCTTGATTGTTCAGGTCACATGGGTCACATTTAGCTGTTGGTTCCGGTCTACAATCCTCTCGTGATTGACCGACTGCTTCAGATCCTAAAAGCGGCTTGCTTGGAATGCCACCGCTTTCGAGTGAGAAGCCACATTACTAAAAGGTACGTACTGGCGCTCAAACTCATCAAGAAGGGGATGTTGAACGAAGCCAAGGAACTCAACCAACTCCAAACGGAGCACCTGGAGAAGCAGCTGGCTCGCATGCAGCGTAACGAAGTCGAGCAGAAGGAGCCGAAGGACAAGGAGGCGAAGGAGGCAGCAAAGGCTCAACGCGAGCATTAACAATAAGAACAAAAGAAACTGAAGGACAGGATCAATAAGCTCCACGAAAGAAGGAAAGCCATCATCAGCAAGGCTGACGAGTTGAAAGATGTGCCGATGACTAACGCGTCGATCAGTTTGCTCACGGACACTGCTAAGGCTTACTTGAAGGAGATTCTGCACAAGTGCCCGCATTGTGCAAAGGTGTATCGAGTGGTGAAGAAGGAAGGTGCTAGCAAATTTTTCAGAATGAACGAACACCAGGAAAGCAGAAAGGCATCTACTTCAACTTCGAAGGGAGAAACTCACGTGGAGGAGTCAGAGGACGCATTACCCGAGAAATCGATGGTATCGTAGCGCCAGAAAAGCACGCACAGTATGCTCAGCGGTCAGACAAGCCAGACAGGCCAAAGCAAAGACAAAGAGTCCAATAAGGAATCGAACAAGGATCGCCCTAACCACAAAAAGCAATCGTACCTCACTCCAAAAGAAATCTACAACAGCCTGAAGCAGCTGTGGCGCAACGAATCAGCCATTCTGGAACAGATCTACGGAAATAGCTACGGCTCCAACGGCATGAACATGTTCTTCTTGCTGGTCGTGGGAGTTCCTCCAAACCGCTTCCGCCCAGAAAGCAAGGTAGGCGACGAAAAGTATCTGCACGATCACACCACGATTCTCACCAACGTAATCAAGAGCAACCGCGAACTCAAGCATATGGTCATTACCTAAAGCTTAGAAGCAGAGGGGCTCGGTGAACAGCTAAAGAAAACACGGTACGAGGAAAGGAACCTGCTATCGTTTATGGAGCTGAAGATGTGCAATTGGGCGAAGGAGGCAATGCAAAGGCTCTCCCACAAGCACGAGTTCGTCAATAAATGGTTGGAGCTACAAGATCATATCAACTGCTTCCTCGATGCGTCAAAGGCCAGCAAAGTCGCAGATAGGGAGTCCAAGGGAATCAAGCAAATCCTCGAAAAGAAGGAAGGGCTCTTCAGAATGAAGATGATGGGTAAACGAGTCAACTACGCCGCTCGTTCCGTTATCTCTCCTGACCCGAGCCTGCAAACCGACGAGGTGGGACTGCCTCTCTTTATGGCGAAGAAGCTCACCTTCCCCGAGCCAGTCAACCAGTACAACTTCCAGCGGCTCAAGCAGTACATCATCAACGGAAAGGAATACCCAGGCGCTGCCTACCTCGAGATAGATAAGCGGCTTCTTCGTCTAGATCTTCTATCTGAAGAGAAGCGAATGTCTTTGGCAAGCGATTTGCTCGTCAACGGCCACAATAAGATCGTGTACCGCCATCTAATGACTGGCGACAATGTGCTATTCAATCGTCAGCCAACCCTGCACAAGCCAGGACTGATGGCTCATAGAATACGCGTGTTGCCTCGTGAACAGACCCTTCGCATGAACTACGCCAACTGTAAAAGCTACAACGCTGACTTCGACGGAGACGAAATGAATCTGCACGCTCTGCAGACGTACACTGCGAAGGCCGAGGCTGAGCTCTGCATCACCGATCGAATCTACGCGAACCCAACCAACGGCAAGCCCATCCGAGAGCTCATTCAAGACTCGATTATATCGGCTGTGTATCTCACAATGAAGGACACCTTCCTTACCAAGGAAGAGTACTCGGAACTGCTTTACCAATCGACTTTCGCGCTCTTCACCAAGCTGCCCAGAAACGTACGGATCTTCCTGCTCAAGCCTGCCATCATCAAACCCAAACAGCTGTGGACTGGCAAGCAGCTTATCAGCAACATCATCAAACTCATCGTCAACCTCTCAGACGAAAGCTCCAAAAAGGAATTGGGCTTGACCATGCGGGCAAAGACGAAAGTGCCTGCTAGTTACCTCGGTGAAGCTGCCAAGGAGGAGTCAGAGGTGCTCGTGTTCCACAACGAGCTGCTGAAAGGACTCATCGATAAGAACCAGATCGGTAGCAACTCCGATTATGGGTTGGTACATTCCTTCAACGAACTGTACGGTTACAAACTTACTGGGCAACTAATGACATGCCTGACCAAGCTGTTCAGCAGCTACCTGCAAGTCCATGGCTTCACCTGCGGCATGGACGACCTGATTCTGCGCAAGGACGCTGAGAAATCTCGGAAAGTCAAGATCGAGGAAGTGCATAAGAAGACGGTGGAGGAAGTAGCTAAGCATCTCGGCGTTAAGTAGAGCTTCGACGGTATTGACTTCGTGGGGAGGCCCAGCTACGAATGCGACGACAACGGCGACTGCATCAAGGAAGAAGAAGCCAACAAACCGACTCTCACTGAGGAGTCTGAGCTGGCTACTGCACTCAGAATCAAATACATCACTGAAGAGCAGTCAGTGGTGGAGCTCGACGAGGAGTTCAAGCACCATCTGTACGAAGGAGCGGAGTCCATAGTCGAGGACTCACTGAAGGGATTCGTCAAGCGCTTCCCACACAACAACTTCAGCATGATGACGGTTACTGGTGCCAAGGGCTCTAACATCAACCATTCGCAGGTGAGTGTCATGCTCGGACAGCAGGAACTGGAGGGCAAGCGAGTGCCCATGATGATCTCCAAGAAGACACTGCCTTGCTTTATCCCCTGTGATCCCAATCCGCGCGCCTATGGGTTTATCTCGGATCGGTTCCTGTCAGGGCTGCGGCAGCAAGAGTTCTTCTTCCACTGTATGGCCGGCAGAGAGGGTCTGATCGACACTGCCGTGAAGACCTCTCGAAGTGGGTACCTGCAGCGTTGCCTCATGAAGCATCTGGAATCGTTGAAGGTCGAGTACGACTACACGGTGAGGGATGCCGACGCCGGCATCATTCAGTTCTATTACGGAGAAGATTCCATCGACCCGACCCGGCAGAAGTTCCTGGAGAAGTTTGACTTCCTCCGCGAAAATGAAAGCACTTTCCGCAAGAAGTACGACCTCGAGCACTTAAAGGACTCTCTTAAAACCAAGGAAATCAAGGAGTTCAAGAAGAAGCAGCCCAAGAACAGCTCAGAAACCATCATGAACAAGTTCCACATAGGTAGCAACCTGGGCAGCTGCTCCGAAAAGTGCTACAGCGATCTCAAGAAATACCTGAAGGACAGTGAAAACATCAAAGACAAGATTGAGTTTACGCAGCTGTTCCAGCTGAAGTATCTCCACTCACTGGTGCAACCGGGAGAAAGTGTGGGCTGCACTGCTGCGCAAGCAGTCGGCGAGCCATCTACTCAGATGACTCTCAACACCTTCCATCTCGCTGGGCATGGAGGAGTCAATCTGACTCTCGGTATTCCTCGTCTGCGAGAAATCCTGATGACATCGACAGACAAACTGAAAACGCCGGTGATGGAGCTCAACTTCCGCAACAAAGACACCATTACAATGGAAGAAGCAAACTTCTTTGCGCAGCAATTGCAGAAGGTGCGGTTGCTGTCGCTTGTGCACGAAATCGAGGTGTAAGAACGAAAGAAGCTCTTCGAGAAGGACCAACTGCTGTCACCTGAAAATCGTAAACGCATCTATAAGATCCGAATTGTCTTCGAAAGTCTGAAGCTCATCGAAAGGGAGTTCGGCATCAACTACGATCAGATTCAAGAAAAGATTCGCGGGGACTTCATCCTGGCCCTCATTGACCATATAGAACGAGTTCAAAAGCGCAACGAGCTCAAGACGGAGCATAAACGAGTCCACAAAGAATAGAACGATGAGGATGCCGACGAAGACAAAGCAGAAGGAGAAGAACCAGCAGAAGAGGCCTAAGGAGAGGCTCCAAAAGCCAGCGAAATGGAGATTGAATAGGACAAGGAAGATAAAGAAGAGCAGGACAAGTACAAGCACGTGTTGGATTCTCCGTACTACGAGTCAATGTCCTTCTCGCGAGATGACTGCACAATCGAAGTGAAGGTCCCACTGAGCCTCAAGAAATTCTTGATGACAAGTGTCATTGAAAGACTCCTCAAGGCTACAATTCTGCGTCAAACCAAGGGCATAAACCGTGCCGTGGTCGTCATGAAGAATCAACGGCCTTACATCCAGACATAAGGAGTCAACTTCAAAGCGGTAGCAGGCCTGGACTTTATTGACCAGAACACGACATCCTCCAACGACATCCAAGCCATTTACCACACTCTCGGCGTACATTTCTCATTAAGCTTAGATTGAAGGGGCGCGAGCAGCCATCATCAAAGAAATCGTTTCGGTGTTCAGACCGTACGGAGTGGAAGTCAACCACCGGCATCTATACCTCATCGCTGACTACCTGACCTTCCCCGGAGTCATCAAGGCCATGAACCGCAACTGGATGCAGGATCACGTCAGTCCATTCTTGAAGATGTCTTTCGAGACTTCGGTTAACTTCCTGACAATGGCTGCTTGCCATCGCGAAGTAGATACTTGCCGCACGCCCAGCAGTCAGATCGTGCTGGGTCAACCACCGACGATCGGCACGGGAGTATTCGATCTGTTGATGGACATGAAATTCAGGGGTGAATGAGGACAGCCTTCAGTGATTCGTGCATATTTAAAGAATCTTGGAAGGGCGATTCGACCCCAATTGTTTTGGGCTTTGCTTAAGTTCGATGCTAAAATAAAAATAAATAAATTGGTGCCTGACTCACAGTCTGAATCTTAGTGGTCAGGTCAGGAAGAGCAGTTATCAGAGGAGGCTTCACAGCTTGTGAGTCCTTTGGCCTAATTTTCGATTGGGCTGGGCTTTGGCCCCGTGCTGCGCACTTTCCCGCCCGGCATGCCTTCATCATTTGAATCGATTTGAGAGGAAAAATCAAATCGCACCGGCCGACCGTCATTCTGCCTCGGTCATTTCTGCGATAACGCGATTCAAGTACCCGCGGTACTATTTGTACTACTGGCGCTTCGCGGCCTTGACGAACTCGGTGCAGCGCATCGAAAAGATCCGGCACATACGCTGCACGATCCTCAGGAAGTAGTGCAGGATCTCCTTCTCGCCCTTGCGCAGCAGCATGCAATTCATCACGTTCACCGAAAAGGAATTTGGTTCTTCAAGCAGCTTTCTATCTTGGGCCAGCGTCGTCGGGTATTACTTTAGCTGCGCTTCCAACAATTCCTTCAGATAGGTCCAGCATCTTCCTTCCAGTTCGAAGTTGATAAAGGGAGTCGAAAAGACTCGGAAGCCGAATGGTCCTGTGCTTTCCTTGCAGGTCTCCTATCTCATATACACGCTTACCTTCATGACCTCAAGCTACTTCTCACCTGCCAGCACGAACCTAAGCGCTGCGAGCAATTACTCAACGGTCTTGTCCTAAAAGTTCTTGAGTAGTCGGAACGGCTGGAAGGTAGAGTCCCTGCCGAGCAGCTCGCTCTTGTCCTCCAGCAGGGGATCCTCATCGAGCAGTTCGATCTTGACTGCCTGCATCAACCAAGCAGTACCACTTCGTTAGAATCGTTGTTGGGAAGCACGAAGCCGTAGTTGAGCAGGAATCTGGAGTTACACTTTCGCCCATAGGAATCAAAGATCTCCTTATTCTTGTCGATTTCAGTGACAGCCTCGATGGTGAAGCCTTCCTGACTATCAGAGTAGCTCCAGATAGTCTGCTTGGGCGCCCGGTGGTTCAGCATATCCGCCAGTGGCACTAGTGCGTCCGTCTTTACTTCGCGGATGGTGATGCCAAAGATGCGGGAGCAGACGGTCATGCGGGCCCAGCAGAACTCCTCGAAGGAGAACCGGGCAAAGTCGGGCTAGCACTCGACGATGGTATGGTAGTCGCGGCGAATGTCGCTGCGCTTCTGCTCGAGCTGCTCCAGGAAGTAGGAACCTTTGAGTTCGGCCAGCTCCTCCTGCGAGTAGTACAGGGGGAAATGCCGGTGCTCCCTCGGCAGCACTTAAATATATTATTTGAATGGTGATTCCTCGCTAGCCTTCTGCTCCAGTAGGTAGATGGCGAGCGTGCAGTGCTTCGGCGAACAGAGCTCCAGCCGACGGCTGTTGATGACTCGCACCGTCGGGCTCGTCTGTGCCAGCTCAATCGTGATCATGCACCGCAGCGGCACGAACAGCAGCAGTTCATTCTTCTGGCCTAACGACTGAGATACTTCGATGCGCGCAGTCGACACCACGCAACGGTCGCTCGGATCGTAGCTGTGCACGCCGATCTTCTTGAAGTCGGCACCGCTGTCGCTCAGCCATTGCAGCATGGCGTCGACCTGCCGTCGGTGGCCTCCCAGTTCCGAGGCTTATCTAGCCTGCCTAGCACTACGGCTTA
This sequence comes from Actinomycetota bacterium, assembly GCA_018268695.1. The sequence continues at coordinate 63,829 of JAFDWD010000006.1, forward strand.
CTGACTGTAGGCGGATTGCCAGCCGCGAAACCTCCTCAGCGGGGGCTGCTCGCTGTTCGGCCTGCTTCAGAAATTGTTGCGCCTCCTGCAGATAACGACGAAGTAAAACCTCGAGCCGGCCGAGAGCGGTGAGAGCCTCGCAGGCCCGCAGATACCCTTTTTGGTAGGTGGCGTCAAGTGCAATGGACTGACGGGCATCCGAAAGAGCCTCTTCGTACTTCTCGAGCTGAATGCGTGCTACTGCCAGATTGTTCCAGATGCGGGCGTCGCCTCTTTCGTAATCGATGGCCTGCTTGTACATACGTTCAGCCAGGTGAAAATCGTGAGCATTGAATGCTTCATTGCCCAACTGCTACATTAGTCAAAGGACAGATCACAGGGAAAGCGGACGAGCATAACCGCGTCCGTCGTCGAACCCGCCATACCTTGTACTTCTGTGCTGACTCAAGCCTTGCAGCCCGTTCCTTGCTGCCGGCTCCCTACATATCAATTCTTTTAATTGTCGAAGATATTTTAGTTCAGCAAAGATAGGGCGGTGTTTCCAATTCTGACGATGGAAGGCGCCCTTCCCTTTCGCTCAGAGCAGTTACACGAGCCAATCTCGCTTTCCAGCGCCGTGGTATCGCCAACGAATGCTTTCTTCAGCGTTGCAATCTCCGACGGCAGTCTGCAGATTTCCATCGAGCATATAATATCCAGCGGAACCGACGACCTTATTTAATTAAGAGGCAGTTACAAGTCAAGGCCGCGGAGCGAGGATTCAACATTCTCTTGAATGGTTACATCGTGTCTGCACCGATTATCGATGGTCTGTCGAGCACTGTATTCCAAACTCGTTTAAATTAACGCTCCAAGATTGTGGATTGGGTTGCTGGCGTTCTCAGTGAGCGGCTACTACTTCAGTTTGTCTTTTCATGCAATGTTCGATTCTTCGGTGGTTCATTAGACGAATCTCAGAAGATTACAACTTCAGTGTCCGACCCTTGAGAGGTTGGATTATCGTGAGTGTTGGCTGGGCTTCGGAGCGGAGATCAGATTAGAGATTGGCAGGCTTTTGTAAGATCTGTGGATATATAGCGTTTAAATGACGAATTGTAAGTTAAGTCGAGTCTTCCAGAATGAAACCAAACATAGAGGAAAAATAAGAGTCTCGGATAGGTTCGATAAAGCAGCAGCAGCTGCCGAATAAGCAATGAAATCAGCCCAAAACCATTCACAAAAACTCTGTTTGGTTTGGTCAGCGCATTATCATCTGAAGTAAGGCTTTCTGTTGAGTTACCACTTTATAATAATTTTTGACTTCCAAACCCTTACTATTCGCACTGGTTCTTGCTTACGCGAGAGATTAGTAGTCCAAGCTCATTCGGGTAGAATTTCAATGAGGATTCCTTACCAATATGCATCTGCGCCTTCAAATCCAGCACTTTTGAATCCGTTTTTGATTGGCGTAATTCTAGAAATAATTTGCGACTGTTCATCAAAAGATTTCTGTCCTGATCAGATTAGTCTCCTATTCAAATTATAAGTATTCAGCTGGGGTTCTTATATAGTCTTAATTTATGGAGACCGGACCAAGTTCGATTTTGAACAAGCTTTCTGCCCAGTTGCTGGTACTTGGAATCTTCCAACTGCTTCTGATGTGGTTCGTCGTCAGCCGGCTCCTCAAGCTCTGCTGGTGTTCCAGAAAAAAAAAGCGAACGAGTCGTCAAGCCTCCGGTCTTTCGCCTGCAAAGCGGGTTGAAAAGATGTTGAAGTGCTCCTTTGACGATATCGTCCACGAACTTCAGGATTACGACCATTCTATCACGCGAACCACGCTGTTCAACACCGTCCGAAACCTCAATGTTCCAGACGAAGGACCTCCTAAAGGGCCAGTTCTTCCTGGAGCCAGGAAGAAAAAGTCGGTCACTTTCAACCTAACGGCAAATTCCATATCTATGCGAGTGAATACACCCGAAGCCTTCAAGTTCCCCGCCGAATGGGCGAGCAACGACATCCCAAAGGGTTATTGGCCCGATCTGGAAACCTTCTTATCTAGGTGCTGAGGTCTTCCTACGATATGATTCTATTCAACTTCGACGATTTGAATTGTAGCCTATCACCGAGATTAGATCTCACTGACTATCCGGGTTACCTGATCTCGCAGAACTGCGTACTTGGTGTCGACCGTGTAGCCGTGAATCTCCTTGACGATGTACTCCAGTGCGTGAATGAGCCCCTCGAAGTCCATCTGGGTGGGGTTGAAGCTGGTCCGCATGATCTTGATGAAGATTAGGTGATAATCGTTCTTGGTGATTCTCTCGTTGGTCATGCCTGCGAATCGCGACAGTTTGCCGAACTGCGAAGCCGTTATCACCCGCTTGGTCTTGATGCCGGTCAGATGGTGGAATATCTTCAGCATGTCTTCGAAGATGTTCATGTCGGCTAGATGCTCGTTGTCGGCGTTCAGGATCTTCTTGTACGAGAAGTACTGCTCGCCCTCCTCCATCGCCTGCAGACTTGCTGGCGGTTTGCGCATCAGAAAGATAGCGTCCTCAATGACCATGCGTTTAACGTAGCGGTCTATCTCGCTCACCTCAGTGATGGTCTCGCCTGTGCTTTTGTAGACTTCGTGATCGATGTTCAGCGATGGATTGGCGTTGGCCTCCAGGATCCAAGGCGTAAGTTTATTATCTACGAGGATGTCTAGCCCGATGATATGGAAGCATCTGCCGTTCTTCTTGGGAAAGGCCGCTTTGTAATAGTACTTCAGAAAGGGGTATAGCCCGATCAAGAACTTCTTTGAAACTTCTTCGATCTTCTAGCGTAGGGTTCCTACATTAATGCCTTCATCTTCAAGTTGTTCGTAGAGGACCTTGAGGCAGCGTTTGCTTCCCTTCCCGAAGATACCCTAAGTAGGCACAAACTTTTCGTGATTCTTATTGAGACTGTAGTTGGTGAGGTGGATGTAGGGATTCTTGATGTTTTCTTTGTTGGGAGGTTGGTAGTCTTCGGCACAGAATCTAGCGAGACCTTCTTAGTTGAGGAAGCAGATGTAAGGATCGAGGCTGCATATCAGAATGTACAGTCGAAGGTCGAATTTCTTCTTTTCGAGGAGGAGAGGGTTATCGATGTAGGGTTGCACGACGTATTCCTGAGTGCTCGGATTGACGTACGAGTTGAGAGGAATATCCTTGGGCTTCGTCACGAGAATGATGCCGTCGCCTTGGGAGCCGGCTGACGGCTTAGCGATGTAAACACCTCCTTGCTTGGTAATTTTCTCTTCGAACTCCTCGTACTCTTCAGGAATCAAATAAGTCTTGGGGTAAAACCAGTACTCCGCTGGCCAGAACTCTACAAACTTATTTAGGATAAAGCCCATGGTCTTCTTGTGGCAAATATGCGTCATCTCCGGTAGACGATTGAGCATGATGTCTTCTGCGATTCCGATGTCTTCGATCGGAATGGCCAAGCCCGACCAAAGCATGTCACCCTCCTTGAACACCTCAGTCCATTTAGGCGCGTGATCTGCAACAATTTCTTTGAGCAGTTTGAGTTCGCCCCTCGAGCGTGATGTGTTGAGCTTGAATGTGTGCTTGCTGGGCGGGTGCTTCTCACCAACGTAGTACTTACCGAGCTGCTTGCTCCTCTCCCTGTGGTACTCTTCGTCGGTGGAGTACTTCGGTGGGTCTGGCTACATGAATCGTTTATGGATTGGATAACCTGTGGATAGTGCTCATCAGTTATAATCCCTTCTTTCTGGCGAAGTACGAAGCGCGGGCGCATTCATTGGTGAGCTATTCCACAGCCGCTTAGTAAGCATTTACATACACCATCACGAGGTGAACAGCCCGGTCTTGGTTTCTACCATTAGTGTACCATATTCATCTTACTCGAGGTAGTCGCGCATAGCATGGCCTTTCGTCTCGCGAAGCTTGCCGATGGTGGCGAGTCCGCCCAGGAGTAGTATGCCAATAATGAAGTCTGGGTGGATGTCTCGTTCACCCCAGAAGCTGATGAAACGGATAGATACGACGTACATGCTTTTGGTAGCGAAGCCAAGCAGTCCTAATGCAAAGTGCCGTATTGCCGTCGGGAAGGTTTCGATTGCGAAGATAAGCATAAACACGTTTCCCATGCTCATTGAGATCCTGATAAGGATGTCTGCAGACATGATTACGAGTCGTCCAAAACCTCCATATTCGTGAATCGGCCGAACAAAATAGAAGAGGACGTGAACAATGCCCGAATAGATAAGCAGGTTTTTGATGAAGACAAGACGTTGAGCGTTCAGCGACATCGACATCGCGGCGAGGTAGGCGATGACCTCTATTGCGCCAGCCAATGCCAAGTTAAAGCTGATGCTTTTGCGGTCGTTGAGAAGACTGTTTGCGGAAGTGAAGTAGCTCAGACTGATCACCGCCCAAATGTACATGATAGAAAACACGCGAATGCGAATCGATTTGTACCGGAACAGCGACAAGTAGGAGTGGTGGCGCGTCTGCGAAACCACTTCAGCTCCCTGGTTCATCTGCTCGTAGGTTTAGAGCGGCTAGCGATACTTCTTCTATTCCTCCAAGTCGTAGGCCTTTTGCACATGCTGGTTGATGACAGCAATGCGGTCGAGAACTGCTCGTGCTTCGAAAAATTCGTGCCTTACAACAAGGAACCGAGGCGACTCAAGCACCGTGCGATAAACCAGGAAGGCTAGCACGAGCAACGGCACTCCGGTGAACACAAAGATGATGCGCCAGTCGTTGAAGAACAACCCAAGGAGAGCCACAGTAATCTGACCGACTGCCCAGCCAATGTGAAGGAAGATAGGTGTTGATAGTCTGTTGTTGTCGCTGGTTACTTAAGTAAGGATCAACACCGCTGCATTGTAGTAGCCGCGGAACCCAAAGTTCACCGCGAAAACGCCAATAGTAAAGACCAGGATGCTTCCTCCGACGAGACTCAATACGATTCCGACGAGCATGATTGCCATCGACTCCGACACCACATACCGGCGCCCCTTCCTCTCCAGCACCTCCCCATAATAGAGGCTGCCGAACAGCCCTCCGTACAGGAAGGCGTCGAAGCAGATCTGCAGCAGCCGTCGATTTTCGCATACCAAGTCGAATGTGTATGCGACACTGCGTACCGCATCCGACACTGTGTAGCCTTATTGTTTGCAGCCCACTTCCTCGGGGCAGATGCTTCCGTCGGCACACACGAGCATCGCTGGGCGAAAGATGATTGGGAAGCCCATTTCGATGAAGGCACTGAACAAGAACTGCAGCACAAAGAACAGCAGCAGCGACTGCTGATACTCGGCGGCGCTGCCGGCCTCGTTGATGGCCTCGTCTATAGTGAGGAGTCGCTTGTACTGGCGGATGGGTGATCCGCGCAGAGGCTCTTTCATATCAAATTAATTATGGTCAGCTGAAGAAGGCTAGGATCTGCTCCACCTTCTGGTAGATGGTGCTGTTCTTCTTGCGCTGCAGCTGCTCCAGGTGGCTACCGATGCCGTACTTTTCCACCTGCATCCTCACGTACTCCCGGTCCTTCTGCTGCAGCTGCACCGCCAGGAAGTTCAGCGCTGCCAGCACCTCCTTCAGCTCGGTATCGAGGCTGAGGCAACCGCTCACGAACCGGAAGCACCACTAGTCACGGCCGCGTTCCAGCTTGAACTGTGAGAGCAGTCGGATGAGCACGGCGCGTTCGTTGCTGGCGCTTGCTTCAATGATTAGGTCGTTCCAGAAGAACTCGTCTTGAAGTTAGAGTGGTGGTGTGGAACGCTGGAGGTTGTTGAGGAGGACCTTACACAACATGAACCGGTTCTTGCGTTGAGGCACGTACGATGGCTACTTGGAGTAGTAGTGCGGGTTGATGAGCCGACAGAACGGCTGCAGCTCAGTGAAGGTGAGCTTATCGAGGTAACATACCGAGTGGATGACTTCGCGGCTGTATGGCTGTTCCTTCTTGGTGAGTTCAGCCACAAGCACCCGCAGTCCCTCGTTGAATTCTGCGAAGCACGGCTCCAGGTATATGCTGAAGTCGTTGAGGACTGACAGACACAGCGATACGATGTCAGGCGGGAACGTCGGCTTAATGAACTTCACTGCGAATTGGACGATTTCGTGTGGTTCGAACACGCACTCTGCGTACTCGCCGAGCACTTGCAGATACCAGAAACAGAACTGCCAGTACCGCTTGACGACAAGGTCGCTATCCTCAGTATAAATGCACGCACAGTGCTCCAGTTGCAGACGAACGCGATCAATCACCCACGTGTGCACTCCGTTCTTCATCAGGGCGTCGCGGTAGTTGATGTCTTCCACTGCTATGTTTCCGAGGACGTTTAGCGCCAACGAACACAAAGGAAGGTTACCTTACGAATCGAACAGCAACTGCACCAGCTGTGGCAAGCAGCCGCTGTTGATGAAGCTGCGACACGTCTTGCGCTAGTAAAGGCTACTCATCGCAACCATCAGTGCCAAAGCTAGGTCGAGATGCCGCCTTCCAATCACCATGTTCATGAGGATGTACACGATGCCTTAGTCGATGAGCCGCATGATGTGAGCATACTTCTCACGTTCTTATAGTGGACCGCCTAGCAATGCTATGAGAGCACCCAAGCTTTCAGGGATGTCATGGCCCTCGGTGAGATTGCGGATGGCTTGGTCCAGGGTTATGGTCTGGCTGTTGGGCAGGCTCTCCAGATGCGATATGATCTTCTAGCGGTGGTTCTTGACGAGGTCGTCGTGGGCCTTCTTCCGTAGCTTGGTTTCGAAGGCGTCCCGCTTGCGTATGAGTGCCTACTGATTCATGTTATTATGACAGAGCAGCAGCAGCTAGCGAAAACGTTCCTGGAGGCGCTGTTCGCCCTCGACGAGAAGCAGGAAGACAGCAAGAAGCTGTTTCGGGCGTTGTAGGCAGTGAAGACAGTCGTGGAGCGTGGACTCCCGCTAAATGAAGTCATTGCAGCGAGGCTGATGACTGGCCTCACCATTAACTTCCGGTTTTGGGCAAAGAAGTCGACGAATGAGATACAGTTGATATCTCCAGAAAATGAGAAAGGAGACGTTGTTGAGGAGCATTTGCTTGTGCTGTTTGTGCAAGTGCTGCGATCTACGATTGACAGGCACATCAAGCTGCTGAACGTAGCGAAGGAGCCTGAGTGCATGATCGTGTTGCTTGACACGAGCTTAGAAATGGTGCGGAACAAACAGAAAGAGCTACTGCTCGCGGTATTGGAGCTGGTGCTAACCCTAGTCAAGTCTCTGCTCAGCGAACGAGCCGAGTTCGTTGAGAAGATCTTCCCGAGCACTCTATCCACCCTCTTCAACCTGGTGCTCAACCAGCAAGCAGAAACAAAAAGCGTCAAAGCCAAACAACTGGCTCTCAAAGTAGTCACTGAGCTTCTTTACGCGCATTTTCAGAAGAAGCCGCACCTTCCCACGAAACTGATCCTTTCTCTGCCAGGCGAAAAACATAGCAACGACTCAACCCTGGACCATATAACGCGTTACCTAGATACTCTCACTAGGAACATTGAGACGCTGGGCCTACAAGAGAAGTACCAGGAAATCGAAGAACTAGTTCGGCGGGTACTGCTTTCGCCTGGCTCTCATACTTCTGGACTGTTGCCGTACATTTACAGACTGGCGTATACAGTCGACGTGTCTCCCGACCTTTCTCTGGAATCCGAATACAACCGGAGCGTGGTATCTGAGAGCTTGAGGGATGAACTGCGCTTGCAGATCGGCCTTCTAAGCAGTCGCTCAAAAAATCTCATGAACAGCTAAGAACAGCTGAAACGAATGAAATTTGTTGGACGTACGTTAAGCACACCACAGTTTTCTATGCCTTACGAGGAAAGCAACAAGCTCTTAGGTCAACTGCTAGCAGCGTTACGCACAGAGTTCAATCCGAAAGTGCGGCTCACCTTGAACTCTACGATTGTCCCCTTGGAGAAGCTGACCGGATAAAGCCGAATACAGCCGGCCTTATAAGTATCTCTAAGATCCAGTTATAGGTCCGTCCGGTAGACTCAGCTTCTAAACAGTTTCAAACTGTTCCAGTCGGAAAGCACTCTTCTACACGCCTTCGAAGCTCTCATCGAAGGAGCATCAGAACAGATTGCCGCACATTGGATTTAGCAGCTAGTTGAACGTTTGTAGCAGTGTACATACGACGTGCAGATGAACTTACACCAGCTTTCGGAGTACCTTGCCTTGGTGTACGTGCTGTCCCTCGTTACTAAACATCGCCCAAGCCAGCTGTCACACTTCAGCAACATTTACAGTAGTCTGAAACAATCACAACCCCTAACAGAGTTGAAGATCAGCTACGAGGAAGAAGAGTTGCTTGTAGTGATGTCACTGGAAGCGCTGTCGAACTGCCACTAAAGACTGAAGAGTAGCTGCAAAAACAAACTAAACGCCATGAACTATAAGCTGGCGATGACCGAAATTCTATTGGGCCTGAGCGATGAAGAAGTTTACTCCATGACTCTGCTCAGCAACATTCTCTTGCTCAAGCTCAGCGATACGGAATCAGTTGGGGAGTTTCTCCTACCGCTGGTCCCAACTGTCTTTCACCGAAACCCTCGACACATCAAGCTCCTAACTGCGCTAGTGAGACTCACCGCCAACAACTTTTCAGAATAGTTCGCTGAAAAGGTAGCCGCCGACTACTATCTGCTCAGGCACACAGAAGAGATGATGATGCTGCTGGTCCCTAAGCTCTCCACCAATTTGGCACGCAGGTGTCTCCTTGCCATGAGCGATGATGCTCGGTGGATTGAGGCACTGCTTGCAAACGCCCAGTACCTGGCTCAGCAGCCAATGAAGAACGAAACCAACGAAGAAATGACAACACAGCCGTTCTACTCGAACGATCCTCAGAACTCATCTGTAAGCGACTGCTTGGGAGTGGTTGTGCTGGAGCTTGGTGTCAACCGCTGGCAGTCATAGCTCGAGGGGAAACGCTGCGGAAGGGTGCTTGATCTCATCCTGCGAATGTTTCAAATAAATCCGCACATGATATTCTTCCGAAACCTGTACGAGTTGTTTCCGAGCTTGCAGAAGCAGTTCGAGAGGCTGGCAGACAGTGTGCAGTCGTATGCGCTGGCTTGCAACGTTCAAAAGATACTCACACTGCTAAAGCAGTACTACTCGGACGACCAGCTCAAGCGTATGAAAGTCAAAGGGTCAGTGCTCGTGGACTTGACGACATCGCTTGAAATCCTTCTCAGGAAGATCAAAATGGAACTCTACACGGCACAGCATCACGAAAAACGACTCGACATCTTGAAGGAACTCAGGGACCTTGGTGAAGTTGTCACCGATCTCATCTGTAAATCATGCGACCAGCCTGATAAAGACCCACAAGAGACTCTATTATAGGAGTCTGCCTGATCGCTACTTGTACGAACCTTTATGAAGTGTAATAGCCATCTCGCGTACGATTAAACTCGCACTCTCTTCTTCCACGAACTACTCACAAGCATCATCGCTGGATAGGACTACCCGCAAACTCTTTTGGCTCAAACAGAAGCACAAAAGACTTGGGAGTGCGAACCTTTTACATTCGGCAAGTCCAAGGATAACATCGCAGCGTTCCAGAAGTTCTGCTAAAGCAGAGCCCTGAAGAGAAGTGAAGTCAGCGCTCGATAATACTGTACGCGATCATTGCAATCACATTCCAGTCGATTGAAGGCTATCGTGCATTACCATTTTACTCGGAGGGAGGGACTCTATCTGGAGGACGGTCTCAACTTTGCTGTGGACTTCGTTGGCTACAGTAAGAAGCCCGAGTCATACGACCAGCACAGACACTCACTGTTCTGCATACTAGTAGACGACGGCAGCTTGACTTGGTCCACCTTGCAGAAGTACGTCAAGGTGGCTCACAACATGAACAAAACTCTGCTAATCGCAAAGGTAACTGCTGACCCAGCCGCCCTCGAACACTACTTTCTGCAAGAGCTTTGGGAAAAGAGTCCTCCGCCGATCTAAAACCTTTTTAAGCTGCAAGAGGCAACATTTAAACACTCTTCTCTGAAGTGACGCTGTTTATTAATACCGGTTTCACATCATCGAACAACAGTGCTTTCCGTCTTCCTCCTGAACAAGAGTGATTAGGCCCTTCTCAGCACAACCGTCGCAAAGGTTATAGTTACACTTAGCGCATTTCCAGCCAGTCCTGACAGTGTCGCAGTGGGCACACTTAATCTTCTCTCCGGTCCACGTAGTCTTGTGACCGTTGGGACACTTGTCCGATATCATTTGGGTATGGCCGCAGATGTTGCATAATTTGAGATCGCAAAGACTGCACCTCCAAAACACCGAGTTCTTGCAACCGTTCTTTGTACATTCCTTGCGTGATAGGTATGCTTCGTCCGGCTGACAGAATACCTCCGTATCAACGAAATCTTCGTTGTGTTAGGAACATCGGGCGCGGCATATTTCACAAATTTCAGAGTTCTGGTTGAGACAGCCTTCGATGCCGCAGTACTTGTCCGCCCGAAAAGTCAACTGCTTCTTATGAATCTTGCATACTCGGATCTTGTTTTTGCTGCACCTCCGACAATCTACACAATGGGTTGTGTTGCATTCGTGGCAAGGTATGCACACTTTCTTCTTCTGGCACACCAAACACAAATAATCGTCTTTCCATCTGCCGAACCATTCTGGTGCATCGCCATTAGGACACATTTTACTGCTGTATGTTGTTCCTGAACACAAGTCGCACTGATGAAACTTACAAGCGTCGCACTTCCAGCCGGTTCCCGATCGATTGCATTGCCAGCATTGCTGGGAGCGGCCTGTCCACACCGTAGGATGACCGTTGCGGCATCGAATTCCCAGCTACTCTCGATTTTAACCCTCGATGAATCCCTGTCCCTGTTGCACTGGGTTGTGTCTATCCTCATTCCAAGGGACCATTGGCTGCTTTATCTCAGCAAGTTTGGCTATGTTTCTTCGGGGCTCACTACTGGGAACCAACGCGAAGTTTTTCTTTGCGTTGGATTTGTTTATCGGAGAGCTGCAATTGGGACATCGCTAAATCTTCGGATCCTCGACGCATGACTTGCAGAAGGTGTGGCCGCATTCCAGAATCATTGGGAAGCGACCATTACCGTCGTACTCTTGCATGCAGACTGAGCAGTCTCCTTGCCCGACCACTGCCATTATATTATTGCCTCGCGGATCTCTATAATCTTAATGATGATTAATCGCCCACTCCTCTGTGCCTTGTTGGCCGTTCTGTTGAGTCTGGTAACTGCCGACTCAGTATTTAACAAGGTGTTGCTGGCCAGCACATCCCCTGGAGTCTGCATCGACGGCAGTCCCGCCGCTCACTTTGTGTCAGAGGGCGCCGGTGTCAACAAAACAAAATTCCTACTCTTCTTTGAAGGAGGATTGACATGCGGGGAGTCTGATTTGCAGTCCACCCTCGACAGCTGCTACCAGAATCTCGGAACCAACCAAGGAAGCTCCAAGTATCTACCCAGTTCGTTCAATGGACGTCTGGCAGGCATCCTCTCGGGAGAGGCCGGCAACAACCCCCATTTCCACGACTGGACCCGCATCATCTTCATGTACTGTGATGGTGCCCTCTACCAAGGACACAAGGCTCAGCCGGTCTCCTACAAGAGCACGGATCTCTACTTCCGAGGACAGAACATCACCCAGGAGCGCTTCAACTGGCTTAACGCAACCTACGCGATCAATACCAACGCGACTGACATTATTCTTGCTGGAAGCGATGACGGAGCTATTGGTGCTCTGCTTTGGGCGAATCACCTCCAAGGCGCGGTTAAGGGAAAGGTCCGGGTTCTTGCGGACTCTGGTGTGCTGCTTGATGTTGTCAACCCCACCACTAAGCGACCTCACTTCCAGGACGCCTACATCAACATTATGAAGCTTTCGAATGTTGAAGTAGGAACGCCTTGCGCTGAGTGTAACGCCAAGTACCCGAACGAGAAGTGGCGCTGCCTCTTCTTTGAAAACCTCTACGCAACGGTCAAGGAGTCGCTGTTCGTGGTCGACAGCCTCTACGATGAGTAGAGTTTCAGTACAAGTTTGGGAGTCGATTGCATCGATTCTTTCGGCACGCTCAACCTGTGCAACTCGACCGAGAAGGCAGCCATCGAGGAGTACAAGACAGGAGTCATCAACCTTATGAATAAGGCCACTGCAGTCGCTGGCAACGGTGCGTGGGCACCCGCTTGCGTCACCCGTGGCGGTCTGCTCACCAAGCCAGTTTGGATTGACACAAAGTTCGAGGTACCCGCAAGCTCTGGTTACACCGCCGAAAAAGCCATTGAGAATTGGTTCTTGGGCGTGGCCGAGCCCGAGAAGCATAAGCACATCGACACGGTGTCGTGGCCCAACAATAAGCCCTGTTCTGGCGTTACCGCAAGCGAGCTGAACCTGCTATCCGAGTGATGCTGCAGCAATCAGTTCTATTAGTGCTTGGAACACCCACCTATAATATTCCATCGAATTTAGAAGATGAACTCACCGAAGCTGGAAGAATCGAGGAGAACCGCAGGACACCCTGACTTTTCGGATTGCTACGATAGTGAGCTTTTGCCTGGTGGTGAGGAACGCACCTTGGACATCGAAATCGAACGCATGTATGTCGAGAAGCTGCGTCAGCAGCGCCAGAAGGTTTATCGCTACTTACTCAGATCGAGTCCATTACGAAATGCTACGATGAGACCAGGGAGGAACTTGCCCAGAAGGACATGCTCATGGCCGAACTCGAAAGTACACCAGTGTGCTACTCAGAAAAGCTTTCGATTGCGACCGAAATGGGCACCTACAAGAAGAAGTTCGACGACCTCTCCCGAGAGTGCAAGACGCTCGAAAGAGAGCGGGAGAGGCTGCGCAGTGACGCCGAACAGCTGAGGTCACAGTTGGAAATCACCCGAGAGGAGAAGAATGCTGCTGTGAAGGAACTCAAGGCCTGTCTCAACGACTCCGAGTTTAAGTTTTCGGAGGAGCTGGCGGAGCTTCGAGAGATTATTGACAACAAACAGCGCCTAATCGACAACATTAAGATTAAGCACGAGGAGGAATTGCGCCGTCTCACTGAGGAAACGTTCAAGGAGACGCAGTACATCAAGGCATACCGCGAGGAATCCACGTAGCAGCAACACTCTCTCAAACATGTCAACGAAATGCTCAACCGAACTCTCCTATAACGAGAGAGGACCATTGCTGAGCTGACTTCGAAGTTAGATGTCCAGCAGAAGCGGTTGAATAGCCAAGCAGACGAGCTAACAAATAAAGAAGAGGAGATCGTAGCGATGGGCGACGAATACCGCAAAGTTTTCCAGAAGATGAAGTTCCACCTACGAACGGTCAAGAAGGAGCTGCATGAGCGCGATCACCTCATCAGTACGGCTTGTGGTTACCTTAGATGAGCACAAGGAAAACATCGTTAGACTGACTGATAGCCTGAAGAAGACTGAAGCCAAAAACTCGGTGTTAAGCCAGTAACACAAGCACCATAGCAAGATCGTGGAGGACCGGCTGCACATGCACACCTTCGAGTGGTCCGAGGAGCGGAAGCGCCTGCTCGAGAACAACCGGGAGCTGAAGCAGAACATCGAGACACTGACACAATCAAACAGCCAGCTGCAGTACGAGAACGGCAAGCTGACGGCGAGCCTGCGGCAGAAGGAGAACTCGGACCGTGTGCGTAACAACATCGCCCGGGCCGAGCAGCTGGAAATCGACAGAGTGGAACGCATCATCCGTCGCTTCTGACAGCTGCCTTCGCTTTAAATATGTAGCGAGCGAAAACGAAGCCGAAGTTCTCGGACTTCAAGAACGTGGAGCTGATCGTACGGCATTGTGCTAGCGTAGGGACAAGGCGCCTTTGGCACTGTCTACCGGGGCATATACGAGAAGAACAACAAGGCCTTCGCAATAAAGAAGCTGCCGAAGAAGAAGATCATCAACCAGAACATGGGCGCCCAGGTCCGCAAAGAAATCCAAATCATGGGCGAACTCAACCATCCCAATATCGTGAAGCTCTACGACGTGTTGGAAGACGAGGAGCACATCTACCTGGTGCTGGAGCTCGCCGAGAAGGGCCAGCTCTACACCAAGCTCATCCAGAAAGGAAGGTTGGACGAAGCCACCACCAGAAACATCGTGCTGGACCTAATGTCAGCGCTGGAGTACCTGCACTCGCGGGACCCACCGATCATCCACCGCGACATAAAGCCCGAAAACATCCTGCTTGACAAGGACGACCGCGTCAAACTCGCAGGTAGCTGTAGCTGGATGCAGACTTCGGCTGGTCGAACTTCTCCAACAAGCAGCGCACCACCTACTGCGGTACGTACGACTATCTCGCACCAGAAATGATCGATAAGTCGGGTCACGACGAAAAGCTCGATATCTGGTGTCTGGGAGTGCTTGTCTACGAAATGCTCACCGGTAAGCCTCCCTTTGCGCCGCCACCAGGGGATGATGAGACTCGTCGCCTGCAGGAGAATATTCTCAGCGTTAGGGTAATACCGTTACCAACGTAGATCAACTTCCCGGAGGATTTCCCAGTGCTGGCTAAAGACTTCGTCATGGGCATGCTCAAGCGCAACCCCAAGGAACGCAGTAGTCTCAAGGAACTGCGCAACCATCAGTGGCTCTTACTCAAGCCAATTAGTAAGCTGGAAAGTGTCGCCAGTTCAAACCAGCCCCAACAACCGATTCAGGAGGAGAGCAGCGACCAGCAGAACTACAAACGAATTGTCGCGGAGCTCAACCGCAAGAACCAGGAACTGCAGCGGGAGTTGGATGCTCTGCGCATTAATCAACAGGTACTGCAGCAGCAGCTCAAGGACGGTAATAAGGACACAGCAGGCAGCGACGACCGTCGCAACAAGATCATTGAGGAAATGGGCGAGCGCCATCGGAAAGAAATATCGCGGTTCCAGCTTGACCTCGACGAGCGCAACAAGGAGATTGCAAAGCTGAAGGCCGATACCCGCCAGATGGATGACCTCAAGAAGAACGCAGAACGGTACAAGGCAGAGCGCAACAAATTGCAGTAAAGCTACAACCAGCAGCAGAAGCTGTTCGAAGAACAGTAGCGGAAGTTCCTGGCGGCTGCCGAGAAGCACGAAAACGAAAAGCTCGACTATGAGCTAAAGCTGAAGGAGGCACGATATCGCAGCGCGAGCGATCAGGTGCAGCTAGACTCACCAGAGTTCGTGGGCGAACTAACTTCATCCATTCAGGACCTCGTGAAGAAGTTCAACGAAAGCAAGAAGCTAATTGCTGACCTGGCCAAGAGAGAGAACGCTCAGACCGAAGCCTAAAAGGAGCTGCAGCAGTTGCGCTTCCAACAGAACAACCTGCGTGAAGAGTTGCGCATGGAGCTCAAGGAGCAGTACGAGCAGCAGATCGATGAAGTCATGATCAAGGCCCGCGACGAACTGCTGGCCGAACGGGAGAAGTGGTTCGCTGAGAGGCAAAACCTGACCGCTCTAGACCGGGAGACCACGATGGATACGGACAGCTCGTCGGTGGCAGGGTTGCGCGACCACGAACTGCAGGCCGAACTTAAGCTGACCCGCGAGCTGAACACGTTCCTGGAGAAGCGAGTGAAAGAGCAGGAGTACAAAATCAAGGACTTCGAGGACCTGCTCAGGAAGAAGAAGTGATGCACTATGTTGGCCTTAGAGCCCTTTGAATATGAATGCATTAAAGGTTAAGCTGAACGACATAGTATTTAGCGCCAACTCTGCTTAATTAGCATTTAGACTTAAGATGGAATAGATTGACAGCAGCTGCTTCGAGGATACCATAAGGATAATTCGCTACGCAGTCATCAGTGTGGCATTGGCGTGTGCTGTCTTCAACGTCATCGTCATTTGTATCGAGCGGCTCTACAGAAGGCAGTTCGGCCACATCCTCATGCTCATCCAAATTGCATACGTAGTGCTCTGCACCGCCATCCTCACTTACTACCCGGGACTCAATTCGGCACACTGCGAAGCTCAGGCCTACATCTACTATTCCAGCTGGTTCGTAAGTGCTCACTAATGCAGACTGCAAATTGCTTGACGCTGGTCTTTCAAAGAGTCATCCTGTGGAACTTCCGATAGGACACTCAAGACACCCAAAAAAGACTGCTTATTCGAAAGATGTTGGCTGTGTTCTTCGGAATGGCTATTTTCTGCATTCCGCTGTTCTTTGGAAGTTATCACTAATGCGGAGCGGGCGTCGGTAACTGCCATTTCTATTGTGGATTATGCCATGAAAACGAAGAGTCTAAGACCCCTAACCAACGAGTGATCGACGAATATGTGATGTGGTTCGGCTGGGTAGCTCCGGGACTGATCCTTGTGGTTTGGGGCTTGGTGCTAGGTATCAAGGTACGAAGGGAAACCAAAGCGGAAACCAATCAGCAACAGCTCTACAAGAAGGTCTCGCATATCCCGATTCTGTCATTCGTGCTGCTTTTCTTCAACCTTCTCACCAAAATCCTAACGAACACCATTGAGGGCTTTGGGCAGAAGGGGTTTAGCGTGTTCGTAATTCTGAACATGATGTTCTACGCGGTACCTGTTGCCAACCTGGTATTGTTTGTGCTGTACACCCGCGAAGATAACGTCAGGCTGGCCTACTTCGAGTTTCTCATGTGCCGAAGAAACAATGACGGGCTGCTAGCCAACAGTTTCTTTTAGAGACGAGTGACGTCGAGCATACTAAGCTGATGTGTATGCGATATTAATACGCAGCTATGCTGACGGAGTTCGGGACGGAATTCGTCAGGAGGTGGAAGCTGGTGTTTACGCAGGAACGACTGCGTGTCCTGCTGAAGGGTAAGATGTACATCATCGCTTTCGTCTTCAATATCGTGCTGTTTTGGGCGTACCGGGAGCTCGCAGTGATGTACTGGCCGGAATGGATTACGAAGTATGCCAACTACCGCTGGCATATCTTTCTCTTCGGCACCCAAGCAATTTCCTGGACCACGCACATCCTTAACTTCGCCTTTTGGGACGGCATCGACTACTTCCGGCTCTTCTATCGCTACAAGGTCAATAAGGTACGCAACAGCTTACTCAGCACAACCTCATATGGGATG
>JAFDWD010000700.1 GCA_018268695.1 Actinomycetota bacterium
CGATCGAGGGCTTCGGCTCGGTGACCGTCACGGTCGACGGCGAGCCCCACGGCGCGCTCGAGATCCCCGGGCCGGGGATCTACGAGCTGGCCGCGCACGAGCGCCACGGAAGCCACACCGTGACGCTCATCCCCGAGGCGGGGATGAGCGTCTGGTCGGTGAGCTTCGACCCTGGACTGCCGTAGGGTCACGCGGTCCTCCGGCGGCTGCCGCGCACCGCGACAGCGGCGCCGAGCAGCGCGATGAACGCGACGACGAGCGCCGCGATCGCCAGGCCCTTGTCACCGGAGCCGCCGGAGCTCGATTCGCTCGAGGCCGGGGCCGCGGTCGTCGTGCCCTCTTCCTTCGGCGCCGTCACCAGCACCTGCGGCGCCGGATGTTCGGATTCCGGCGCGCCGATCCAGCGGACGACTTCCCCTTCGTAGGTCTGCACCGCCTTGAAGGTCAGCTCTTCGCCGGCCTTGCCCGGGATCTGCACCGACAGCGGGAAGTCCTGGAACTCCCCCGGCGCCAGCTTGCCGCCGCTGAAGACGACCTCTTTGACCCCTTCGGTGATCGGCCCGTCGTCCGTCTCGATCGGCTTCTTCAGCTTGTCGTGGACGACTTCCACGCTCCAGCCGGGGACCGGCTGGTAGGAGACCTCGCCGAACCCTTCCGGGAACCGCACCGCCACCTTCGTCGTGTTTTCGTTCTCGGTCTCGTTCGGCACCCGCACGTCAAGCACCGTGTAGGCGCCTGCGGGGGCTTCGTTCGGCTGCAAGGTCACGTGGGCCTGCACCGTCGCGGGGACGAGCAGGGCGAACGCGAGCAGCGCCGCCGGAACCAGCTTTCTGGCTTTCATCTGAATCCTTTCTTCGCAATTGGCATCGGGGAGCGATGCCGATGGCGGCGCGCGACCGGCGAGCGCGGCGCCGAGGAGGGCGCCACCGCGCGGCAATCGATTGCGAGAGAAGAGGAGGTGCCGCGGGGGCGGGACGGCGACGGCGGGTCGCGCCGCCCGGGCGCGGACGCCGGCGAGCCTCAGCCGCAGTCGCTCCCCCGGATAGCGCCCGAGCAGCAGGGCGCCGAGCAGGGCGAGCGCCGGGACGAGGTAGAAGAGCACGGTCACCCGACCGGCACCTCCACCGTTTCTTCGAGCTGCTCGAATTCGGAGACCCGCAGGGTGAGGTCGATCTCCCAGTCGCCGGGGGCGTTGAGGAGCGCGCCGGGGATGACCCAATGGCCGGGCCCGGCCGTCTGGGCTTCCAGCGGCAGCGGTCCGATTTCCTTGTCGGGCAAGGTCGCGGTGACCGTCAGTTCCTTGCCCTGCTTGTACGGGGCGCCGGTCTTCGCGTCGAAGAAGTAGACGTGCATCGCGTTGGCGCCGACCTGGGCCGGGTCGACGTCCATCTCGAGCGTCGTCGGCCCGACTTCGGTGGTGATCGAGAACGGACCCGCCTGCGCGGATACCGGCGGGGCATAGCTGGCGAGAGCGGCGGTGACGCCGATCACCACGACGAGGAGAGCCACCTCGGCGCGCAGCGCGCGGCGCAGGAGGACGCCGGGACGGCCCGGGGCCTCACCCCGCACGGCGATCGCCTCCAGCCGTGGCACCGAGGAACGCCGGTTGTACGCCGCGATCGCGATCACGCCGAGCAGGAGCAGCAACTTGGCGAGGACCGCGCGGCCGTATCCGGTCGAGAGCAGGTCGCCGAGGTGGCGGACGTAGACGTAGGCCTGGATCAGGCCGGTGACCATGATCAGCGCGACCATCGCCAGGGCAAGGGTCGAGAAGCGGGCGAGCGGCCCGGCGAGCAGGCGGCCGCGGTCGGCGGGCGTGGGGGCCGAGCGAGTCGCGGACGGCAGGACGAGGAGCAGCGCTCCAAGCCCTCCCAGCCACACCGCCATCGCAGCGACGTGAATTGCGTTGGTCGCGAAGTTGAGCGCTACAGGCGGCTGGCTCGACCCGTGCCCGCTCAACGCTGGACACAGCACGAGGTAGGCGAGCGGGACTGCGATCACGACGGCGGCGAGGGACCGGATCGAGGGGCCCCTTCCCTCACGAACAGGGAGGTTCGTCCAGGGGCCCCTCGATCCGGTCGTCACGGACGCGGCCAGGAAGCCGACGGCGATCCAGGCGAGGAAGGCGAAGGCCCAGACCGTGCCGAAGTTGGTTCCTAAGGTCTCTTCGACGATCGTTCTCGTGATCGCGGAGAAGCCGGAGACGCCGGCGGCCTCGGCGCCCTCGAGGACGATCTGGGCAGCGGTGGCGATGAGGCCGATGCCAGCCGCGATCAGGAGGACGAGGCGCAGGCGTTTGGCGAACGCGCGGACCGCCCTGCGACTCGACTCCTCCCCCACCTCGGCCGCGGCGCCGAGCGCGGGCAGCCAACAGAGCAGGAGGAAGGCGACGCCACCGACGGCGAGGGCGATCGCGAGGTACTCGAGCCCCCGCGCGATGCCGTAGGCGATCTCGGTCACCTCGCCGTTCCCGCCGCCGCCGATCAGTTCGCCGACGGTCTCGCTCGCCGCCCTGCCTTCTTTGCCGATCGAGAAGACGTAGCCGCTGGAGACGATGTGGCCGTCGGCCGAGACGACCCGGTAGGTGGCGGTGTATGACCCGTCGGGCAGGCCCGGCTTCAGGTGGACACCCAGCTTCGGCCCTTCACCGCCGGGGTGGAAGGCATCGCCCTCGTCGACCCGTTCCCCCGCCGCGTCGTAGACGCGCACTGCGCCGAAGTTGCCCTCGACCGGCTCGTCGAATTCGAAGATGACGGCGGCGGGCTCGGACTTCACCACCGCGCCCTGCGGCGGGCTGGTCCCTTCCAGGCGCGCGTGCGCCGACGCCGCCGCCGGCGGCGACCACGCGACCGGCCACGACGAGCGCGCCCGACGGGGCCGCCGCGCCGCC
>JAFDWD010000701.1 GCA_018268695.1 Actinomycetota bacterium
CAGGGCGAACAGCATCGCCGTCGATTTCGTGTGGATCTTGCCGAAATAGAGCGTTCCCAGCCAGGAGAAGACCTTGATCCCGGTCGGCACGGCGATCAGCAGCGTGGTGAGCATCATCGGCACGCGCAGCCAGCTGAACATGCCGGCGACGAACATGTGGTGCGCCCACACCGAGTAGCTGAGCACGACGATCCCGATCAGCGCCAGCGCCATCAGGCGGTAGCCGAAGATCGGTTTACGGGCGTGCACGGATATGACCTCGGAGATGATCCCGAAGCCCGGCAAGATCATGATGTAGACCGCCGGGTGTGAGTAGAACCAGAAGATGTGCTGGTAGCTGATCACGTCGCCGCCCGCGCCGAACTGGAAGAAGTTCGTGTGCAGGATCCGGTCGAGCAGGACCATGAACTGGGCGCCGGAGACGAAAGGCGTCGCGGCGACGACCAGCAGCGAGGTCGAGAGGTTCGCCCAGACCAGCAACGGCATGCGCCAGAAGGTCATTCCGGGGGCACGCATGGTGATGATCGTGACCAGGAAGTTCAACGCCGTGAAGATCGATGAGAACCCGGCGAACTGCACGCCGATGTTGAAGAAGGACTGCCCTAACGGAGCGCTGGTCGAGAGCGGCGCGTAGCCCGTCCAACCGGCGTCGAAGGCGCCGCCCGGGGCGAGGAACGAGGCCAGGAACAGGATCCCGGCCAACGGCAGCATCCAGTAGGAGAGCGCGTTCAGGCGGGGGAAGGCCATGTCCGGCGCGCCGATCATCAGCGGCAGGACGTAGTTCGCCATGCCGGCGAACATCGGGATGATGAAGACGAAGATCATCAGCACCGCGTGCGTCGAGAAGAGGCCGTTGAAGGTCGACGCCCCGACGATCTGGGTGCCCGGCTGGGCAAGCTCGGCCCGGATCAGCATCGCCATCAGGCCGCCGATCAGGAAGAAGATGAACGAGGTGACGACGTACTGGACGCCGATGACCTTGTGGTCGGTGTTGACCTTGAAGTAGTCCTTCCAGCTGTA
>JAFDWD010000702.1 GCA_018268695.1 Actinomycetota bacterium
GAGGTGCGCGCCGATCCGGCCGTCGCCTCCGCCTACCTGGGGAGCGTCGGCTGATGGCCGCGACGCCGACCCCCGCCGCCGCCGCGCCGGGCACCGCGACGCCGATCCTCGCGATCGAGGACCTCGAAGTCCGCTATGCCGGGGTTCCCGCCCTGCGCGGCCTCTCGCTCGAGGTCGGGCGGGGGGAGATCGTCGGCCTGGTCGGGCCGAACGGCGCGGGCAAGTCGACCACGATGCTGACCGTGATGGGGGTGACGAACGTCGCCCGCGGCGAGGTCAAGGTCGCCGGCCAGTCGATCCTCGGCCGCCGCACCGACGCGATTGCCCGCTCCGGCGTCGCCCTCGTCCCCGAGGGGCGCCACATCTTCGGCGAGCTGACCGTCGCCGAGAACCTGCGCCTCGGCGCGATGGCGGCGAAGCGCGACGACGACCACCTCGAGACCGACCTCGACATCGGCGACCTCTTCCCGATCCTCACCGAGTTCCGCGACCGCCGGGCCGGCGCCCTATCCGGCGGCCAGCAGCAGCAGCTGGCGATCGCCCGGGCGCTGCTCTCGCGGCCGCGCATCCTCCTCCTCGACGAGCCGAGCCTCGGCCTGGCGCCCTCGGTGGTCGAGGACCTCTGGGGCTCGCTGCGGCTGATCCGCGAGCGCGGCGTCACCATCTTCCTGGTCGAGCAGCGGGCGAAGATCACGATCGAGCTCGCCGACCGCACCCACATCGTCGCCAACGGCGAGCTGCGCGGAACCCTCACCCCGCAGGACGCGAACGACCTCGACCGGATCACCGACGCCTATTTCGGCGCCGGCGGGGAGGGCAGGGCATGAGCGTCCAGTCGCTGGTCGACGCGGTTGCGTCCGGCTCCGTCTACGCCCTGGTGGCGATCGGCCTGGCGCTGATCTTCGGCGTCATGCGCCTCGTCAACTTCGCCCACGGCGAGCTGATCACCGCCGCCGCCTACACGCTCTACGTCGCCCGCGACCTGCCGGCGCCGGTGACGATCGTCCTGGCGATCGCGGTGGCGGTGGCGATGGCGTGGGGGATGGAGCGGTTCGTCTTCCGCCGGCTGCGCGGGGTCAACCCGGAGACGACCCTGATCGCCACCTTCGCGGTCGCGATCGCGTTGGAGGCGGTCTGGGTGATCGCCTTCGGCGTGCGCGGCAAGGCGGTCTCGGTGCTGCCGGGGCTGAACCACCTGGCGATCCACGGCTCGGTGACGATCCGCTGGATCACCTTCGTCGAGCTCGCGGTCGGCGCCGCGCTCCTGA
>JAFDWD010000703.1 GCA_018268695.1 Actinomycetota bacterium
CTCCAGCGCCCACGGGGCGTGCTCGCGGGACGACCCGCAGCCGAAGTTGCGCCCGGCCACGAGGATCGGGTTCGGCTCCAGCTCGATCTCGCCGTCGCGGATCCAGTCGTAGAACAGGAACTCACCGAAGCCGGTCCGCTCGACCCGCTTCAGGAACTGCTTGGGGATGATCTGGTCGGTGTCGACGTCGTTGCGGTCCAGCACCGACACCTTGCCCTCGATTACGTCAATAGGTCTCATGTTCAGCTCCAGTTCCTGATGTCGACGAAATGGCCCTCGACCGCGGCGGCTGCCGCCATCCGCGGGCTGACCAGGTGGGTGCGCCCGCCCTTGCCCTGGCGCCCCTCGAAGTTGCGGTTCGAAGTCGAGGCGCAGCGCTCGCCTTCGTCGAGGATGTCGGGGTTCATGCCGAGGCACATCGAGCAGCCCGCCTCGCGCCATTCGAAGCCGGCGCTGCGGAAGACGTCGTCGAGGCCCTCCGCTTCGGCGGCCTTTTTCACCTGCTGGGAGCCCGGGACGACCATCGCCCGGACCGTGCTCGCGACCTTGCGGCCGTCGACGATCTCAGCGGCCTCGCGCAGGTCCTCGATGCGGCTGTTGGTGCAGGAGCCGATGAAGACCCGTTCCGGAGCGATCTCGGTCATCGGCGTGTTCGCCTCCAACCCCATGTAGGCGAGGGCACGTTCTGCCGATTCGCGATCCGCGGGGGACTCCATCGCGGCCGGATCGGGGACGTTGTCGGTGACCTGGACGACCATGCCCGGGTTGGTGCCCCAGGTGACCATCGGCGAGATCGCCGCGGCGTCGACGTCGATCTCCTGGTCGAAGCTCGCCCCGTCCTCGGTCGGCAGCTCCTGCCAGCGGGCCACGGCGGCGTCGAAGTCCTCCGGCGCGCCCGGTTTGCCGCGGACGTACTCGAAGGTGGTCTCGTCCGGCGCGATCATCCCCGCCCGGCCGCCGCCCTCGATCGTCATGTTGCAGATCGTCATCCGGCCCGGCATCGCCAGCGCCTCGATCGCAGGACCGGCGTACTCGACCGCGTATCCGGTCATCCCGCCGGTGCCGAGCCTGCCGATCGTCGCCAGGATCAGGTCCTTGGGCGTGACGCCCGCGCCCAGCTCCCCGGCGTAGGAGATCCGCATCGTGCGCGGCCGTTTCTGCACCAGGCACTGGGTCGCGAGGACGTGCTCGACCTCGGAGGTGCCGATGCCGAAGGCCAGCGAGCCGAAGGCGCCGTGCGTGGAGGTGTGGCTGTCGCCGCAGACGATCGTCATGCCGGGCTGGGTGACGCCCAGCTCCGGGCCGATCACGTGGACGATCCCCTGGCGGTCGGAGCCGAGGCTGTACAGCTTCAGGCCGAACTCCTCGCAGTTGCGCTCCAGGGTTTCGACCTGGACGCGGGAGAGCTCGTCGGCGATCAGCCGGGCCGCCATCGTGCCGTCGGTCGGCGTGTTGTGGTCGGCCGTCGCCAGCGTCTTGTCCGGACGGCGGACCTGGCGGCCGGCCAGGCGGAGGCCGTCGAAGGCCTGCGGCGAGGTGACCTCATGGACCAGGTGCAGGTCGATGTAGATCAACCCCTCTGAGACCTCGTGCTGCTCCCAGATCTTTTCGAACATGTTCTTCGGCACTGCTAGCTCCTCCTCAGTCCGGCGGCTATCACCGCGATGAAGCGGGTCGGGTCGGTTCCTTCGTTCTCGAAGTGGTGCGGGAGA
>JAFDWD010000704.1 GCA_018268695.1 Actinomycetota bacterium
CCTGACCCTCTCCGGAGCGGCTTGTAACGAGGGCGCGGCGACGATTTCGGACAGGCGCCAGCGGTGTTCGCCCGAGTTTGAGCGAGGAGAGGGTCAGGACCCCCGCCGCGCAACCGCCCTTACTCCAGTTTCAGGTCCTTCAGGGCCGACCAGCGGGGGTCGATCGGCTTCTCGTGGTCGTGATCGGCCGGGTCGGCGTCGTTCAGGGGCTCGCCGCAGGTCGGGCAGAGGCCGAGGCAGTCCTCACGGCAGAGGATCTGGGTGGGGACGGTGAGGAGGACGGCGTCGTGGGCCCAGCGGCCGATGTCGAGCTCGTCTTCGTCGACGTAGGGGCTGCGGAGCTCGGCGTCGCCAGTGCCGGAGGCATCGACCTCGCGGGCCTCGACGTCGAGGTCGAGGGCGGCGGGCTCGAGGCAGCGCATGCACGGACCCTCGAGGTGGACCGGGAAGTTGAGCTTGAAGGCGAAGCCGCTGGAGTGGCGGGAGGCCTCGAGGCGGACGGAAGGCGCGGATGGGTCGGCGACGTAGGTCTGGCCGCCGAGCTCGAACGGGGCCAGCTCGACCGGCAGCTCGAGGCGCTTGCCGTCGCCGGGCGAGAGGTTGAGGCGCGATATGTCGAGGACGGTCTCTGGTGCGGTCGGCATACTCCGAGGGTAGTTAATGAGCGATTTCACCTGGAAACCCGACGGCTACCTGGAGATGATCCGGGCCGACATCCCGCGCTACGCCGAACTGCAGGAGCAGGCGATCGCGGCGATCCCGTTCGCCCCCGAGCGGGTGCTGGAGCTCGGCATGGGCACCGGCGAGACGACCCGCCGGCTGATCGAGGCCTATCCCGACAGCTGGGTGATCGGGCTCGATTCGTCGCCGGACATGGTCTTCCGCGCCCGTGAGATGTACGACGACGTGCAGCTGGCGAGGATCGAGGACCCGCTCCCGGACGGGCCCTGGGACCTGGTGATCGGCGTGCTCTCGATCCACCACCTGCGGGCGCCGCAGAAGGAGGAACTCTTCCGCCGCGTGCGCGAGCAGTCGCGAGCGCTGGTGATCGGCGACGTGGTCAGGGCCGACGTGCAGGTGACCCCGCTGACGCCCGATTGGGACTTCCCGGAGACCGCCGCCGACC
>JAFDWD010000705.1 GCA_018268695.1 Actinomycetota bacterium
CGGGCACCACGAAGGCGCGACGTAGCGAATGGGCGCGGTCGAGCTCGGCGGCCTCGCGCTGCAGCAGCAGCGGCGCCATGATCCCGAGCAGGCTGGTCACGGTGACGTCGTGGGCAGCGATCCGAGGCCAGAAGTTGGAAACGCTGAAGCGGTCGTCGATCACCGATCGGGCGCCGACGAAGAGCGCCGGGAGCAGGCTGATGAAGAGCCCGTTGGCGTGGAACAGCGGCAGCGTCACGTAGCTGACGTCGTCCTCGACGAAGCCCGCGACCAGGTCCGCCCCACGGGCCAGGCCGACCTCGGTGAGCTCGCTCCAGACCACTCCCTTGGAGGGTCCCGTGGTGCCCGAGGTGAAGAGGATCGCGGCCGGCTCCTCGGGCCGCGCCATCCGCCCCTTGACCTCGCCGGGGCCGAGCAGCGAGGCCCAATCGGCAGCGGCGGAGGTGGCGAGCTCGAGCGGATCGCCGACGATGACCTGAAGGCAGCGATGCCCGGCGGGCAGCGCCGCATCGACCTGGGTCGCGTACTCGGAGGCGGAGATCGACAAGGACGGCTCCGAGGTGGCCAGCATGTGGGTGAGGATCGGCCCCCGCATGCTCGTGTTGAGCGGCACGAGCACGGCGCCGATCCGCAGGCAGGCGAGCCAGGTGGCGATGATCTCGATGCCGTTGTCGAGCATCGTCACGACCCGATCGCCGGGCCGCACGCCGCCCCGCTGGATCCCCGCCGCCACTGCTTCGGCGAGCGTCACGACCGCCGCCCGCGAGTACTCGGCGCCGTCGACGAAGGCGATCGAGGGGCGCTCGGCGTCCTCGATCGCCAGATCGCAGATCCGGCTCCAGATCCTCTGCGGATCGACGTGTTGCAGCGGTTTGCTCATTCCCCGTTTCCCTGTTTTCAGTTCCCAAGGTCCATCTGCATTCAGACGGCCGTCCGAAAGAATAAACACCTCCGAACCATGCTGTCAAGAGGAGCGACAAATGAGCAGAGGCGGCCCAGGCCCGCGTTGCCTTGCGGCCAGTTGGCATGGGTGAAGAGGAGCGTCGTCCACCAACTGGGGCGCCTACCTGGCGAGCCTCAAGGCGGGAGCGGAACGCGGGGCGTTCGCCGCCCTCGGCCCTAATACTTGACTAAGACAATCAACTTTGTATTGTTATCCGCATCGCGGCACTTTGCCGGGTGGCCGCGACATCAACAGGGAAGGCTGCCTCCAACGATCAGCCCGCCCTTGCCCACCGCCCGGCCCTCAAGGCCGGGCGGTGGGACCCCCAATTCCGGCCCGGCCGACAAACCGAGGAGGAACGAGATGGAGGCTTCGACCCACCGACACGGCGACGGACACACCGGACCCGGGTACGCCTCGCCTGCCGATGCCCGCGCCCAGGCCCCGGAGCGCTACATCTACGTGGCGGCGCTCTTCGAGGGGACCGGGATCGAGGCGCCGGACTTCGTC
>JAFDWD010000706.1 GCA_018268695.1 Actinomycetota bacterium
CCCAGCTCGAGGTCGACGTGGCCGACCGCAACGCGGTCCGGGCTGCCGTCGCGGAGCTCGCCGAGCGGCACGGGCGTGTCGACGGGCTGATCGCGGGTGCCGCGGTGCAGCCGCGCACGCCGCTGGTCGACATGGACCCGGACGAGTGGCGCCAGACGCTCGCGGTCAACCTCGACGGCGTCGTCTGGGCGGTGCAGGCGGTCCTCCCCACCATGCGCGCCGCCCGCCGCGGCTCGATCGTCGTCTTCTCCTCCGGCCTCGCCCACATGGGCCGCGCCGAAGCCTCCGCCTACGCCGCCTCGAAGGGCGCGCTGCTGCCCTTCGTCCGCTCGATCGCGGCCGAGGTCGCCGCCGACCGCGTCCGCGTCAACGTGCTCTGGCCGGGCGTCATCGACACCGACCAGTTCCGCGCCGCCAACCCCGGCACCGAGCGCGAGCACTGGCTCGCCACCACCGGCATCGGCACCCCCGAGGACGTCGTCGGCGCGCTGCAGTTCCTGCTCTCCGACGCCGCCTCGATGACCGGCTCGACCTTGACCCGCGACCGCGTCTTCGCCACCGAGGACGCCGAGGAGGACCGATGAGCAACCCGGGCGAGCAGCTTCCGATCGGCATCGCCGGCGCCGGGCCGATCGGCCTCACCGCCGCGCTCGGCCTCGTCCACCACGGCCTGCCGGTCGTCGTCTTCGAGGAGGATGACGGGCTCTCCGGCGACACCAAGGCGGGCACCACGCTGACCCGCACGCTCGAGGTGCTGAACCGCTACGACGCCCTCGGCCCGGTGCTCCGCGCCGCCGTCCGCATCGACGAGATCGGCGACATCGACCGGCGCACCAACAAAGCCTCGAGCTCGGTCGTCACCGGCGCGCTGACCGAGGACACCCGCTTCCCCTTCGTCATCAACATCCCCCAGAACGACCTCGAGCCGGCGCTGAACGAGACGCTCCAGCGCAAGGCCCCGGGGGCACTCCGCCTCGGCCACAAGGTGGTCGGCTTCGAGCAGCACCCAGACCACGTCGAGGTCCAGGTCGAGCACGACGGCGAGGTCCGAACGGAGAAGGTCCGTTACCTCCTCGGCTGCGACGGCGGGCGCTCGCCGATCCGCGATCAGCTCGGGATCACGGTCGAGGGCCACACCCTCGCCGAACGCTACATGCTGGTCGACATCCTGGCCGACCTCGACGTCGCCAACCCGCGCGACTATCCCTACCTCGCCTACTTCGGCGACCCGGAAGAGTGGATGATCATCGTGCGGCAGCCGCACTGTTGGCGCTTCCTCTACCCGCTGCACGAAGGCCAGTCGGAGCCGACCCCGGAGGAACTCGCCGACAAGGCGCGGCGCTTCATCGGCGACGTCGACCAGCTCGAGGTCCTGGGACAGAACGTCTACACCGTCCACCACCGCGTCGCCGACCGCTGGCGCGACGGCCGCGTCTTCCTGCTGGGCGACGCCGCGCACCTGATCACGCCGATGTGGGCGCTCGGGCTGAACACCGGCGTGCTCGACGCGTCGAACCTCCCCTGGCGCCTCGCCTGGGTGGAGCGCGGCTGGGCCGAGCCGACGCTGCTCGACGGCTACGAGGCCGAGCAGGCGACGGTGGCGATCCAGGGCTCGGGCGAGATGGCCGAGGCCGCCCGCCTCTACATGTCGCGCAAGGCCGAGGCGGCCCCGGCGGAGGATGCCGGCAACTGGGGCAACGCCTTCACCCGCGGCCTGCTCGGGGTGAGCCTCGACGTCGACGGGACCGGCGACTGGTCGATGGTCCGCAGCGGCGCCGAGCCCGACGCGGTCCGCCCCGGCGACCGCGCCCCCGACCTGCCGCTGGTCGACGAGGAGGGCCTCGTCCACATCCACGACCTCTGCGCCGACGCCTTCGTCGCCCTCTACTTCACCGACACGCGCCGCCGCCCCGCCGTCCCCGCGCAGGACAGCAAGGCGCTCCGCCACTACATCGTCAGCCGCTGGGACGCACCGCACGACTCGGGCCTGCGCGACCGGGCGCTCTTCGACCCGGCCGAGCGCGTCACCCGCCGCTTCGGCGTCGCCCCCGACACCTTGGTGCTGCTGCGCCCCGACGGGCACGTCGCCGCGATCGAGCCCTGGGACCCGCGGGCGGGCGGCGACCGCGCCGCGGAGCTCTACGCGGGGATCACCGGCCGGGCCGCGCCGCACGAGACGCCGGCGCCGGCACCCAACAGAGACATGGACGTCGAGCTCGGCGACATC
>JAFDWD010000707.1 GCA_018268695.1 Actinomycetota bacterium
AACGGCTACTTCGCCAACAACATCTTCTGGCCGGCCGAGCACTACCAGCGGCTGATCGGCTTCTACCGTGAACGCTACGAGCACTACGGGCACGGGACCGAGGCCGAGGCGGTCGTCGGGCTCGGCGGGCAGGCCTTCATCGCCCACAACTCGCAGGAGGCGAAGCGCGCCTTCCGGCCCTACTTCGACAACTCGCCGGTCTACGGCGGCGGCGCCTCGATGGAGGACTACATCGAGGCCACCCCGCTGGTCGTCGGCAGCCCGCAGGAGGTGATCGAGAGGACGCTCTCCTTCCGTGAGCTCTTCGGCGACTACCAGCGCCAGCTGTTCCTGATGGACCACGCCGGGCTGCCATTGAAGACCGTGCTCGAGCAGCTGGAGCTGCTCGGCGGCGAGGTGGTGCCGACCCTGCGCAAGGAGTTCGAGGCGCGCCGGGCGCCGGGCGCACGCGCCGAAGTGCCGACGCACGAGCTGCTCGTCGCCGAGAAGTACGGCGACGGCGCGGTCCGCGAGCCGACGCCGAAGGCCAACCGCGGCGACAACACGGCGGGGCCCTCGCCCTACCGCGACGAGCCGGAGGAGGTGGCGGCCTGATGGCGGGCCGCGCCCGCCTCGCCAACGACTCCTGGGAGTCGCTGCTGACGGCCCACGCCGAGATGATGCGCCAGTTCGACCGCGAAGACGTCTGGGACGAGGTGTCGCGGACGGAGTACGACGTGCTCTACACGCTGTCGAAGTGCAAGGCGCCGATCCGCCTCAGCGAGCTGAACCGACGCGTGCTGCTGAGCCAGCCCGCCCTCTCGCGGATGGTCGAGCGGATGGTCGAGCGCGGCTTCGTCCGGCGCGAGGCCGACGAGCGAGACGGGCGCGGCATCCGCCTCAGCCTCACCGAGGCGGGGCGGGCGCAGCAGCGCTCGACCGGCCGCCGCCACGCGCTGAACGTGTCGCGGGCGATGAACGACTGCTTCGATCCCGACGAGATGCGGGAGCTGATGCGGCTCTGCCGCAAGCTGGCTGCGAACCGCGAAGCCGCCCTGGCGGAGGTGCCGGCATGAGCGCCGCCACCGGGAGCGCCGCCGGCAAGGAGCTGCGCCTGGTCGTCGTCAGCGCCGGCGCGAGCGACCCCTCCTCCACCGCGATGCTCGCCGACCGCCTCGCCGCGCGGACCGTCGCCGCCGCCGAGACGCGCGGTGCGGAGGTCGCGGTGACGACGATCGAGCTGCGCTCGATGGCGAACGAGATCGGCGCCGCCCTGGTCACCCAGAACCTGGGACCGAAGCTGACCGCCGCGGTCGAGGCGCTCGGCGCCGCCGACGGCATCGTCGCCGCCACCCCCATATATAAGGCGGGCCTCAGCGGCCTCTTCAAGGGCTTCTTCGACATCCTCGACAACGACCTCCTGATCGGCCGCCCGGTCGCCCTCGCCGCGACCGCCGGCACCGCCCGCCACGCCCTCGTCGTCGACGAGGCGATGCGCTCCCTCTTCGCCTACATGCGCACCCTCACCATCCCGACCTCCGTCTTCGCCGCGACCGAGGACTGGTCCGGCGGCGGCCTGGAGGGGCGGATCGACCGCGCCGCGACCGAGCTCGCGACCCTGATGGAGAGCGGCTTCGCCGAGCGGGTGAAGGAGGAGTCCTGGGACGCCTACCAGCACGGGTACGGCAGTGCCGGAGGCACCGAACTGGCGATCGACCTCGACTCCGACCTGATGCGCCTCGCGGCGGGCGGTGCTCCATCGCCGCAGCCGAGGTAGCCCTCCACCCGGCAAAAAACTTGGCATTTGAGTAGGAGGCCCGTTATCGTCTCCCGCATGAGCACCAGCGAGGAGATCCGCACAGACGCCCATGTACTCGATCCGCTCTCCGCGGCGGAGATAGAGAGGTGCGTCGCGGTCGCGCGCGACGCCGTGGAGGTCGGGCCGCGAACCCGTTTCGTCGCGATCTCGACGGCCGAGCCGGAGCGTGGCGAGGAGAGCCCGCGGCGGCGTGCGGAGGTGCTCGTGCACCTGCCCGAGTCGCGCTCGGTGGTACGCCTGATCGTCGACCTGGAGAGCGGCGAGGCCGCCTCGGTCGAGACGATGGAGGGCGTCGAGCCGGCGATCGGCCTCGACGAGGTGCAGCGCTTCGAGCGCCGGATGCGCGACGACCCGCGCTTCCGCGAGGCGCTCGAGCGCCGCGGGATCACCGACCCGGAGATGGTCGACATGGACCCGGTCCCGGTCGGCTGGTACGGCCTCGACGAGGAAGACGTGGAGCGACGGCTGGCGCGGGTGCTCGCCTACGTGCGCCCGACCGATCCGGCCTCCAACGCCTACGCCCATCCGCTGGAGGGCATCTTCGGGCTGGTCGACCTCGACAGCGGCGAGGTGCTCGTGCTCGAGGACCGCGACCCGGTGCCGCTGCCGCCCGGCGACGGTGAGTACCGGGCCGAGAACATCGAGCTGCGCCAGGACGTCAAGCCGATCCACATCCACCAGCCGGAGGGCCCGAGCTTCGAGGTCGACGGCTACCACGTGCGCTGGCAGAAGTGGGACCTGCGGGTGGGCTTCAACAGCCGCGAGGGCCTCGTCCTGCACGACCTCGGCTACGAGGACGGCGGCAAGCTGCGCTCGGTGCTGAAGCGCGCCTCGATCGCGGAGATGGTCGTCCCCTACGCCGACCCGGACCGCTTCTACCAGTCCCCGCTCGACATCGGCGAGCTGAACGTCGGCACGATGACCAACTCGCTGACCCTCGGGTGCGACTGCCTCGGCGCGATCCACTACTTCGACGTCGCCGCGGTCAGCGCCGACGGCAGCGCGGTGACGATCCCGCAGGGGATCTGCATGCACGAGGAGGACGACGGCATCCTCTGGAAGCACACCGACTTCCGCACCGGCGTGGTCGAGGTGCGCCGCGGGCGCAAGCTGGTGATCTCGAGCATCGTCACCGTCGGCAACTACGAGTACGGGTTCTTCTGGTACCTGCAGCAGGACGGGATGATCCAGTGCGAGATCAAAGCGACCGGCATCGTCGCCACCCAGGCGGTGACCGAGAACGCGCCGACCGAATACGGCAAGCTGGTCGCCCCGCACCTGAACGGGATCCACCACCAGCACATCTTCTGCGCGCGGCTCGACTTCGACCTCGACGGCGGCCCCAACTCGGTCACCGAGACGCACACCGAGACGGATCCGAGGGGTCCCGGCAACCCCCACGGGAACTCCTGGAAAACGGTGACCCGCACCTTCGCCACCGAGAAGGAGGCGATCCGGGACATCGACATCACCGAGGCGCGCTCCTGGACGGTGATCAACCCGGAGAGCAAGAACGCGGTCGGCCAGCCGGTCGGCTACCGCATCCTCACCGGCGAGAACACGGTGCCGTTCGCGACCCCCGACTCCTCCCTGCGCAGCCGCGCCGGCTTCATCAACCACCACCTCTGGGTCACCCCCTACGACCCCGAGGAGCGCTACCCCGCCGGCGAGTTCCCCTACCAGCACCGCGGTGGCGACGGGCTGCCGCGCTGGACCGAGGCCGACCGGCCGATCGAGGGGACCGACGTGGTCGTCTGGTACACGCTGAACCACCACCACGTGCCGCGCCCCGAGGACTGGCCGGTGATGCCGGTCGCGCGGCTGGGCTTCATGCTCAAGCCCTGGGGCTTCTTCGACCAGAACCCGGGCCTCGACGTCCCCCCGACCGAAAAGGGCGAGGGAAGCTGCCACGCCTGACCGGCGTCGGCAAGGCGATCGACCGATTGCCTCAGCTGTGAAGGCCCGCCGCTGCCCCCAACGTCCGGCGGCGGGCCTCCACTACCTGACCGGCTGTACGGGCCGATGAACGTCCGGCCGGCCGGGGCCGGCCTCTCCCCCCTCGGCCTGGCGCTGGTCCTCAGCGCCACCGCGGTCGGCTCGATCGACGCCTTCATCACCTTCGTCGCCGCGCCGACGATCGGGGCCGAACTCGGCGCCTCCAGCGACGAGCTGCAGTGGATCGTCGCCGCCTACGGGCTGACGTTCTCGCTCGGCCTGATCACCGGCGGGCGGCTCGGCGACCTCTACGGCCGGCGGCGCACGCTCGTCGTCGGGATGCTCGCCTTCGGCGTCGCCTCGGGAGCCTGCGGGGCGGCGCCCGACCCGACCTCGCTGATCCTCTTCCGCTGCCTGCAGGGAGCGGGCGCGGCGCTGATGCTGCCGCAGGTCTTCTCGATCGTCCAGGTCGAGTTCCCGCCCGCGCAACGCGGCAGGCCGCTCGCCCTCGTCGGCGGCGTCCAGGGCATCGCCGCGGTGACCGGGCAGCTGCTCGGCGGCGCCCTGCTCGCCTTGGACCCGCTCAACCTCGGCTGGCGCTCGGTCTTCCTCATCAACCTGCCGATCTGCGCCGTCGGGGTCCTCTTCATCCCGCGCTTCGTGCCCGAGTCGCGCTCGGCCGCGGCGCGCCACCTCGACCTCGGCGGCGTCGCCCTGGCGGCCCTCGTCGTCGCCGCCCTGGCCGTGCCGCTGGTCCAGGGACGCGCCGCCGGCTGGCCCCCCTGGACCTTCCTCTCGTTCGCCGCGGTCCTCCCGCTCGGCCTCGTCTTCGTCCTCTGGGAGGGCCTGGTGAAGCGCGGCGGCGGCTCCCCCCTGGTCGAGTTCGGCCTCTTCCGCGCCGCCACCTTCCGCCTCGGGCTCGGCCTCTCCCTCTTCTTCATGCTGGCGAGCCCGCCGGTGATCCTGCTGCTGATGATCTACCTGCAGGAGGGCCTGGGGCTGAGCGCGATCGATGCCGGCCTCACCTTCACCCCGGCGGCGATCGCCTACGCCCTCGCCGCCCTCGGCGTCGGCCGGATGGGGATCGCCAGGCGCGAGCACGCCCTCGTCCCGGGGATCGCGGTGACGGCCGGCGGCGTCCTCCTCTCCGGCCTCCTCGTCGCCCTGGTCGCCGAACCGAGCCCCCTCCTCCTAGCCCTGACCTTCGTCATCGTCGGCGCCGGCCAGGGCGCCGTGATCCCGGCGATGACCGGCACCGTCCTCGCCGAGACCGACCCCCTCCACGCCGGCTCCGCCTCCGGCCTCCTGGCGACGACCATGCAGCTCGGCGGAGCCCTCGGCATCGCCCTCACCGGCACCGTCTTCTTCGGCCACCTCGGCTCCGCCACCTCCGCCGCGGCCTACGGCGAAGCGTTCGCCATCGCCCTGGGCGCGGTGCTCGCGATCCTCGCGATCGCCGGAGCCCTCGGCCGCCGGGTTTACGTCCAGGTCAATCCGGGCGGAGGGTAGGCAGTCCTAGGTGTCCTGCCCACGGACGTTGTGAACACGGCTGATCGGCGGCCGATCTCCCAGTGAGCTGTGTGGACGACGTCGGTTGTAGTAGCGCAGGAAGGATGGCATCGAACGGGCCCGCTCGGCCGAGTTCGGCCAGGAGTGGGCGTAGGCCCACTCCTGCTTCAAGGTCTGGATGAAGCGCTCGACCTTGCCGTTCCAGCGGGGCGTG
>JAFDWD010000708.1 GCA_018268695.1 Actinomycetota bacterium
CCGATCGAGGCGATGCGCAGCGAGGGCATGGGTCGCGCCGCCTGGGAGCCGCAGTTCCTCGCCGTCGCCGAGCAGGGGACCGACGGGGCCGAGGCGGCCCTGGAGCAGCTGCGGGAGCTGATCAGCGTGATGCGGATGTTCAAGGTCGGCGGCATCGGCCTCGGGCCGTTCGCCTTCGCCCCGACCGGGGAGGACACCTGGCGTCGCATCACCACCGGCGCCCCGGCGACCCGGCCGGGCGGTTATCGCCTCTCCGAGGAGGAGGGCACCGAACTTGCCGATTTCGCCGCGATGCTGGAGCAGCGTCCCGACCCCGACAGCGCCCTGAGCTGGGCGGTCGGCCGCTTCGAGATGGGCTGCGAGCGCGAGAGCGCGATGGAAGGCCTCTCCGATCACCTGCTCGCGCTGCGCGCGGTGCTCGAGGGCCACGGCCCGGTCGGCGCCTCGCTGCCGCTGCGCGCCTCCGCCCTGATCGCCGACGAGAACTTCGATCGCATCGAGGCCCGCGAGCGGGTCGAGGAAGTGCTGGAGCTGGAGCGCGCGCTGATGAACGGCCGCATGCTCGACCACGCGATCGAGCTGGCGACCTGGATCGAGGACGGCGCCCGCCGCCTCCTGCGCCAGGCCGCCCTCGGCGAACTCGGCAGCGACCTCTCGACCACCGCCGACGAGACCCTGATCACGTCGGGTCTCGAAGCCGGTGACGCCGAGATCATGGTCTACGCCGAAGAGGACTCCGAGCCTGAGGCGGAAGCGGAGGAGCACCAGGGCTTCGCCGCGATCGAGGACACGCCGGCCGAGGAATTCAAGATTGTCGAAGCCCGCGAGCTGACCGCCGACGCGCCCGAGGACGGCGCCTACGCGGAGCTGGACGACCTCGCCGCCGACCTTCGCGAAGCGGAGAGCTACCTCGGCGACGACGAGCCCGATCACGAGACCGACCTCGTGGAGGACGAACCGTTGGAAACCCGCATCCTCGAGCCGATCCCCGCCCCCGGCGAGATCAAGGTCACGGCCACCCACTGGCTCGACGAGGTCGAGGAGGGTGAGACCCATCACGGCCACTCGCTGGAGTGGCCGGCCGCCGAAGCGCGCGACCTCCAGCACCGCGAGAAGATCGACACCCCCCGCGTGCGTCACCTCTTCCCGGTCCCGGACTCGGACTGGGAGGTCTCGCACCTCGAGTTCGACTACTCGCGCCGCCGCTAGGCGTCAGGCGCGGCCCGCCGCCATCGCGACGCGCTCCTCGCCCGTCGCGAAGAGGTAACGGTTGATCTGGGCCAGGCCGGCCAGATCGTGGACGTCCTCGTCGAGGTAGGGCACGCGGATCACGCCGGTCGCCCGCATCTCGCGGGCGAGGTGCTCGATGTTGCGGGCGTCGCGCTCGGCCAGCGCCTGGTAGTCGGCGAAGTTCGCGGCGACGCGCTGGGCGAGGTCCTCGTCGCCGAGCTTCTCCGCCAGCGTCGCGGGCAGATCCTCGTCGTCGCCGCGCAGTTCCTCGGCCGGGTAGTGGACCTTGTTGACGATGACGCCGCCGAAGGGCAGTTTCGCCTCGACCAGCTTGCGGTGGAAGTAGACGGCCTCGTCGATCGGCTCGCCCTGTGGGCCGCAGACGACGAGGAAGCAGGTGGTCGGCGCGGCGAGCAGCTTGTTGACCCGCTTGGCGCGCGCCTGGAAG
>JAFDWD010000709.1 GCA_018268695.1 Actinomycetota bacterium
ATCGCCGACATGGTCGGGCAGAGCGCGCGCCTCGTTGGCGGGGACCTCGGCGAGCTCCCGCATGTCCCAGCCGATCATCTTCTCCGGCGTCAGCTCGAAGTAGCGCCGCCCGGCGAACTCGCCGAACTCGAAGTAGGCGTCCGCGTAGGGATGGTTCTTGTAGAAGTACTTCTGGCGGACCAGCTCCTGCAGCTGGTCGAACAGCCCGTCGTCGTCGATCGGCGCCATCGTGCCGTGGATGCGGACACCGTGCACCGTGGCGTACTCGTCGCAGCCATCCACGAGGGCCGCGAGGGGCCGTCCGGACTCGAAGTTGGCGCCGTGTTTGGAGGCGGCGTCGACCGGGATGAAGATCCGGCGTTCGTGGACCACCAGCCAGAGCGGCGATAGGTAGATCGAGCCGTCCTCGTTGGCGGTCGCGAAGCGGATCGTCTTCGCCCGCTCGAGGAACTCCCAGCGCTTGGCACCGCGCAGCGGCGCGAAGGTGCTTGCGGTCACCGGCTTGACGTCGGCCATGTCACTCTCCCCTCAGTGCGGTGAGCTTTTCCGAATATTCCTTCGCGTCGGCGAGTCCGACCCGCGGCGACGGGCCGCTGGTCCAGAAGAACTTCGATTTCACGCCGGTGGCTTCGAGCGTGTACTTGAAGCCGGCCGGCAGGAAGATGTGCTCGCCCTCCTTCGCTTCGAGCACGATCTGGCGACCGGCGGCATCCTCCACCCGTAGCTTGATCCGCCCTTCGAGGCAGAAATGGGACTCGTCGAAGTTGCTCTGGTCCCAGTGATAGTCGCCGTGGTCGGGCTCCATGTAGCAGTAGCCGTGCCGGAAGTAGCGGGCGTCGTCGCGCTCCCGCGAGATGAAGATCGCGGTGTCGATGCCAGTGTTGAATTCGAGCCGCGGCAGCGCGTCGATCTCGGCCTCGTCGATCACTTTC
This sequence comes from Actinomycetota bacterium, assembly GCA_018268695.1. The sequence continues at coordinate 933 of JAFDWD010000709.1, forward strand.
GGGTACCTCATGGCGTTCTTGGCTGTGGGATCGTGGTCGGGCAACGTTTCCTCGCTCCTGTCGCTTGCCTCAAAGGACTGTCGAAACGGTTCTGTAAATGTGGGCTAAGATCGCCTCAATGGAGGCGATAACGGGATCATATTCGTTTTCACCCAAGCCGGTCAATCCATCGCCAAC
>JAFDWD010000070.1 GCA_018268695.1 Actinomycetota bacterium
CTTGCTGACCAGGCGGGCGTAGACGCCGGCGCCCTTCGGGGTCAGGTGGATGCAGTCCCAGAAGAGGCTTTCGCCGCCTTCTTCGGCCGCCTGGGCCCAGGGGATTTCGGTGGTGTTGTTCCAGTCCTTCGATGCTTCGGCGATCGCTTCGTTGGACTCGTCCTGCCAGGAGACCGGGGCGTGGTCCGAGATCAGGAAAAGCTGGCCGACGTTGGTGGTCGCGGCGCGCAGCCGTTCCATATCTTCGCCGTAGAGCGGTCCGTTGTTGCCCCACTGGATGACCATCACCGCGGGATGGTGGCCCTCGCGCTTGATCTTCTCGATGATTTCGAGGAATTCGTCGGCCTGGCGGCCGACCTTGGCGTCCATCGAGAAGCCCGGGCCGAGGCGCTTGGCGAGCTTTTCCTCGGCGCCGATCATCACCGAGTCCCCGAGCATCACGATCCGCGGCCAGTGCTTGGCGGGGGGGAGCGGTTTCCGCGGTTCTTTCGACTGTTTGGGTTCCTTGGCCTGTCCGCTGTCCTTGGCCTGTCCGCTGTCCTTGGCTTTCCCTTCCCCGGCGGGGCGATGAGGCTTCGGGTCCGTCTGCGTCTTCGTCTTCGCGATGACGTGGACCGAGGTGGCTTCGGAGGCGGCTTCGGCGGCCGCCGAGGTGTTGCCGCCCGCCTTCACGATCCCGCTCCAGCCGACCACCAGGATCACCGCGAGGACGGAGAAGACCAGCGCCGGCCGGGCCACCTTCAGCCACCCCTCCGGCATGCGGGGCAGCTTCGCCTTGCCGCTGAACGGCAGCTCGACGAAGCGGTAGGAGAGGTCGGCCAGCGCCAGGCAGGCGAGCAGCTGCAGCGGGATCAGGATGCCGCGGGGAAGGTTGATGTCGACTCCCGGCCGGGTCATCACCAGCACCGGCCAGTGCCAGAGGTAGAAGCTGTAGCTGCGCAGGCCGAGCCAGAGCAGGGCCGGCTGTCCCAGGATGCCCCCGAGGCGCGCCGCCGGGTGGGCCACCGCGGCGAGCAGCAGCACCGTGGCGATCGCGATCCAGGCGTAGCCGCCGTGCCAGAGGGCCAGGTCGTAATCGTGGACGTGGACGAAGCTGAGGATCAGGTAGCCGAGCGCGACGACGCCGACCGCGTCGAGGATCGGGCCGACCAGCGGGCCGAACGATTTGTGGGTGCGCAGCTGGACCGGGCTCCAGACCATCGCCAGCGCGACCCCCGCGAGCAGGCCGACCGCGTGGGTGTCGGTGCCGTAGTAGA
>JAFDWD010000710.1 GCA_018268695.1 Actinomycetota bacterium
AGCACCGCGCGGCCGACCTCGTCGACCGACTCGTCGTCGACCCGGTCGAGCTCCTCAAGCACCGCGCGCAGCGTCATCGCCATGTTGTCCCCGGTGTCGCCGTCGGCGACCGGGAAGACGTTCAGGTCGTTCACCTCCTGCCGACGCGCCTCCAGCGAGGCGAGCGCAGAACTGACGACCCGTCGGAAGCGGGCAATCGATGGATCGGGCATTCGGCGTAAACCTAGTGGGCAGGAGCGACGGCAGCGCCCCGCAACGATTACGGCCGTGTTTATCGGTACCTTCACTCCCTCCACCCACGGGTGGAGGAGCATCCCGACACGATTTCCCCCCAGGGGCCGATGAAAGGTCCCGTCGATCGCCCTAGCCTCGTCCACGAACCTGAGGCGACCCCGAGCACCCGTCACGGAAGAAGGAGAACAATGCGTCGCTTTGCCACCTGGACCACCGGCCACCGGAAGACGGTGATCTTCGGCTGGATCATCGCCCTGGTCCTGATCGGGATGATCGCCGGCAGCAAGGGCGCCGACTACTCCGAAGAATTCAAACTTCCGGCCTCGGACTCGACCGCGGCCTACGAACTGCTGGAAAACAACTTCCCGCAGCAATCGGGCGGCACCGCGACGATCGTCTGGAGAGCCGAAAACGGCGTCGAATCGCCCGCGGTCCAGAAGAAGATGGAAGGCGTCTTCAAAGCGGTCGAAGAACAGCCTCACGTGACCGAAGTCGCCAGCCCCTACAAGGGCGGCGGTGGCGCCGGGGCGATCGCCGAAGACGGCAAGATCGCCTACGCGACGATCCAGTACGACGTCCAGGGCAACAAGCTGAACAAGGACAACACGCGGAAGATCATCGATACCGCCCAGGCCGCGAGCGGCAACGGGCTCGACGTGCAGCTCGGCGGCCAGCCGATCGAAGAAGCCAAAGAAGAAACCGGCGACGCCTCGTTCGGGATCGGCCTGCTGGCGGCGATCATCATCCTGCTGATCGCCTTCGGCTCGGTGGTCGCGATGGGGCTGCCGATCATCACCGCGCTGTTCTCGCTCGGGGTCGGGCTCAGCCTCGTCACCCTGGCGACCTACGTGCTGAAGACGGCGAACTTCGCCCCGGTGCTGGCGGCGATGATCGGGCTCGGCGTCGGCATCGACTACGCGCTCTTCATCGTCACCCGGTTCAGGAACAACCTCGACGAGGGCCTGGAGCCGCGTGACGCGGCGATCCGCGCCGTCGACACCGCCGGTCGCGCCGTGCTCTTCGCGGGCACCACGGTGATCATCGCCCTGATGGGGATGTTCCTGCTGAACATCACCTTCCTCTACGGCGTCGCCGTGGCGGCCGGGCTGTCGGTCCTGCTGACGATGATCGCCGCCCTGACGCTGCTGCCGGCGCTCCTGACTTGGGTCGGCCACCGGATCAACAAGTGGAAGATCCCGGGTCTCTCAGCGGGCCGCAACACGATGCGCGAAGACACCAAGTGGTACGCCTGGAGCCGCTGGATCCAGAAGCGGCCGTGGATCGCGGCGATCGTCTCCGGCGGCCTCCTGCTGCTCCTCTGCGTCCCCACCCTCACCCTGCGCCTCGGCGTCAACGACGCGGGCACGAACCCGAAGGGCGAAACGACGCGGGAAGCGTACGACTTCCTCGCCGAAGGCTTCGGGCCCGGCTTCAACGGCCCGCTGACGATGGTGGCGAAGCTGCCCGAAAAGGGCCAAGGCGCGGGCATCGAAGAACTCTGCAAGGCGTTGAAGAACGAAGAAGGCATCGCCTCGGTGACCGCGGTCACCTTCAACCCGCAAAAGACGGTGGGGCTCTGCCAGGCCTATCCGACGACCTCGCCGCAGAGCGCCGAAACGACCAAGACGCTGGACCACATCCGCAACGACGTGATCCCGCCGATCGAGGCGAAGACCGGCGCGGTGCTCCACGTCGGCGGCATCACCGCCGTGTTCGAGGACTTCGGCGACGCGATCTCCGAAAAGCTGCCGCTCTACATCGGCGTGGTGATCCTGCTCTCGGCGATCCTGCTGATGGCCGTGTTCCGCTCGGTGCTGGTGCCGCTGAAGGCGATCCTGATGAACCTGCTGTCGATCGGCGCCGCCTTCGGCATCGTCGTCGCGGTGTTCCAGCACGGTTGGGGGGCGAGCATCATCGGAGTCGAAGACACCGGCCCGATCATCGCCTTCTTCC
>JAFDWD010000711.1 GCA_018268695.1 Actinomycetota bacterium
CCCCGACCTCTTGCGCCGCCCCGCATTGCGTCGGGAGGCACAATCGACGAGCGCATTGGAGGGAACCTACGCGCCCTTCGCCGAGGTATTGGCGGCCGACGCCTCCGAAGGGCGTCACCTGAGCGCCGAGCTTCGCGAGATCCTGAACTTCGAGCGGATGGCCGAGCTGGCCTTCTCCTGGCCCGAAGATCGCCCGATGACGATCGGCATGCTGAGCGAACTGCAGCGAACCCTCGTCAGCGGCACGGCCGGCGAGCTCCCAGACGCCGGTGGACTCCGGGATCGAATCGTCGTCATCGGCGCTCCCGGCCGAGGCTTTGCCGAAGCGCGCTTCGTCCCGCCAACCGACGGCGACCAACTGCGCGCCGGCGTCGAGGGGCTTCTGAAATGGATCAATTCCCCTCCCAACCTGCCGACGGTGGTACTGGCGGCGCTCACCCACTACCAGTTCGAGACCCTCCATCCTTATTCCGACGGCAATGGCCGGCTCGGTCGGCTATTGGTGATCGTCCAGCTTCTACGTGGAGCGGTCATCCGTGAGCCGCTTCTGGTCGTCTCCCCCTGGTTCGAGCGCCGCCGCGACATCTATCAGGACGCCCTCCTCTCCCTGAGCCTCGACGGCAACTGGGACTCGTGGACCGCTCTGTTCGCCGAAGGCGTCGCGGCGTCGGCATCCGAGTCTCAGCAAAAGGTCGAGCGCTTGGTCGAGCTACAGGGGGAGTTCCGCCGACGGGTTCAGGCTGCCCGCAAGCGCGGCCTGGCCGAGCAACTCGCGGCCGATCTGATCGGCCGTCCCTACGTGAACGCGCCGGAGGTCGCCCGACGCTACGACGTGTCGAAGCAGGGTGCCCACAATGCGATCAAGGTTCTGACCCAGCTCGACATCCTCGGCGATGCGGGCTTTCGCGCCTCGAAGAACTCGACCGTCTTCGTCGCGCGCGAGGTTGTCGAGATCGCCGCCTCCTGATCCACGGGGGAGTGGCCGGCCACCCTCCTCTTCGGAGGGTGGCCGGTCTCCTGGCTCAGCAGAAGACGGCGATCGAGAAGCCGGCGTCTTCGAATTCCGTTTTGGAGCTGTGCATGAAGACTTCGAGGGTCTGCGGTGAGCTCGTCCGCACGACCGTGCCGTAGACGCCGGGTTCCTGGCCGACACCCGTCACCATCGCGACGCAGGCGGAGACGTTGGTGTTGAAGGTGACCGAGTAGGCACCCAGCGTGCCTTTGAAGGCCGCCGCGGTGACCCCGCTCGCCTTCAGCAGTTCGCCGTTTTCGCCGATTTCGGCGAAGAGCTTGGTGGCGGCTTCGCCGGTCAGTCCCCGTTCGCCCCGCTCGCCCTTTTCACCCTTCGCGCCGGCGGCTCCGGTCGCCCCCTTGGCGCCGGTCGCGCCTTTCGCTCCGGCCGGGCCCGCCGGGCCGGTCATCGTCTGCTTCGCCGCGCCGCTGAGCTTGGCGGGCGTGACCGCCCCGTTCTTCAGCTGGTTGGTGCCGACGCTGTTCTTGGCGAGCTGCGTCGCCGCGTAGGCACTGCCGCCGCCGAGCACCAGGACGAGGCACAGGGAAGAGATCACGTTCGCGTAGGAAAGCCTGCTCCAAAGGTGTTTCATGGGTCCGTTTCTGTTGGTGGAATGACCGACGTGGTCCAGACGCGGACCGCGTCCCCGTTGTTCGACCGACGGTCCCGAATCTTGAGCTGTCTCTAAGCCGGCGGAGCGACCAGCAGGGCGCGGGTGCGAGTCGGCTCACCGCCGTCGATCCGGACCACGACGGTGACCGGGAGACGGCGGCTGCGGTCCAGTTCCCTGCGGGCGTCGGGAGCGAGTCGGAGCGGGACGTGACGGCCGGAGCCGGCGGCGAGCCTGCCGCTCCAGTGGGCGAGCGGCTTGCCGGCCCGCATCAGGCTGATGGTGATCGCGCAGGACGAACCGGAGGGCGAGACACAGGAGACGCCGGGGCGCAGCACGCCGGTCGCACCGACCTCGAACGAGCCCTTGGAGCGGATCAGGCGTGCCAGCGGTTCGGCCTGCGGCGGTTCGGCCTGCGGTTCGGCCTTTGGCGGGACCTGCGGTTCGGGGCGCGGCGGTTCCGGCTCGGACCGTTCGGGCGCGGTCGCGGCGCCGCGCAGGGCGACGGCGGTCCCCACGTCGCCGGCCCGGATCTGCACTTCGGCGGCGAAGCTGCCCGCGGCGACGGGCGCGAAGACCACTTCGAGCGAGCATTCGCCGCCCGGCGCGAGGGGAGCGCGAAGGCAGGTGTCGACATCTCCAAGACCGAATTCGGCAGCGCCGGGACCGGCGACGATCGGCGCGGAGATCGCGGCGGCGGCCGTCCCTTCGTTTCGCACGATGACCAACTGCGGACCGCTGGGCCCGGCCCCAAGGGCGCGTGGGGCGAATTCGAGCAGCGTCGGTTTTGCCACGAGCGCCGGTTCGACCCCGATCCCTTCCAGGGCCACCGTGCCCCCGGCTTCGCCGGGAACTCGCAGCGTCGCCTGCTGGAGACCGATCGCCGCCGGGGAGAAGCCGACCGCGACGCCGCAGCTTTCGCCCGGTTCGAGCGTGAGCGATTCGCAGTCGCCGGCGTCGAGCGTGAATTCGCCGACGTCGACGCCTTCGAGCACCGGCACGCCGATCGCCAGCGGCGTGTTGCCGCTGTTTTCGACCCTGACGGTTTCGGCGGCACCGGCGGTCCTCGTGCGTTGTTCGCCGAATTCGATCGCGATCGGGTCGAGGGTCAGCGCCGTTTCGGTGCCGACGCCGACGAGCGCGGCCTGGACCTGCCCGCCGTTGGTCATGACGCTGAGGGTGCCGAGGGCGGTTCCACGGGCGGCGGGGGCGAAGCCGACTTCGATCACGCAGCTTTCGCCGGGCGCGATCGCCCCGGCGATGCAGTCGGCGGGGTCGAACGAGAAGGTGCTCGATTCGCCGTCGGTGACCGCTAGGACGTCGAGGTTCTCGTTGCCCTCGTTGGTCAGCTTCAGCGGCAGGCTCGGCTGCGGACCGTCGCCGACGGTCCGTCCGCCGAAGTCCAGGGAGGAGGATTCGAGGACGGGGATCGCGCTGACGATCGACAGCGGTGCCGATTCGGCGGCGACCGCCTCGACGCCGTTGTCGGCCGTGACTTCGCAGACGACTTCCTCGCCGAGGTAGGCGGCTTCGATCGTCAGCGTCTGGCCGGTGCCCAGAGCTTCGCTCCCGGCGCGCCAGGCATAGGCGAACGCGGGGTCGGTGACCGTGTCGGTGTTCCAGGTGCCGGGCAGGCATTCGAGCTCGTCGCCGACCCTGATTCCCGGGCCGAAGGAGATCGTGGGCGGCGCCTCCAGGATCGGCTTCTGCACCTCGACGGCGCCGACGTCGGTGTTGGCGGGGCCGACGGGGACCGGGCGGGCGAGGCCGCGTTGGTCGGTCGCGCCGGGGTCTTCCCCCTGGTTGATCGCCGGGCTGGCGCGGCTCACGGGCGGCATCGTCTCGGTCGGGCCGCCGAAGTCGCCGAGCGGCGCCAGCAGGGGGTCGACGCCGACCTGGTCGCCCGCGCTCCCTTCCCATTCGCATCCCGCTTCGCTGCCGAGGATGTTGTGGCCCTTGCTTTCGACTTCCCCGCTGCAGTCCGCGGCCGCGCCTTCGTTCGTGTTGCCCGCCAGGATCGAGGACTCGATCTGGATCGACGCGGCGCCTTCGTAGTTCTCGATGCCGCCAGGGCCCTGTTCGGAGGAGTTGCCGTAGACGGTCGAGTTGCGCAGCGTCACTTCCCCCGCCGCCGCCATCGCGCCACCGTTGTTGTCGGCGATGGTCGAGGTCTCGAGCGTCAGTGCGGAGTCTTCGGAGATGGCGATGCCGGCGCCGCCCTGAGATCCGTCCGCCCCCGCTCCGCCTACGTTTCCGGCGATCGTGCTCTCTTCGATCACGGTCACGTTGCCTTCCGGCTGGTGGAGCAAGTCCAGGGGCACATAGGCGTTCAGGGAGATGCCTGCGCCGCTGGCGCGGACGAAGCCCTCGTCGTGGACGTTGTTGAGCGCGACGGTGCTGCGCAGCATCTGCAGGTAGTTGCCTTCGGCGAAGAGGCCGCCACCGGTGATCGACTCGTTTTCGACGATCTTGGTGTCGATCAGTTCGGTTTCGGCGCTGGTCCTGATCCCACCACCACTGGCGGTGGCCTTGTTGTCGATCACTTCGGAGCCTTCGACGACCAGCGTGCCGTGCCCGTGGATGTCCATGGCGGCGTTGATCCCGCCGCCTTCGTCTTCGGCTTCGTTGCCGCTGATGACCGAGCCGGTCACGGTGGCGGCGGCGTGGTAGGTCGAGATCCCGCCCCCGGCTTCGCCCGCGAAGTTGTCGGCGATGGTCGAGTCGACGACGCTCAGTTCGGTGCCCGGGTTGACGTAGATGCCGCCGCCGCTACGACCGCTGGCCTCGTTGTGGTCGACTTCCGAATCGCGCATCGTGACGCTGCCTTCGTCGCGGATCTCGATCCCGCCGCCCCAGCGCGCGTCGCTGACTTCGTTGCCGGTGACGCGGACGTCGCGCAGTTCCAGGTCGGCTTCTTCGACCAACAGCCCGCCGCCGCCGCCGCCCGCGAAGGGGGCGCCGGACACGGTCCCGTCGGCGAGGGTCAGGCCCGAGATCGCGACCTTGCCCGGTTCTTCGATGCTGAGGACCCGCGATTCGCCTTCCGCATCGACCTCGAGCGCTTCTCTACCGGGACCGGCGATCACCACTTCGCTCACTTCTTCGGGCACTTCGAGTTCGAGTTCGATCCCTTCGATTTCGATCGTGCCTTCGACGTCGATCTCGATCCTCACCACGCCTTCCGCGGCTTCGGCGGCTTCCAGCGCTTCGCGCAGCGAGCATTCGCTCCCCGTTTCGCATTCTTCTTCTTCGCCGATGTTCGCCAGGGTGTTGACGACGAAGGTCGCGTCCGCGTGTGCCGCCGGCGCCGCGAAGGCGAGGACGAGCAGCGCGAGCGGCACGGCAAGCCAGGCGCGGACGATCATTGGACCTTGATCGGCAGGTGACGGGAGGCACCTTGAGCCGCCCGGGAACCGTCGCGTCCCTTCTCTCCTCGGCCGCCGACACGAAGCCGTCAGTGGTGCGGCCACCCCTAGGCAAGGAGTGGGCCATGCGTCATGTTTGGCCCGAGGAGTGAAAGAAAGGGATCTTTGATGGGCTTTTTGCGCAATCGCGGCGACGACCTTGGCGGCCGCACCTACCAGCTGCGGGAGAAGTTGTTCTCGATCGGCGACGACTTCTGGATCGAGACCGAGGACGGCGAGCGGGCATTCAAGGTCGACGGCAAGGCGATGCGCCTGCGCGACACCCTCGTCCTCGAGGACCCATCCGGCCATGAGCTCTTCAAGATCCAGGAGAAGAAGCTCCGGGTCCGCGACACGATGGAGATCGAGCGGGACGGGGACACCGCGGCGACCGTGCACAAGGCGCTCGTCAGCCCGCTTCGCGACCGTTTCAAGATCGAGGTCGAGGGCGGCGAGGAGATCGACGTGCAGGGCAACATCGTCGACCACGAGTACGAGTTCGAGCGCGACGGCGACAAGGTCGCGCAGGTCTCCAAGCGTTGGGTCCGGGTGCGCGACACCTACGGGATCCAGATCGCGCCGGGCCAAGACGACGCGCTGATCCTCGCCGCCACCGTCTGCATCGAGCAGATGGCCGACCGAGGCTGACGAAGAGCCGGTCACCGCCACGGCGCCCCGATGAGCCAGGTCATCCTCCTTTCGCTGACGGCGTCGCTGAACCCGACCCTGGTCGCCGCCACGACGGTGATGTTGCTGCTCGACAAGCCGGTGCGACTGATGTGCGGCTACCTGCTCGGCGCGTACCTGACGAGCATCACCCTCGGCCTCGTGATCGTCTTCTCGCTGTCGAACTCGAGCGCGGCCAACACGACCCAGAACACGATCAGCCCGGCCGTCGACATCACCCTGGGCGGCATCTTGCTGGCGGTCGCCTTCGCCCTCTGGTCGGGGCGCTGGGAGCAGCGGAAAGAGCGCAAGAGCGCCCGCGAAGCCGACAAGCCCGACAAGCCGCCGCCGCGGTGGCAGCGGGAGCTCAGCAAGGGCTTTCCCCGGACGACCTTCGCGATCGGA
>JAFDWD010000712.1 GCA_018268695.1 Actinomycetota bacterium
CGCCTCGAGCCGGTCGAGCGCGCCTCGAAAGAGGGCGACGCGGTGCTGATCGACTTCGAGGGCTTCGTCGACGACCAGCCCTTCCAGGGCGGCAAGGCCGACGATTACCTGCTGACGCTCGGCTCGGGTCAGTTGATCGACAACTTCGAGGACCAGCTGACCGGGGCCAACCCCGGCGACGAGGTCGAGGTCAACGTCACCTTCCCGGACGACTACCAGGAAGAGAAACTGGCGGGCGAAGACGCGGTCTTCAAGGTGACGGTGAAAGAGGTGCGGGAGAAAATCCTCCCCGAGCTCGACGACGATTTCGCCTCCGACGCGACCGAGTTCGAGACGCTGGAGGAGCTCCGCGCCGACATCCGCGAGAAAGTCGGCAGCGCGCTGAACAGCCGCTCCGAGGAAGACTTCCGCATCGCCGCCGTCGACGCGGCGGTCGACAACGCGACCGTCGACATCCCCGACGACATCGTCACCGCGCGGGCGACCGAACGCTGGGAGCGGATGGAACGCCAGCTCGCCCAGCAGGGCATGGATCCCAACATGTTCCTGCAGATGCAGGGAAAAACGCGCGACGAGCTGATCGCCGAATCGAAGCCGGACGCGGAGAGAGAGCTGAAGCGCGAGGCCGTCGTGACCGCGATCGCCGAGGCCGAGGCAATCGAGATCTCCGACGAGGAAATGGTCGAGGCGCTCGCGCACTCCGCCGAACACGAACGGACGACGCCGGAGAAGCTGCTCGAGCGGCTGCGCGAGAACGGGCGCGACGCGGTGATCCGCGAAGACCTCTCGGCGCAGAAGGCGATCGCACTGGTCGCCGACGAGGCGAAGCCGATCCCGCTCGCCGAGGCCGAAGATCGCAAGGGCAAAGCGGAAGCGAAAGAGAAGCTGCTGGCGCCCGAGGGATCCGAGGAGGGCGACGACAAACCGGCCGGGAAACTGTGGACCCCGGGCGACGCCTGAGGCGTCGCGAGCCCGCCCAACGCCTTCTATAGAGTGCGCGCACGATGAGCCCACTTATCCCCATGGTGGTCGAGCAGACCTCGCGCGGCGAGCGCGCGTTCGAC
>JAFDWD010000713.1 GCA_018268695.1 Actinomycetota bacterium
AGTGCGGCGCCTAGCGGCCCTGCACCTCCAGAGTCCCTTCAAGCATGTGACTCAAAATTAGGACCACCTCCTTTCTCTGGTCTGACGATTGAAGCACACGCGGGCGGCGGTCCAAAAAGCCGGCGATCCGACCTCCCTAGGCTCTCGGCATGGACTTCGGCAAATACGGGGCATGGACCTCATATCGGCGGATCGGCAAGGACGACGCGGGCGAGGCGGCGCGGGCGGTCGAGGCGGCGGGGCTGGGGACGCTCTGGCTCGGCGGCTCGCCGCGGCTGGAGGAAATGCGGCCGCTGCTGGAGGGCTCCGAGAAGCTCGTCGTCGGCACCTCGATCGTGAACATCTGGGGCTACGACCCCGCCGACCTGGTCGCCGAATACGCGGCGCTCGAGGCCGACTTCCCCGGCCGCCTCTGCGTCGGCATCGGCGTCGGCCATCCGGAGGCGACCAGCGACTACAAGCGCCCGCTGAGCAACCTCGAAGCCTTCCTCGACGGGATCGATGCGGCCGCCGAGCCGATCCCGACCGACCGCCGGATCATCGCCGCCCTCGGTCCGAAGATGCTGCGGATGAGCGCGCGCCGCTCGCTCGGCACGATCCCCTACTTCACCTCGGTCGACCACACCCGCTTCTCGCGTCAGACGGTCGGCCCCGACGCGCTGGTCATCCCCGAGATCGCCTGCGTCCTCGACGAGGACGTCGAGCGCGCCCGCGCCACCGCCCGCGAGTACGCGCAGCTCTACCTCGGCCTCAGCAACTACACCAACGCGCTGCTCGAACACGGCTTCGACCAAGCCGACATCGCCGACGGCGGCTCCGACCGCCTGATCGACCACGTGATCCCGCACGGCACCGCCGCCGAGATCGCCGCCGCGGCCCGCGCCCACGTCGAGGCCGGCGCCGACCACGTCGCCCTGCAGGCCCTCGGCGGCGAGGGCATCCCCGCCGACGAGTGGCGAGCGCTCGCCGCCGCCCTAGCCTGAGCCCCACCCTGCACGCTTGTCTCGCATAGCGAGACAAGCGTGCAGGGTTGCAGGGTGCGGTGGTCCAGGGGTGGGGCGGGCGCTTGGGGCGGTACCGTTCAGGGATGCCTGAGCTCAGATCCCGCACCGTCACCCATGGCCGCAACATGGCCGGCGCCCGCGCGCTGCTGCGCGCCACCGGCGTCGAGCGCGACGACTTCGGCAAGCCGATCGTCGCCATCGCCAACTCCTTCACCCAGTTCGTCCCCGG
>JAFDWD010000714.1 GCA_018268695.1 Actinomycetota bacterium
GACCTGATCGAGATCAACGAGGCCTTCGCCTCGGTCGTCGCCGCCTGGCAGCGTGAGCTCGAACCCGACATGGACCGGGTCAACGTGAACGGCGGCGCGATCGCCCTCGGCCACCCGCTCGGCTCGACCGGCGGCCGGCTGATCACTACCCTGCTCCACGAGATGGAGCGCTCTGACAAGGAGATGGGCCTGGTGACGATGTGCTGCGGCGGCGGCCTCGGCACGGGGACGCTGATCCAGCGGGTCTGATCCCGCTCTGTCGGGACGCGTGGGGACCGGCGAGGACGCTAGCTTGGCGTCCTCGTCCGGACTCCCTATTCGAGAGGATTTCCTTTGTATATGCGCAGAATCGCCGCGCTCATCTTCGCCCTGCTGGCGCTCGGCCTCGTAGCCGCCGGCTGCGGTGGCGGCGGCAACAGCACCGGCGGCTCGACCGAATCGAGCGGCACGGCGCCGACCAAGGCCGCCTTCATCAAGGAAGGCGACGAAATCTGCACCAAAGACGAAGCTGAACTGAACAAAGAAATCGAAGCCTTCGCCGAAGAAAACAACATCGACATCGAAAAGGCCGAACTCACCTCCGACCAGGAAACCGAACTCTTCCAGGAACTGGTTCTGCCGAACATCGCCAAGCAGGGCGAAGACCTCGCCGCGCTGACCCCGCCGGAAGGCGATGAGGAGACGATCGAAGAACTGACCGACACGCTGAACAGCGAAGTCGAAGAAGCCGAGGAAGAAGGCGGCAAACCGGGCAACGACACCCTCGCCGAAGCCTCGAAGTTGGCCAAGGCCTACGGGTTCAAATCCTGCGGTAGCTGAGCCCGCGCGTCGGCCCCTGGCCGTTCGGCCAGGGGCCGTGTAGGGTTGGGCGCCGGGTGGATCTGACGCTGTCGCCATCGGAGCAGGGGTTCCGCGACGAGGTCGCGACCTGGCTGCGCGCCAACAACCCGGGCCCCGAGCCGGAGGGCTCCCTCGACGAGGTGATGGCGTTCCGGCGCGAGTGGCAGCTGAAGCTGCACGCCGCGGGCTGGGCCGGGATCTCCTGGCCGAAGGAGTACGGCGGCCGCGGCGTGACGATGATCGAGCAGGCGATGTTCGTCGGCGAGGCCGCGGCGGAGGAAGCGCCGATCCCTGCCAACGTGCTCGTGC
>JAFDWD010000715.1 GCA_018268695.1 Actinomycetota bacterium
CCTCGGACTGGTAGCCGGTGTCGCCGCGGACGTTCTGGTCCCCGCCCGAGCAGAACGCGAGGTCGCCTTCGCCGGTGAAGACGATGACGCCGACCTCGAGGTCCTCGCGGGCCATCTCGAACGCCCTCATCAGCTCGATGATCGTCTGCGGGCGGAAGGCGTTGCGGACCTGCGGCCGGGTGATCGTGATCTTGGCGATCCCCTCCGCGGTCTCGTAACGGATGTCCTCGAAGTCGCCGCCGGCGTCGGTCCACTCGGCGCCGGGGCGCTGCACCGAGGCGCTCGGGTCCGCCGCCATCAGGGTTCCTCGGGGGTGAGTTTCAGCGTGCCGGTGTTGTTCGTCGCGACCGTCCAGGCGATTTCGTAGACGGCGACATCCGGCTGCACGTCGTTCAGCGGCCCGGTGACGATCACCCTCCCGGTTCCTTCCCGGGGCCCGGTCGCCTTGATCTTCACCTTGATCGCCGAGGCGCTCCAGTCGGAGACCTTGCCCTTCAGGCTGACCGCCTTCCTGGCGAAGGGGATCCTGCCCGGGACCAGGGACACGATCAGCTTGTTCTTGCTCACCGCGGCGCGGACGCTGACCTTGGTGACGACGGCACCGGTGACCGGGACCGAGTTCGAGGTGACCGGCACGGGCGGGGCGCTGGCGACGGCGGCGCCGGCACCGAGGCCGGTGACGAGCAGCGCGACGGCGACGAGGGCAAGGGCGAGTCTTCTGGTTCTCAAGTGTTCCTCCGGGGCTTTGGGGCCTGCGAGGTTATCGGCCGGCGGCGGCCCTCCGGACCTGCCGCGCGGCTCAGTCGACGAAGTCGCCGGCCCCGGCCCGCAGCGTCCGCAACGTCGCCGAGAGGTCGTCGAGCTGCCCCGCGGCGAGCGGCTCGGTGCCGAAGCTGGAGGCGTTCAGGACCTCCGTCGCCGCCTCGGCGACCTCGCGGCCGGGGGCGGTGATCTCGGCGAGGACGGCGCGGCGGTCGGACTCGTGCGGCACGCGGCGGACCAGCCCCGCCTTCTCGAGGCCGTCGAGCGAGTTGGTGATGCTCGTGCGGTGGACCTGGAGGCGCTCGCCGATCTTGCCCACCGGCATCGAGCCGCGGCCGCTGAAGTGGAGCAGCATCAGCACCTCGTAACGGGGGAAGGTGAGGCCGAACGGCTCCAGCTGCTCGTTCAGCCGCGCCATCAGGATCTGGTGCACGCGCATGATCGAGGTGACGGCGACCATCGACGGCGCCGCCCGCCCCGGCCACCGATCGCTCCAGTGGCGGCGCGCCTCCTCGATCGGGTCGAAAGGGAGCTGTCCTCGCTCGGCCACGGCGGGCAGTCTGCCGGCCGTCAGGGGAGAACGCTGGCGAGCGCCGCCGCGGCGGCCTCGGCCACCTGGTCGCGGCGGGCTTCCTTCTCCACCTGCGCGCGCCGCACCGCCACCCGGTCGACGAGCTTGAAGTGGACCGCTTCGGCGATCGGCTGGGACCCCGGTTCGGGCCCGGCGGAGCTGGCGCTCGCCGGCGCTTCCCCGGCCGGTTCGAAGGTTTCGTGGGAGGCGCTCAGTTCGCCTTCGGCTTCGCCGTTGGTGCCTTCGTCGCCGGGCGGGATCGCGCCCTCGTTGGCGCCGCTCGCGACCGGCGCGTTCGGTTCCCCGGCGAGGCAGCGGTCGATCCCTGAGGCGATCAGCCGCGCCCGCGCTTCGGAGCCCACTTCGATCGGGTGCAGATTGTCGGACTGCATCAGCTGCGGGTGGGTGTGGACGAAGCCCGCCCAGTCCGGCGTCTGGGTGCCCGGCCGCGAGGCGGCGAATTCGGCCACCACCCGGTTCTTCCCCGCGTTGTCGACGCCGTTCACGGTGAACCCGTGGATCGTCGGCACCACGATGCACCGATTCCGCACGGTCTGGGCGACCTTCGCCAGGTTTTCCGCCAAGATCTGGGGATAGTGGGGATCGTCGTTCGTCCCCGCGTCGAACACGATCACGGAATCGGAAGGTTCGTAGCTTTCTTGGAACAGATCGA
>JAFDWD010000716.1 GCA_018268695.1 Actinomycetota bacterium
ACGCCGCTCACGTACATCTCGATCTCGGTGCCGAAGGCGTGGGGTTCGAGGGTTGCGTCGATGCTCACCCCTTTCGGCAGGGAGGCGAAGTCCACCTTCTGGGCGGGCGAACTTTCCCCGGAGGAGCCGGGGAGGATCGTGATCGCGAGCACCGCCGCGACGGCAGCCGCGGCGATCGCGCCGCCGAACCCGAAACGGAGGCGACGGCGCCGCCTGGCGCGGCCTTCGCGGGCCGATTCGGCCGCGATCTGGGCCTCGATCCGGGCGCCGAGGTCGGCGGGCGGGCGCGCCGTCGGCTGCTCGATCCGGGAGGGATCGGCCAGCGGCAGGAGCGCCGCGACGCCCTCCAGCGAGCGCAGCTCGGCCCGGCACTCCTCGCAACCCTCGAGGTGCGCGGCGACCGCCGCGCGCTCGTCGGGCGGCAGGTCCCCGAGCGCGTAGGCGCCCAGCGAGAGCTTCCAGTCGCGGTGGTCGTCAGTCCTCATAGCCCATCTCCTCCAGTGCTACCCGCAATGCCCGCAACCCGTAATAGACGCGGCTCTTGATCGTCCCCTCCGGCACCCCGAGTTCCTCGGCGACCTCGGAGTAGGGACGGCCGCGGAAGTGCGTCTCCAGCAGCACCTTACGATGGTCCTCGCCGATCCGGCGCATCGCCTCCTCGACCTGCCAGGCGAGCAGCGCCTGCTCCAGCGGTTCGACCGAAGGCTCGACGCCGCCCTCGGCGACCCGCGGCCGCGCCGCCCGGGCCCGCCCCAGGTCGATCACCACGTTGCGCAGGATCGCGAAGAGCCAGGTCCGCAGGCTGCCGATCTCGGGATCGAAGCGGTCACCGGCCCGCCAGGCGCGCAGGAAGGTCTCCTGCACGGCCTCCTCGGCGAGGCCCGCGTCGCCCAACGAGCGCACCGCGAAGCCGTAGAGCTCCCCGGAGTGGGCGGCGTAGGCCTCGCGCACGTCGCGCTCACGGGTCAGCGCGCCCAACTCGCGCTCCTTCCGGCCTGGCTTGCGGTCCTCATGACGACAGTTGTACGGGACGAGGGAGGGGAAGGTTCAACGAAGTAGGCGACCTACGTTTAGGTTTCTCTTCTGTGTCCGTCTCCCTTGCCGAGCTGATCGGCAACGCTCACGCCTTCGAGGATCTCGACGACTTCCGCACCGGGATCCCCGTCCTCCTGCGCGAATTCGTCCCCGCCGACGTCGTCTCCTACAACGAGATGGACGACGACCCGATCGGCTCCTGGTGGACGACCGACCCGGCGCTGGAGGTGACCGCCGAGCAGGTCGCGGCCTTCCGCGAGCTGGCAGGCGAAAACCCGGTGCTCGCCTACATGCGCCGTACCCGCGACGGGCGGCCCTACCGGATCTCCGACTTCCTCACCCGGGCCGAGTACCACCGACTGCCGCTCTACCGCGAGTTCTACGGCAAGATCGAAGCCGAGTACCAGTGCGCGTTCAGCCTGCCCTCGCGCCCGCCGGTCGTGATCGGCCTCGCCCTCACCCGGGCCCGCTCCGACTTCACCGACCGCGAGGTCGCCGGGCTCGCCGCTGCCCGCCCGCACCTGATCCAGGCCTACCGCAACGCCGAGCTCGCAGCCGCCCGGGAGGCGACGATCGCCGCGCTCGAGGCGGGACTCGAGCAGGTCGGCACGGCGGTGATCGTGGTCGACCGTCACGGTCGCGTCGACCTCGCCACGCAGGCCGGGCGCCGGCTGCTGCGGGGGCCACTCGGAGGCGACGACCCGCGGCGCCTCTCCCCCGGGGTGGC
>JAFDWD010000717.1 GCA_018268695.1 Actinomycetota bacterium
GAGGTCGCGGCGGATCTGCGTCGGGTTGATGTGGGTGTACTCGGAGAGCTCCTGCGAGGAGATCGTCTCGCGGCCCATCTTGCGCGCCTGCGTCAGCACCTGCAGGTAGCGCGAGAGGCGCGCCGCGACCCCGAGCGAGAGGCGCTCCCCTTCGGTCGGCAGCCCGGCTGCCTGGATGTCGTCGATCACGTCGGCCATGCCCCCACAGTATCGAGCCTTTTGCGCACGCCTGCGTCGTCGTAGACGAGCTCGGAGGCGACGATCCCGTCGACCTCGACCACCGGGATCTTCTCCAGGTGGCGGCGAAGCAGCAGGTCGTCGCTCTCGATGTCGATCTCATGCAGTTCGAACCGGTACCCCTCGCCATGCAGGGCGACGATTCCCTCGATCGCCTGCTCGCACAGATGGCAGCCGGGACGGGAGTAGACGACGACCTCGACCGGGCGCCGCTCGGCGACGCTCACGCCGCCATCCTTTCGCCGGTGGCGAAGGCGTCGTAGCCGAGGTAGTCGGGATAGGCGACCGGGCGCGCCCAGCGGGCGGCCGAGCCGATCATCGCCGCGTTGTCGGTGCAGAGGCTGATCGGGACGAGCTTCAGCCGCACGCCCTGGCGCTCGCAGAGCTCGCCGACGGCCGCGCGCAGCGGGCCGTTGGCGGCGACGCCGCCACCCAACGCGACGGCCTCCCAGTGGCCCTTCTTCAGCGCCCTCCGGACCTTGGCGACGAGCTGGTCGACCACAGCTTTCTGGAAGGACGCGGCGAGGTCGGCGCGGCGCTCGCGCACGCCGTCCTCGCCGAGCTCCCGACAGCGGTAGAGGACCGCGGTCTTGAGGCCCGAGAAGGAGAAGTCGAGGCCCGGGTCCCGCTGCATCGCGACCGGCATCTCGAACGCTTCGGGATCGCCGCTCTCGGCCTCCTTCTGGACCACCGGGCCGCCGGGATAGCCGAGGCCGAGCAGGCGCGCGACCTTGTCGAAGGCCTCCCCGGCGGCGTCGTCGAGGGTCTGTCCGAGGATCTCGTGCCCCTCGTGGTCGCGCACCGCGGCGAGCTGGGTGTGGCCGCCGGAGGCGACCAGGCAGAGGAACGGCGGCTCGAGCGGCTCGGGCTCGAGGAAGTTGGCGGCGACGTGGCCCTGCAGGTGGTCGACCGGGATCAGCGGCAGCCGGCGCGAGGCGGCGATCGCCTTCGCGGTCGAGACGCCGACCAGGAGCGCGCCGATCAGCCCCGGCCCGGCGGTGACGGCGACCGCCTCCAGATCGTCCAGGGTGACGTCGGCTTCGGTGAGGGCGGCCTCGACCACCGGCGTCGCCAACTCCAGGTGGTGGCGCGCGGCGACCTCGGGGACGACACCGCCGAAGCCGGCGTGGGCGGCCGCCTGCGAGGAGATCACGTTCGAGAGGATCCGCCCGCCGTCGAGCACGGCGGCGCAGGTGTCGTCGCAGGAGGTCTCTATCGCCAGCAGCACGCGCGAGCCCTCAGTCCAACCACATGA
>JAFDWD010000718.1 GCA_018268695.1 Actinomycetota bacterium
CAGCTCCTTGGTGTTGCGTTTGACCGCTTCGTCGAGGATCCGTTCGACGTCGACCGGCGCGTGGACGTGCGCCTGGTGCGTCGCGAAGGCGCAGTACTTGCAGTAGCACTGGCACGTCCGCGAAAGCGAAAGCGTGAAGTTGCGGGAGAAAGTGACCCGTTGCATCCCGGCAAAGCTACAGGGCGCGCCGGCTCGGCCGGACGCGCCCTGTTCCCATCTGGGGGGTGAGCGCCCCGGCCGTTCGGGACGCTCGGCTCCTTAGGCTTTTTCGGGGTCGGCCGGACCGGCGCCTTTGCCGCCCCGCGCCGCCGCCGGCGCGACCCGCTGCGGGGGCTCGACCGGGGACGGGCCGCCGGCCTCGATCACGAACCGCCACACACCCACCGCGACCAGCGCGCCGACCACCGGTCCGACCAGGTAAGGCCAGACGCCGCCCCATTCGTTGGAGACGAGCGCGGCGCCGAACCAACGGGCCGGGTTGAAGCAGGCGCCGGTCAGCGGGCCGCCAACCATGACCATGAAGACGAAGGTGAGGCCGATCGCCAGCGGGCCCCAGTCCTTGAGGCTCTTCTTCGAGAAGACGACGGCGAGGATGACGAGGACGAGGGCGAAGACGCCGATCGCCTCGACCGCGGCGCCCGCGACGTTGCCGGAGAGGAGGCTGGAGACCGAGCCCGCGCCGTAGTGGACCGAGCGACCCTCATCGAGGAGCAGGCCCTTGGTCAGCAGAGCGCCGAGCACGGCGCCGGAGAGCTGGGCGAGGATGTAGATGACCCCGTCGATGAGGCTGATCTTTTTGATCGTCCAGGCCGCCAGCGTCACCGCCGGGTTGAAGTGCCCGCCGCTGACCGCGCCGAACATGCAGATGACGCCGAAGAGGGTCAGTCCCTGGACGAAGCCGACGACGGCGAAGTCAGAGCCGAACGAGGCTTGCGCCCCGGTCGAGACGTAGAGAGTGACCACGCTGGTGATGAAAAAGACCAGCAAGACCGTCCCGATCAACTCCGCTAGCTACGCGGACAGTCCTTTTTGCTCCAGCTCCACTCTCGTTCCCCTCCTAGAAGTTTTTCCCTCGCCAAAAAAGACGGGGCGGCAGTTTACCCATATTCGTTTAAGGAATTAGAGTCCCTGCCTGATGAATCGGGCTGTCGCGCTGCTGGCGGCCGCCCTGCTGCTCGTCGGAATCGCCGGCTGCG
>JAFDWD010000719.1 GCA_018268695.1 Actinomycetota bacterium
GCCGTGCGTCGTTGGCTTCACCGCAACTGCCTCGGCGAGGGACCCCGCCAGAGCCTGATCATCGGCGGCCCCGATGTCGTCGTCGCCTCCGCGGGCATCCGCGACGCCAGGATCATCGTCTCCACCGGTGCCCTGGCGAAGCTCGACGAAGGGGAGCTGGCGGCCGGGCTCGAGCACGAGCGAGGCCACATCGCCCACCGACACCCCTACCTGGCCTTGGCGGGAAGCGTGGCCTTCGCCTTGGCGCGGGTGCTTCCCGGCAGCAACGACGCGCTCGGACGGCTCCGGTTCTGCCTCGAGCGCGACGCCGACGAGTACGCGGTGGGCCGGGTCGGCGATCCGGTCGCCCTGGCGAGCGCGATCTGCAAAGCCGCCGCAGGCCAACCGCCGACCAGTCCGGCGCTTGCCGGCCTTGCCGGGGTCGGAACGGCTGCGCGGCTGCGCTTCCTGCTCGACCGCACCAAAGCCCGGCCCCGTGCCTGGGTGGAGCTCTCAGGCCGTGCCCTCGTCGTCAGCCTTGTCGCGCTGGTCGTCCTGACGGCGGCCGCGACCCCGGCCCTTGCCCGGGACGGGATCTCCTCGGTCGCTGCGGCGGGCGGCTCGCACCCCTGCCAGGGCTGACGGCCAGGCGAGCGGCTCGCCTCCACCAGCTTCCTACGGTCTGTAGGATGTGGTCACAGACCCGCTTTCCCGCACGATGGAAGCCTTCACCACACCCACGGAACCATTCGATGAGCGGCCCACGCTGTTCTCGCTGCTGGGCCCACGCTTTCTGATCACCGCCATCCTCGGCATTGCCCTGGTGGCGCTTGCGCTCGGGATCCCGACCGACATCGTCCCCAATCCCTGGTTCGTACGGATGATCCCTGCCGAAACCGGCAACTATTTCTTCTGGGTCGGTAGCAGCATCATGACCGGGATCCTGCTGGCTACCTACGTGTTGCCGCGTGAGACCCGCGACCGGATCGCGGCCGCGAGCGCCGGCAGCGGATTCCTCGGCCTGCTCGCCGTCGGCTGTCCGGTCTGCAACAAGCTCGTGGTCGCGCTGCTCGGCGTCTCCGGCGCCTTCAACTACTTTGCCCCGATGCAGCCCTTCCTCGGCGCGGCGGGGCTGATGATGGCCGGGGCCGCGCTGTTCGTCCGGCTGCGTGGCGCGCAACGTGCCTGCGCCATCCCGGTCTCTCCCGACTCAGCGGCCTGAACGTGAGCTCGCGCGGCAGTAGAAGCCGACTGGCGCTGCTCCTGGTGCTCGTCTTCCTCGGTGGCGTCACGCTCGTTCACCACGGCATGCCCGAAGACGGGCACGGCATGGGGATGGCCGCGATATGCCTCGCCGTGCTCGGCGGTGCCGCGGGCTTCGCGGTCCTGGCCGCCAGGGCGAGGCCACGACCCCTTTTCGCCTGGTACGTGCGCCCGATCCTCTCCGCTGTCACCCTTCCCGTCGCGTCCGTCCCGGCACGCGCCGGCCCCCGTCCCGGCATGGTCGTCCTCAGACGTTGATCGCTTCCGCGCGGCTTGGTTGAGCCGCGCGCAGTCCCGTCGCCCTCACCGGACGGCGAAGAGAGCCCGTATCGAGGTGCGGGCGTGCCGAACGCGATAGATGGAGGTACTGATGAACTTTAAAAAGATCGCTCTCGTCGCCGCGGGTGCCGCGCTGGTCATCGCGGTACTGCTCGTGTCGTCGCTCAGGAGCGCATCGGGTGGATCGGCGATGGGTGGCATGTCGATGGCACCCGGAGAAGCGATGCAGGGCGAAAAGTCGATGACGGGAATGCAGATGCAGGGCATGGCGCCGCTTGCGCCCGGTGCCGACGGCACCAGGGCAACCGCCGACGGGCTAAGCCTGGAGCTCGACGCGACGACCCCGTCGGCAGGGCAACCTGAGACCTGGACCCTGCGGGTGCTGGACGCGGAAGGTAAGCCGGTCACCAGCTTCGAACGCGACCAGACCAAATTGATGCACCTGATCGTCGTCCGTGACGACTTCACCGGCTATCAGCACCTTCATCCGGTGTTGAAGCCAGACGGCGATTTCGTCGTCCCCGTCACGCTCGCGCAGCCGGGCCCCTACCGCGTGATCGCCGACTTCACGACCGGGGGCAGGCGCTATCCCCTCGGCGTCGACATCACGGTGCCGGGCAAGGTGAAGCGGGTGCCGTTGCCGGCGCCGAGCTCGATGTCGAGCGTCGACGGCTACTCGGTGATGTCCGCCCACGGTGCGCTGGGGGCAGACCGCGAGGAGCAGTTGACGTTCGCGGTGATGCGCTCGGGTAGGCCGGTGACCGACCTGCAGCCATACCTCGGTACCTATGGGCACCTCGTCGCCCTGCGGAAGCCGGACCTCGCCTACTCCCACATCCACCCGGTCGCTGACGACCGGCGGGCGGGGACGATCACCTTCGACGCGGAGTTCCCGACCGCCGGGACCTACCGCCTCTTCCTGCAGTTCAGGGCCGAAGGCGCCGTCCACACCGCGCCCTTCACCGTCGAAGTGGAATAGCGGACGAGTGACCAGTAGCACGGGGCGCCAGGGTGGTCGGCGCCCCGTGCTCCTACATAATGTAGTTATGGAGTTCTCCTGTCGACCCCGGTCCACGCCGTCGCGAAACGAGACGGATGCGATGCTCGGGGACGAGAGCCGCGTGGATCGTGGAGCCGTTACATGAGTCCGCCGACCGACGGCGGGGCCGAGACCGTCGTGCTCGAGGCGAGCGGCATGCTGCGAGCCTCGGAGAAGGCGGTGGTCGAGTCGGCGGTCGGGCGACGGCCGGGGGTCCTCGAGGTCGAGGCCAATCCGGTCGCCCAGACCGCCAGGGTCACCTACGACCCCGGGCAGGCCTCGGTCGAGGAGCTGCGCGACTGGATCGTCGAGTGCGGCTACCACTGTGCCGGCCAGTCTGTGCCCGAGCACGTCTGCGATCCACTGATGGAGCCCGATCCGCCGCCGCCTCTGGCCGCGGCGGCGACGCCCGCCCACGAGCACGCCCCGGCCGAGCGGCCAGAGCCTGAGGGCGAGGGCGAGCGTGAGATTCGGGGCACGCCCGACGAGGTGATGGGCCATGGCGGCCACGGCGAGATGTCGATGGCCTCGATGGTCGCCGACATGCGCAACCGCTTCCTGGTCGCCGCCGTCTTCTCGGTGCCGATCCTGCTCTGGTCGAAGATCGGCTCAGACGTCTTCGGCTTCCACGCCGCCGCCCCGTTCGGCCTCCGCGAGGACGTCTTCACGCTGATCCTCAGCCTGCCGGTGATCTTCTACTCCTGCTCGATCTTCTTCACCGGTGCGGTGCGCGCCCTGCGGGCGCGCACACTCGACATGATGGTCCTAGTCGCCGTGGCGGTCGGGACCGGCTGGGGCTACTCGGTTGCCATCACCCTGACCGGCGGCGGCGAGGTGTTCTACGAGGCGGCGAGCGTCCTCGCCTCCTTCGTCCTGCTCGGCCACTGGTTCGAGATGCGCGCCCGCGGCGGCGCCAACGACGCGATCCGCACCCTGCTCGACCTGGCGCCCTCGAAGGCACTGGTGATCCGCGACGACGAGCAGGTCGAGATCCCGACCGAGGAGGTGGTCGTCGGTGACCTCCTGCTGGTGCGGCCCGGTTCGAAGATCGCGGTCGACGGGATCGTCGAGGAGGGCGAGAGCGAGGTCGACGAGTCGATGGTCACCGGAGAGAGCCTGCCGGTCCACAAGGAGTCGGGCTCGGAGGTGACCGGGGCGACGATCAACGCGAACGGGACGCTGCGGGTTCGGGCTATCAAGATCGGCGCCGACACCGCCCTTGCGCAGATCGTCA
>JAFDWD010000071.1 GCA_018268695.1 Actinomycetota bacterium
AGCAGGAGTTCCTCGCCGCCTGCGAGGACTTCGGCATCGACCGGTCGCTGCGCGCCTACTCAACCATAGGAACGCGCGGTGACGTCGACCTGGTGCTGCTCAGCCAGAGCGCCAACCTCGAGGACATCCACACCTTCCACGTCGTACTTGGACAGTCGGGGCTGGCGAAGTGGTGCGAGATGCCCTACTCGTTCCTCTCGATGACCAAAGTTTCGCCGTATTCGGAGGAGGTGGCGCGCCCGGAGATCTGCGTCTCCGACCGCAAGTACCTCTTCCTCTACCCGATGGTGAAGCAGCGCCGCTGGTACGGGCTCGAGCCGCCGAGCGTGGCCGGATCATGAAAAGCCACATCGAGATCGGCCGCCGCTATCCCGAGATCACGATCAACACGACCTACTCCTACGGCCTCGACGACCAGGAGTTCGTCGTCGGCTTCGAGGGCGACGATCCGGGGATGTTCCTCGAACTGGTCAACGACCTCCGCCCGACCGAGTCGAGCGAGTACACCGAGTCCGAGACGCCGATCTTCACCTGCGTCGCGATGTCGACCGGCCGCGCTCTCGACGGTCTCGACGGCGTCCACAGCGCAACGGCGTCTTGGGCGCCCTCCTCGCTCCATCAGTGATCAGTCGACCGCGCTCGGGTGGGCTCGTCGGATCTCGGCGCGAGCGCTGGTCGATCGGCGCTGCGACCTACGAGAAGCTCGCACTCGCCGCCCTGGTGACCCTGACCGTGGTCGTCTTCACCGGCGCCGCGGTCCGCCTCACCGGCTCGGGACTCGGCTGCTCCAGCTGGCCGGACTGCACGAACACCTCCTTCCACCCGCCGTTGAAGGTCTATTCGCTGATCGAGTTCGGCAACCGCGTCTTCATCGTCCTGGTCTCCGCCGCCGCTCTCGCCGCCTGGATGGGCGTCTACCTGCGGCGTCCCTTGCGACCACGACGAGGCGACCTGCGGCTACTCGCGGCGCTCCTGCCGATCGGCGTGATCGTCCAGGCGATCGTCGGCGGCGAGTCGGTCCTCTACAAGCTCGCGCCGGTCTGGGTGATGGCCCATTACTGGATCTCGATGCTCATCCTCATCGCGGCCTTCGAGCTATGGCGGCGCTCGCGCCTGGAGCCCGAGGAGCTCAGGCGTTCCGGCGGGGACCGACCGACCGTCCTCTACCTGCGGGCGTTGGTGATCGGCGCGGCGGCGGTGATCGTGCTCGGCAGCGCGGCGACGGCGGCGGGGCCGCATGCGGGCGCCTCCGGGACGGGCCAGCTGATCCACCGGATCAGCTGGTGTGGCACCGACACCTTGCGCGCGCTGGTCGCCGCGCACGGCTCCCTGGTCACCGTCCTCGGCCTGGCGACCGTCGGCGCCTGGTGGCTCTCACGCTGGCGTGGCGCGAGCTCCGAGGTCGTCGGCACCCTTACCCTCGTCTGCCTGCTCCTGGCGGTGCAGGGTGTGGTCGGCATCACCCAGTACGCGCTCGCCTTGCCGACCGAGATCGTCTGGGTGCATGTGGTCCTCGCGACCCTCACCTGGGTCGGATACGTGCACGTCTGGGCCGCCGCGGGGCCGCTGCCCCGGCGGTCTTCGTCCGCGCTGCCGGTGGCTACTCCACGGCGTATCCGAGGGTGACTCCACCGGCCCCGAGCCGGCCCCGTCGCCCTCTCACCGCTGACCAGGCGGCAAGGGCGAGGAAGGCCAGGATCGCGGTCTCGTCCAGAACCCCGCCCCACTGCCAGATCGTCAGTTCTTCCGACCAGTCGCCGAGCAGCCGCAGGACGAGCCCGGCGTGCAGGAGCACCAGCGGGCCGTACATCGTCCGACGGTACGGTAGGGCTACGCCGAGCACCGCAGGCACGATCACCGGTGCATGCGCGAAGACCATCGAGAAGGCGAAGCCGAGGAAGATCGTGTGCACCATCGCGTCATAGGTGGAGCCGGCCGCAGGCAGTCCCCCGGCGGAGAGCCAGAGCGCCCCGGCCACCGCCAGCCACCAATAGGCGGCCAGCAGGGCGACGGCCATGTAGCGGGTGACGCCCCCCATCCGGATCGTGCGGCGGGCGACGTCGTAGTGAGCCAGCCAGGCGGCCTGCGCGAGCAGTCCGGCCCCGGCCAGGCGGATGCCGAGGCCGGCGTCGGGAAGCGTCGTGGCCACGCCGCAGGCGAAGAGGGCGATCGCGAGCAGCAGCATCGCCCGTGCGAGCGGCGCGGGCCGGCGCATCCTCGAGAGCTCCAGTCGCTCGCCCACGATCGTCAGCACCAAAAATGCCGCCAGGAACGGCATCGCGCGGGCGACCTCGCCGTCGATCAGCCAGACGATCGCCCCGGCCGTCCAGGCCACGGCGCCGAGCCCCATCACGGTGTTGTGCCAGGTCGGGTCGATCCTATGGACCGCCAGGAAGACGACGCAGAGGACGGCGCCGCCGAGCGCCAGCAGAAGCTGGCCGATCGAGCTCGGCAGGCCGGCCAGAAGCCACAGTGCGCCGGCGGCGGCGAACGTCGGGGCGAGATACGGCCAGGGGACTTTGCGCCGCAGCGCCACCGCTCGCTCGAGGCCGATCTGGGTGCCGAGGAATCCGAGCACCAGCAGGGGGCCGTGCAGGCCGGCCAACTGCGGGCGCAGCGGCGGCAGATCGAGCCCGAGGCGGAGTAGCCCGGCCCAGAGGCCGGCCAGCAAGGCGACGAGCGCCGCGGCCAGGAGTGGCGCACGCCGCAGCAGGCGCGACGATCCAGGGGTGGCTGCCCTGCTCAATCCTTCCACCCGAGCGCCTCGCGAGCGGTCTCGCTCATGTCCTCCGGGCGCCAGGGTGGATTCAGCTCGCTCTCGACCAGGACATGTCGCAGGCCCGGTGCCTGCGCGAGGCAGGCGTGGATCTCGTCTTCGATGTAGGAGGAGAGCGGGCAGGCCGGGGTGGTGACGGTGAAGCGGATGCGGGCGAACCCCGTCTGCACCGTCACCTCACGGAGCAGGCCCAGCTCGACGATGTCGATCCCCAGCTCCGGATCGATGACGCCGTGCAGGAGGTCTCGCACCAGCTCCGGCGAAGGATCCTCGGCCAGCGCTGCCAGCCCGGGAGCCTCGAACGTCATCTAGGTGGCGGCGTTCGCCGGCCTGCCGATCCGCACGCGCCAGACCTCGGGGCCCTGCTCCAGGTAGTCCCAGGTGAACTGCCCGGCGTGCTCGGCGGCGAACTGATATTCGAGCGGTTTCGGGTCGTGGTCGTTGACCAGGACGAATCCGTCGCCCTCGGCAAGGGCTCCCCAGGTGTCGAATATCAGCTCATGCCGTCGGGCCGGCGGCTCGTTGCGGACGTCGAGGTCGGGATCAGCGGTCGGCATCGGTTTCTCCTTGCGGTCGGTGTGTCTTGGGGAAAAGATCAGCTTGTGCATCAGCGCATTGAGGCGTTGGGCCTGATCTGGCTCGCCGCGCCTGAGGCCCGCGTAGACCCTGGCGGCGAGGCGACGCGCCTGCTCGTTGCGCCCGGCGTCCGCGAGTTCGACCAGGGCCTCGATCAGCACGTCGACGAGCGCCGTGCTCGCGCTCGACGTCTTCCTGGGCGGCTGGTCGAGCAGCGCCCGGACCTTCGGCAGCAGCACGTTGTTCTCTTCGTGCACATGCCGGTGGAGGTCGGCCTCGAAGTGCTGAAGCGCCTCGAGCAGCGACCGATGGGTCGAGCAGAGAGCCTGCGTGAGCTCGTAGCCTCCCGCCAGCTCGTGCAGCGCCGTCAGTCTCCTGCCCACGGCGTCGTGCTCGGCCCGGTGGCGGTCGATCAGGCCGCGGTCGAAGCCCGTGAGATCGGCGCCACCCTGCTCAAGTGCCCGACAGGCAGGGAAGAGGACCAGCTCCTCCCCTTCGATGTGCTCCTCGAGCTCGGCGCGTAGGGTGGCGAAGGTGCGCCCGACCAACTTGAGATCGGGGCGATCCGCGCCATGGACCCGGACCACCTTCTCCAGCAGTTCGGCGATCCGCGGCATCTCCTCGCGCAGGTGCTCATGGTGGACCGAGACGATGTGCTCGCAGAGCTCGTCGATGCCGGCCTCCCGCGGATTCCAATCGGGCGCGGGCACGACCGCCCGGTCGTCGCGGTCGATTGCTTCCAATTGCTCACGGACCGAGTCGACGTCGAGGCCTCGCTCCCTACAGGCGTCATCCAGACGACTGGATCCTC
This sequence comes from Actinomycetota bacterium, assembly GCA_018268695.1. Next base: position 4,164 of record JAFDWD010000071.1, read on the forward strand.
CGCAGCAGTAGTCCAGGCGCAGCCGTTCGAAGAGGCGTATACGCACCGGTTGCTCGGCTGCCAACACTCCGAGGGTGGCACTGTCGTCGATCGTCTGCGGCACGACGGATAGTTTACACATGTTAGGTGTGTAAACGGCCCGTTCGATGGCTGTAGATCGCCCCGCCGGTCGATGCCCCACGGACATTTTCTACAGCTTGTCTGTATAAATAGTTGGAACCATCCGCAAATCATCGATGCGAGGGAGCGAACGTGCCGATCGCAATCCGCAGTGCAAAGACGACCTGGACCGACAGCCTCGCCGCGGGTCACGGCGTGATCGAGGTCGGTACCGAGGGAATCGACAGCCTCGACGTGACCTGGGCGTCGCGGATCGAGGACCCGCAGGGCCGAACCAGCCCGGAGGAGTTGTGCGCCGCGGCCCATTCGTCGTGCTTCGCGATGGCCCTGGGGCTGAAGCTTGCCGAGGCCGGCGTCGTCCCCTCGGTCCTCGAGGTAGATGCGACTGTCACCCTCGAGGAGGTGGGTGGCGTGCCGACGATCTCGAGCTCGGTCATCGAGGCGAAGGGTCGGATCGAGGGCCTGGACCGCACCGGATTCGCGTCGGTTGTCGCCGAGGCCGCACAGCTGTGCCCGGTCTCGCGGCTTTTCGCCGGCGCCGACGTCACCGTCAACGCCACCCTGCTTGAGAATCAACCACAGGTGGCGGAGGCTCGGCGGCCGCGCAGTGCTATTTGACCCGTCGGGACGCGTAGAGCCCCAGGAGCCCCACTCGAGGGCGGAGAAGAGCCCATGGTGAGGAGGGGCGCGATGGACGTCCGCCTGAAGCGCGCCTACGAGCCTGCGGAGGACTCTGATGGATATCGGGTCCTCATCGACCGACTCTGGCCACGAGGATTGTCCCGGGAGCATGCAAAGCTCGACGAGTGGGAGAGGGGGCTCGCACCGAGCACCAAGTTGCGAAAGTGGTTTGGTCATGAGCCCAGTCTCTTTCCAGAGTTTCGGCGTCGCTATCACCAAGAGCTCGGTGAGCACCGTGCAGCGTTGGCAGGCCTGCGAAGGCGGGCTCGCGAAGGCACGCTCACGCTCGTCTATGCAGCCAAGGACACCGATCACAACGATGCCGTCGTTCTCGCGGAGGTCCTGAGGCGGGGATTGCCACGCGGGCAGCAGAGCTGACCGGCGAAGGGCCTACGGAGTTCCCACGGGAGCATCGGTTCCAGATCGAGCCCCTGGCGCCGTTTCGACTCGATCTGACGGCATGGGCGTTGCGGCGACGACCCCATAACGAGGTCGACCGCTGGGACGGGCGTGTCTACCGGCGCGCCCTGCCGTTCGGCGATGGTGCGGTGACGGTCGCGGTCACGCAGGAAGGGTCGCCTGATGTTCCACGGCTGCTGGTGGTACTCAGCGGCGACGCGATCGATCGCGTAGCCGTAGCACAGGCGCGGCGGACCTTGGCGAGGCTCCTCGGCTTCGATTCCGACCTCTCGGGATTCGCGACGGCGGCCGCGTCGGAACCCGCCCTGGCCGGATTGGCCGCCCGGATGCGCGGACTGAAGCCGCCACGGTTTGCGACCGTCTTCGAGGGGTTGGTCAACGGCGTTGCCTGCCAGCAGCTCTCGCTCGACGTCGGGGTGCATCTGCTCAACAGGCTCGTCACGGCGCATGGTCGCCCGACGGGTGCCGGACGCGAAGGGCTCCACACGTTCCCGGGCCCGTCGGAGCTCGCCACGGTGGATCCCGCCGACCTCAGGCGCCTCGGGTTCAGCATGGCAAAGGCGCGGACCATCGTCGGCGCCGCGAGGGAGATCGTGGATGGCGATCTGGACCTGCCGGGGTTGGAAGGTGCCGAGGATGCCGAGGTGCTCGAGCGGCTGACCGGTCTTCACGGCGTCGGTCGCTGGACTGCGCAGTACGTGATGCTGCGCGGACTCGGTCGGCTGGAGATCTTCCCCGGTGACGACGTCGGGGCCCGCAACAAACTGAAGTCCTTTCTCGGACTCGACGGGGAGTTCGACTATGAGAGGGTCGAGTCTGTCGTCTCGCGCTGGGCTCCCTACGCCGGGCTCGTCTACTTCCACCTGTTGCTCGATTCCCTCTCGCGGGCAGATCTGATCGCCTGACCCGCTGTGTCAGATCGCCTATCATTTACACAATCCAAGTGTGTAAATCTGTCGACTGGAGGCGCTTATGGCCTATGTGATCAACGAGCCATGCATCGGCACCAAGGACAATTCCTGCGTGGAGGTCTGTCCCGTCGACTGCATCCACCCGACTCCCGACGAGGCCGATTATGGGCAACACCAGATGCTCTACATCGATCCTGACGAGTGCATCGACTGTGATGCCTGCGTCGAGGCCTGCCCCGTGGACGCGATCACGCCCGAGGACATGGTCCCGCCGGAGTGGCACAAATACATCGAGATCAACGCCGCCTACTACAAGGACAAAGGTTGAGATGGCTGCCACGTCCGCCCGGGCCGGATGGGAATCGGTCCCTCCAATGACTGGAGGCATCTGGCAGCGGGTCGACGCATATACCTGGGCCTTCGCGGCCGTCGCAGTGGCGATGATCGTAGCCGGCGGCCTAATCGCGGCCATCAACAGCGCGACTCCATTCGCCCACGGCTCCTGGCTCGCCGCGTACCTGGTGCTGGTAGGCGGTGTGGCCCAGCTGCTCCTCGGCATCGGGTGTCTGGGACTGCCGCTACCCAGACTCTCGGCCGGCTTGAGACGCGCTCAGCTGGGGCTATGGAACGTGGGTAACGTCGTCGTCGTCGGTGGCGTGCTCGGCAACTCAGTAGGAGTGGTCGTGGTCGGCAGTGCGATCGTGCTGGGCGCCCTCGGGGCCTTTGGCGTCGGAGGGGGGCCCAGCTGTCGATTCGATCGCGGCCGGGTGATCGTCTACCGGCTCGTGATCTTAGGGCTCGCGGGCAGCGTCCTCGTCGGCGCCGCACTGGCCGGTTCATCACCCGGGAACTGAATGCATGAAGGCGGCGAATGCCCCTCGGGCGGAACCGTCGCCTCGCTCACCGGGACCCCACCTAGATCGCGCACTCCCCCTCGCCGCGCTCGACCTTGTAGGGGGAGGAGCGGTTCCAGTCGATGAACTCATCCATCGTCTCGAGGCTGAACTCGGCGGGCAGGGTGAGGTCTTTGACCTCGACTTCGAAGCGCTCGTTGCCGACCCGTTCGGAATAGGCCTCGAAGGTCTCGCCTGCCTCGCGCTCGGCCTCGTACATCAGCAGCCAGCGCTCGACCGCGTCCGGAACCCGCTTGGCGGGCAGGCGTGATTTGAGCCGCTTGCCGAAGGCGACGTCGCCGTCGGCGGCGCGACCGCCGATATGCGGAATGTAGGCGGGCATCTGGCGGTCGCCGATCTTCAGTGAGGCACCGTAGAAGCCGATCGTGCCGATGTGGTGCTGGCCGCAGCCGTTGGGGCACCCGCTCATCTTGATCTGCACCGCCCTGGTCAGCGGATCGGAGATCGCCATCCGCTCGAGCCGCGCGGAGATCGCCTCGTTCAATCCCATCGAGGCGGTGATCCCCATTTTGCAGCTGTCGGTGCCGGGGCAGCTGATCACGTCGTCGATTTCGAAGGCACCCGAGCCCTCCAGGCCGAAGTCACGCAGGGCGCTCCACACTTCGTACAGCGCCTCGTCGCGCACCCATCGCAGGACCAGGTTCTGCTCGACCGTGGTGCGGGCGTAGCCGCCGCAGTATTCGCGCATGATCGCCGCCAGGGCGCGGAACTGCGCAGGGGTCAGATCGCCGCGGACGATCTTCACCGCCACCGCGTTGAAGCCGGCCTGGCGCTGTGGCTCAACGTTTCGCCGGAGGAACGTCTCGAAGTCGGGGCGGTCGAAGTTGGGCGAGCGGTAGACGATCCCGGTCGACGAGGGGGCTCTGGCCTCCTCGTTGTCGACAAAGGCG
>JAFDWD010000720.1 GCA_018268695.1 Actinomycetota bacterium
ACGCGAAGGGCCTGGTCGTTTTCCTCCTGCCCGGCCAGCAACTCGCCGATCTTGGCGACGGCTTTGTCGGAGAGGGTGATAGCTGCGTTTGGCGTGTCGGTCACTTCACAAAGTGTAGCGGGGAGGGTCGGCGGCCCGGAAGCCGGCGAAAAGTGCGGAAGGAGCTTCCTTGAACGAGTGAAGCCACTCGCGCAATGAGCGAGGAAAGCGCTAGCGTCGCCGCCATGGACACCACCGAGCATGCCCAGATCGCCTACGACGCCTTCGCCCCGATCTACGACGACTTCAACGCCCAGAACGACTACGAGCTGTGGTTCAGCGTCCTGCTGCCCAAACTCGAGGAATACGGCCTGCGTCAGGGCAAGCTCCTCGACGTCGCCTGTGGGACCGGCCGCTCGTTCGCGCCGATGCTGCGCCGCGGCTGGGAGATCACGGCCTGCGACATCTCCCGCGAGATGATCGCCAGGGCGAAGGAGAAATTTCCCGACGAGGACATCGCGTATGACGTCGCCGACATGGCGAGGCTGCCGACCTACGGCGAGTTCGAGCTGGTCTGGGCGCTGAACGACCCGGTCAACTACCTGGTCAGCGACGGCGACCTGCAGAACGCGCTCGAAGCGATGGGCGCGAACCTCGCCGCGGACGGGCTGCTGGTCTTCGACTGCAACACGCTGAAGATGTTCCGCGCCTCCTTCGAACCGGACACCGGCCTGCAGCGGGATGCGCGCTGGCGCTGGGAGGGGCGCGGCGCGACGGGCGGGGTCTACGAGGCCGATGTCTCCGGCGAGGGGGTCGCCTCCCACACCCACAAGGAGCGGCATTACACCGTTCCCGAGGTGCAACGGACGATGCTGAACGCGGGCCTGCAGCCGGTGGCGGCACTGGGCCAACGCGAAGACGACGGGTTGGTGCTCTCGGAAAGCTGGGACGAGGGCCGCGACCACAAGATCGTCCACGTGGCGCGGCGAAGCTGACGACGCCCGCCGTTTGGCACAATCGCCGGCGGTGACCTACAGCGCCGATACCGCCGTCGTCTGCGACAGCAGCCAATACCTACCTCCCGAGGTGATCGCCGCCAAGGGGATCGGGGTGGTGAGCCTCTACGTCTCGATCGACGGCCACCAGGAAGCCGAGTCGCAGATCACCGACTACGACGACTTCTACAGCCGGCTCCGCCAGTCGAGCGGCGGCGCGACCACCTCGCAGCCCTCGCTCGGGGATTTCATCGACGTCTGGCAGCCGCTGCTCGACCAGGGCAAGGACATCGTCTCGATCCACATCTCCTCGGCGATCTCGGGCACCTTCGAGGCCGCGAACCAGGCCCGGCAGCGCCTGATCGACGAGGGGAAGGGCGGCGAGCGGATCCACCTCTACGACTCCGAAATGGCGTGCGGAGCGACCGGGCTCTGCGTGCTCGCGGCGCACGCCGCGATCGAGGCGGGAGGTGGGCCGACCGAGGCGCTCGCGCGGGCCAAGGAGGTCCGCGAGACGCTGAAGATGTGGTTCGCCGTCGACACGCTCGAGTACCTGCGCAAGGGCGGCCGGATCGGCGGCGCCAGCGCCTGGATCGGCGGCGCCCTGAAGATCAAGCCGATCCTCACCATCGATCGCGAAATCAAGCCGATCGAACGGGTGCGCACCCGGGCCCGCTCGCTCGAGCGCCTACGCGGCTACGCCCGACAACTGCACGAATCGGGCGCCGATGCCTGGGTCATCCAACACATCCAGGATCCCGAGACCGCCGAGGCGCTGGCGGTCGATCTGCGCGAGATCTTCGGCGGCAAACCGGCTTTCATCTCCGAGATCGGGCCGGTCATCGGAGCCCACGTCGGGCCCGGGCTGCTCGGCGTCGGCGCGGTCTCCTGGTCGCTCCTCGAAGCGAACTGAGCGACATCGGCCGATGCCGAAGCTGCTGCTGATCTCCGGCAGCCTGCGCGGCGCCTCGACCAACTCGGCAACCCTGCGTACGGCCGCGGCCCTGGCGCCTGAGGGAATCGAGGCGACGATCTACGACGGCATGGGCCGCCTCCCCCACTTCAACCCCGACGACGACCCGACCGACGGCGCCGGCCTGGACCCCGAGGTGACAGCCCTCCGCGCTTCGCTGGCCGCGGTCGACGCCCTGCTCCTCAGCACCCCCGAGTACGCGGGCGCCCTGCCCGGCTCGTTCAAGAACCTGCTCGACTGGACCGTCGGCGGCGGCCAGACCTACGAGATGCCCGTCGCCTGGATCAACGTCTCCGGTGCCGCCGCGCCGAGCGGCGGCGCCGACGCCCACGACAGCCTCCGCAAGGTCCTCGGCTACACCGGCGCCCAGATAGTCGAGGCGGCGGTGCTGCGCCTCCCCCTGGCGCGCGAGGACGTCGGCCCGGACGGGTTGATCGCCCCGCCTAAAGCGCGCGAGGCGATCGTCGGGGCGGTCCGGGCGCTGGCGGAGGCGGTTCGGGATTAGAGCTGGAGCGGGCCCGGAGCAAGGAACGCAAGGGCTTGCGGCGAGCACGGCCGTCTCGGCCACGGCCCTGGGCTGGCTGTGGCCGTGGCCGAGACGGCCGGGGTATGTGAGGTGTGGAGGAAGTGCGACGCCGTCCCGGGAGACGTGCGGGAGATGTCGCGAAGTCCACGCTTCCGTGCGTGAGAACGTAAGAAGTTCGGACTTCCGTGCGTGTTGCACAACACGGAATTCAGCGCTGCGTACTTTGACCGTGCTATAGCACGGTCAAAGTACGCAGCGCGTCAGGGGCCCGTACGGAACCGTCGCGGAAGTCCTCGGAAACCGACAGAAGGCGCGCGGAAGTGCGGAGTTCCAGACGTCTTCGTCAACGGATCGGCCTAGGTGTGGCCTCTCACGCACGGACCCTCGATGAAACACCGCACTCCCTCCGTCCTGGGCGTCTCATGGAGGTCACAGCCTGCCAAGACCTCCATGAGACGCCCAGGACAGCGAAGCTAGGACTGCCGCCCCCCCTAGTAGCCGCGCTTGCGGCGGCGGCGCCCGCGCATCAGTTTGATCCCGACCAGGAACCCGACGGCGGCGGCGCCGATGATCAGCTGTTGTTTGTGCTCCTCGACCTGGCGGCGCCAATCGGTCACTTCGGTGACCTTGCCGCGCAGGGCTTCGACGTTCGTCCCCAGCTGCTGGCGCTGGATGTCGATATCGCGACGGATCTCGTCGGCGGAGCGACCGGGTTTGCCGGCCGTGGAGGGCCGCGCCGGTTTGGGATCGACGCTCATTTGTCCTCCTCCTTGGTCAGCATCTCTTTGGTGAGCTTGGCCTCCTCGATCGCCTGCGTCGGCACCGGCGGCGAGCCGGCCTTCACGGCTTTGTAGGCGATCAGCGCGGCGAGCGCGGCGATCAGCAGGAAGACGGCGGCCTCGATGAAGAAGCCGGGCCACGTCTTGCCGTCGAAGACCTCTTCGTTCAGCAGCCAGGCGATCCCCTCCATCACCAGGATCAGGGCGAGGAA
>JAFDWD010000721.1 GCA_018268695.1 Actinomycetota bacterium
CGCCCACCCGGCGCGACCCGCCCTGCCAGCTCGAAGGCCAGGTCGCCGGTCCGACGGCAGACGTCGAGCGCCGTCGCGCCCGCCCCGAGGCGCGCGCGGGCCTCCGCCTGCTCACGCCAGCGGTGGTGGAGCCCGGCGGTCATCACGCCGTTCAGCGTGTCGTAATGCCCGGCCACGCGGTCGAACATGCGGTTGACCTGACCGGCGAAGTCAGGCGATGAGCGATTGTCGTTGATCGTGTCCATCGAAAAGGGGACGTTACTCGCCCTCACCCGATCGATACGAGCCGTGGGCGTCGATCAGTTCAGCGAGGAGAGGAAGTCCGCGAGCTCGTTCAGCTTCTGCGGCGGCAGTTCGCGGAAGGAGGGCATGATGCTCGGGCCGATTTCGATCGAGCGAACGATCGCGGCGCGCGGGATCCGGGCGCCGATGTGGGTCAGTTCGGGACCCGGCCCATTGTTGCCGTTCTCACCCAGCTTGTGGCAGGCGAGGCAGCCGGAGCCGGCGACGATCTCCGCACCCGCTTTGTATTGGGGCGCGACCTTCATGTCGATCTCCGTCGGCGAGCCGGAGACGGCGCCCGCGTAGGTCAGGTAGCCCATCGCGAGGATCGTCAGGATCCCGGCCGTGGTCGCCAGCGGGCGTCGCTCCGGACGGCGCTCCGGGCCTTTGTCGTAGAACGGCAGCAGCAGCAGGAGGACCATGCAGATGGTCGGGATCCCGATCGTCGCGATCGGGACCAGCTCCGGCGGTTTGATCACGCGCAGGAGCTCGAAGAGGAAGAAGAAGTACCACTCGGGACGCGGCACGTAGGTGGTCGTCGTCGGATCGGCCTTCGGGCCCTGCTCGGCGCCCAGCAGCAACGACATCACGATGATCACGCCGACGACGATCAGCGCCATCGCCGAGTCCTTCAGGACGGCGTAAGGGAAGAAAGGCTTCCCTTTCTTCTTGAGGAGCTCGTATTCCTCGAGGTATGCCTGCTTCTCGTGCGCCTTCATCAGGCCGTCGCCCCCCCGCCGTTGTGGCCGTCGACCTGGACGCCGGCGATGGTCGAGC
>JAFDWD010000722.1 GCA_018268695.1 Actinomycetota bacterium
CGATCCCGAGGTAGTCCTCGTCGATCTCGATCCCGCAGAAACGCCGCCTCTCCACGGCCGCCGCAACCCCGGTGGTCCCGCTGCCCATGAACGGGTCAAGGAAGAGGCCGCCTTGGGGGCAGGCGAGCCGCACCAGCCACCGCATCAGCTCGATCGGCTTCAGGGTCGGATGGGGGTTACGGGTCGGCCCACTCGTCTTCGTGCTAGGCAGCAGGTTGAACGGGCGCTCCGGGAACCCCTCGCAGCCCGCGTCGCGCTCGGCCCGCGAGGGCTTCGTGCAGTAGAGGAAGCGCGAGGGTGGGAGCTGGACCCCGACCCCGTTCTCGCCACCCGCCGCCGCATCGTCGAGCATCGCGACCGCGCAGCGGGGAGAGCATCCCTCCTCGGTGCAGGCCTCGTCGTGGGAGGCGACGGCATCTGCGGGATGGCGACCTTCGACCCGGCAGGCCTCCGCGTTCAGGGCGCCGGTGCCGTGGCGCTCGATCGTCTCTTCGGTGGTCCCGTCGAGCGGGGCCCTGGCGACGACGATCGGCTCGATCGCCGGCTTCAGCGTCGTCGCCCGGCCGCCTGCGTAGCGCCGCGACTTCGAGATGCCTCTCGAATGCAGCCAGATCAACGTGTCGCGGATCTCGAGGCCGGCGTCCTCGAGCCCTGCGGCGAGACGGTGATGGGTCCGAGGGGAACCGAAGGCCAAGAGGAAGGCGCCCGGCTTCATCGCCCGCAGGCACTCCGCCCCCCAAATCGAGCACCACACCTCGAACGCCTCCGGCCTGGAGAGTCGACCGTGCCCGTGCCGCGCCGCAGCCTCGCGGATCGCGCCGGAGTCCCAGCTCTCGTTCTGCCAGCCGATCGCATACGGCGGGTCGCAGACGACGGCGTCGACGCTCGCCTCCTCCAACCCGCGCAGCACCTCAATGCAGTCGCCCTGGAGCAACCGCGGCTTTCGTCTGCCCCTGCTCGCGCCCGACGCGCAACGCTCGCCTCGCCGGCGTCCACCAGCGGGTCGTCGGTCTTTCCTCGTGGCCGTCACCTTCTGCCCTCCTCTTCTCGATTGCCAAGCCAGTCGACCGCCGACCCCGGGTCGCGGAGCGAGCGGAAGATCGGTGCGAAGGGACCTCGCGAGACCAGCTCCTCCAGGAGGCAGACGCGGATCTCCACCTCCGGGGTCCGGGTCAGCTGGGGTTCCGCACGAAGAAGCGCGAGGGCGGTGTCGCGGCGGCGGACCAGGACCCGGGTGCCGGCGCCGGCGAGGACGCAGACGACGCTCGGGAACTGCGGATAGCGTCGGCGCCAGAGCTGCTCCTCTTCC
>JAFDWD010000723.1 GCA_018268695.1 Actinomycetota bacterium
CGAGGCGAACGTGTGGCGGATCGCCGTCGTCGTCGTCCTCGGCACGATCATGTCGGTCCTCGACACGACGATCGTGAACGTCGCCCTCGACACCCTGGGCAAGGACCTGAACTCGTCGGTCGACCAGATCCAGTGGGTGGTGACCGGCTACCTGCTCGCGCTCGCCGCCGTGATCCCGGTTAGCGGCTGGGCCTCACGACGCTTCTCCAGCCGCAGTGTCTACATGTTCTCGCTGGTGCTCTTCACCGCCGGCTCGGTCTTGTGTGGGCTCGCCCAATCGACCGAGTCGCTGGTCGCCTTCCGCGTGATCCAGGGGATCGGCGGCGGCATGTTGGTGCCGACCGGCCAGATGATCCTGGTCAGGGCCGCCGGACCGCGGAACCTCCCCAAGGTGATGAGCGTGATCGGCGTCCCGATCGTCCTCGCCCCGATCTTCGGCCCCACCATCGGCGGCCTCCTGCTCGAGCACGTCTCCTGGCAGTCGATCTTCCTCGTCAACCTGCCGGTCGGCATGCTCACCCTCGTCGCCGCGATCAAGCTGCTGCCGAAGGACCAGCCCGAGGGCGCCGAGCCGCTCGACTTCCTCGGCCTCGGCATCCTCTCGGTCGGCCTCGTCGGCATCACCTACGGGCTCGCCGAGACCGGCTCGGCGGGCACCCTCTTCGCCGCCCCGGTCCTGGTCCCGCTGGTGATCGGCCTGGTCGGCGTCGCCGCCTTCGTCCTCCGCGCGCTGAAGGTCCCGAACCCGCTGCTGAACGTCCGCCTCTACAAGGACCGCGCCTTCGCGGCGGCCTCGATCACGACCTTCTGTCTCGGCGCCGCGCTCTTCGGTGCGATGGTCCTGATGCCGCTCTACTTCCAGACCGTCCGCGGGCAGGACGCGGTCGACACCGGCCTGCTGCTGATCCCGCAGGGCCTCGGCGCGGCGGTCGCGATGGGCCTGTCCGGCCGGGCGACCGAAAGGTGGGGTGGAGGGGTCACCGCCGCCGTCGGCACGGTGATCACCCTGGTCGCGACGATCCCCTTCGTCCTGCTCACCGACACCACGCCGTTCGTCGCGATCGGCGCGGCGATGGTCGTCCGCGGCTTCGGCATCGGCATGTCGATCATGCCCGCGATGACCGCCGCCTACGGCGTCCTGCGGCCCGACCAGGTAACCCACGCGACGCCCCAGCTGACCACCCTGCAGCGGGTCGGCGGCTCGATGGGCACCGCGATCCTCACGGTGATCCTGCAGACCCATCTCGAATCGGCGGGGACCTCCCAGCCCGCGATGGCCCAGGCCTTCGGCACCACCTTCGTCTGGGTGATGGGCATCTCGGTCGCCGCGCTCCTGCCGACGTTGATGCTGGCGCGGATCGAGCGCCGCTCGCGCCGCCGCGCCGCCGACGTCACCAGCCTGCCCCCGCGGGCCGAAGCCGAAACCCGCGAGCTGGCTCTGGAGTCGGCATGAGCACCGCGGCGCCCGACCGGCGCGCCGAGGCGCTCGCGACGGTCCGCGAGGAGTACGGCGCCCTCTTGAGCGCCGAGCGCCGCCTCCGTGGTCGCGATCAGCACCGCAAGGCCGACGACGGCCTCACCGTCGCCCACGTCCGCGCTCTCGTCGCGCTCGACCGGACCGAAGCGGCGACGGCGGGGGAGATCGCCGAGGCCGCCCATCTCAGCCCGGCCAGTGTCACCGCGATGCTCGACGACCTCGAGCGCGACGGCATCGTCACCCGGGTCCGCTCCGACACCGACCGCCGCCGCGTCCTCGTCGCCCTCACCGAGAAGGGCCGCACGGTGCTGGACAAGCGCCGCCGCCTCTGGCTGAAGCGCTGGGAATCGGCCCTGGCCGACGTTCCCGACCGCGACATCGAAGCCGCCGCCGGGGTCCTCCACCGCATCACCGGCCTCCTCGACGAGCTCTAGAGGCCGGGCACCCGGCCGATCCGGGTGCCCGGCCACTTCTCAAGACGTCTTGGCGGTTGAAATCCCCGGCATGATCATCGTGACCCCCTTGATCGACATGGCCCACCTCCCTTCCTGGTCTCCGTCCTTGCCGGGGCCACGAAAACGGACGTAGACAAAAGGTTTCGACCGCGAAAGGTTCTGTCTTCATTCAATCCGCACGTAGGACGAAACGAATCGTATGCTTAATTACGTTTCGCTCAATCAGGGGAATAGGGGGTTTCGCGTGGGAGGAAAGATCGTCGACAAGCAGATGTTCGCGGGGGTTCTGTCGCACCCGGTCCGGTGCCGGGCGCTGACGATCCTGGCCGATCGGGAAGCGAGTCCGGTCGAGATCGCCAGGGAGTTGGATCTGGAGCCGAGCCACGTCGCCTACCACGTCAGGTTGCTCCACGAGGACGGCCTGATCGAGCTGACCGAGGAAGTACCTCGCCGCGGATCGATCGAACACCGATACCAAGCGGTGTTCTTCGCGCAGAGCGATGCGCGCTACACCGAACTCCCGCCGGAGGAGCGGGCAGCGCTGTCGCGCATGATCTTCTCCTTCGCTGCCGCCGATGCGAATTGCGCCTTCAGCGCGGGCAGCTTCGCCGCACGTCCCGACCACCACATCAGCCGCTTCCCGATGCAGGTCGACGAGGAGGGTTGGACAGAGGTGAACCGGGCTTTCGACCAACTGCTGGCGGAGCTCTACCGGATCAAACGCGAGTCCGGGGATCGGCTGGATGAGACAGGGGTCAAAGGTAAGCCGATCCTCGCGTTCAGCACCTTCTTCGGGTTGCCCGCGAACCGGATCATCCCGAGGCATTTCAATTGGCTGCCACCTGCTGAGTAGGATCTCGACACTTTGCGGATCTTTTCCAGGATCGCAGTCGTGGCCGTGGCAGTCGTCGCCTTCGCGTCGTTGGCCGGCTCGGCGGGCGCCGCGAGCTGCCCGACCGGACAGCTGAGCGTTTCCACCGGCTGCGTCAGCCGGGCGGCGGCCCAGCGCCACATCGAAGGGATGGTCCGCGAAGCGATGCCCGAACTCGGCCTGCGGGCGACGATCATGCGGGTCGACACCGGCGAACAGCCGCTCGTGAACAAGGGGTTCGGCAACTCGATGAAGGGCGTGCCGGCGTCGCCGCGGATGTACTTCCGGATCGGCTCGATCGCGATCCCGTACCTGATCAACCTGGCGCTGCAGCTGCAGGACGAAGGCAAGCTGTCGATGGACGACAAGCTGGCGAAGTACCGACCGAACTTCCCCGAGTCGGGCGAAGTGACGCTGCGGATGCTGGCGAACGTCACCAGCGGCTACCCCGACTGGGTCCAGCACAACGAACCCTTCCAGCAGCTCCTCTTCCAGAACCCGTTCAGGCAGTGGACCTCGAACGAACTGCTCCACTGGGCCTTCACCCAGCCGCTCGCCTGCGCGCCGGGCACCTGCTTCCACTACGCCCACACGAACTTCGCGATCCTGAGTCAGGTGATCGCCAAGGCCACCGGCGAATCGGTCTCGAAGCTGATGCGCGAACGGGTCCTGAAGCCCCTCGGCCTCGACCACACGCAGATCTCCCGCTATCCGGCGATGCCCGGCGAAGCCCTCCACGCCTACACCGGCGAACGCGGTGTCTACGAGGACGACACCTTCTGGAGCCCCTCGTGGTCGATCGGCGACGCGACCGTGATGAGCTCGACGATGGCCGACGTCGTCCACGGCGCCCGCGAGATCGGGCAGGGCGCCTTGATCTCGGCGAGGGCGAACCGCGAACGGATCGCGCCGACCAGCGTCGGCATCCCGCCCTTCACCAAGAGCCTCTACTACGCCTTCGGGATCACGATGGCCAACGGCTGGGAATTCCAGAACCCGTTCATCGACGGCTACACCGGCGTCTCGGCCTACCTGAAGGCGCAGGACATCTCGGTCGGGATCGTCACCACCCAGCTGCCGCAGAGCTCAAACAACGGCGTCGGCAACGCATCCATCCTGCTCGGGAAGCTGAGTGAATACCTCAGCCCCGAACACCTGATCACGCTGCCGCCCGCGCCCTGAGCACGGCGCCCCGCCTGCCGACCGGGCCGAACTGAAAGGCTCTCGGGGCAAGCAACGGCCCCAGGAGGAAGCGGATGGCGATACGGATCGGTTACAAGGCCTCGGCGGAGCAGTTCGGACCGCGAGAGCTGCTCGACTTCTCGGTCGAGGCGGAGCGCACCGGCCTCGACATCGTCGCCGTCTCCGACCACTTCCAGCCCTGGCGCCACGAGGGCGGCCACGCGCCCAACGCCCTGGTCTGGCTCGGCGCGCTGGCACAGGCGACCGAGCGGGTGGTGATGGGGACGAGCGTCCTGACGCCGACCCTGCGCTACGAGCCGTCGATCATCGCCCAGGCCTTCGGCACCCTCGGGGCGCTGGCGCCCGGGCGGGTCTTCCTCGGGGTCGGGACGGGGGAGTCCTTGAACGAGACGCCCGCCACCGGCGGTGAGTTCCCCGGCGCCAAAGAGCGCCGCCGACGCCTCGCCGAGGGGGTCGCGCTGATCGAGCAGCTGTGGCGCGAGGAGCGCGTCGACTTCGAAGGCGAGTACTACGAGACCCAGCGCGCGACGATCTACGACAAACCCGAGCAGCCGGTGCCGATCTTCATCGCCGCCTCGGGCCCGCTGGCGGCGAAACTGGCGGGGCGCCGCGGCGACGGCTTCATCTCGACCAGCGGCAAAGACCCGCAGCTGTACAAGGACCTGATGGCGAACCTCGCCGAGGGCGCGGAGAAAGCCGGCCGGGATCCGGACCGGATCCGCAAGCAGATCGAGATCAAGGTCTCCTACGACCGCGATTACGACGATGCCTTCGAGTCCTGCAAGATCTGGTCGGCCCTGGGGCTGTCCCACGAGCAGAAAGCGGGCATCGACGACCCGATCGAGATGGAACGGGTCGCCGACGAGAACGCCGACAAGGCCCACAACCGCTTCATCGTCTCCTCGAACCCCGACGAGGTGATCGAGGCGGTCATGCCCTACGTCGACCTCGGCTTCGAAGACCTCGTCCTCCACGCCCCCGGCCACGACCAGAAGCGCTTCCTCGACCAGTTCGCCGCCGACGTCCTCCCGGCCCTGCGCGAGGAGGCCGAAAAGCACGCGAAGACCGCCGCGGACCCCGGCGCCTAGACTTCCGCGCCGATGTTCGGTTCTTCGATCAGCGTGCGGGGGCTCGCGGCGGCGCTCGTCGCCTGCGCCCTCCTCTGCCTCGGCGCCGCGAACGCGAGCGCCGCGCCGCTCGTCTGGGCCTCTAACTTCGGCGAAGACACGGTCTCGACCGTCGACAGCGTGACCGGCCAGGCCGTCGGCACGCCGATCCCCGTCCCCGCCGAGCCCGAATCGATCGCGATCACCCCGAACGGCCGCCGGGCGCTCGTGGTCAGCGACGGGAAATCAAGCGCCGCCCTGATCGAAACCGCGGCGCGGAAACCGGTGAAGACGTTCGAATTCGGATCGGCGGCCGGGATGGTGGCGATCTCGCCCGATGGGCGAACCGGCTACGTCACCTTGGAAGCGCCCGGCGAAATCGCCGTGGTCAATCCCGAAACGGCCACCTTGGCCGGATCCTTCCCGGTCGGCGCCCAACCCCGATCGGTCGCCTTCAGTCCCGACGGCTCCGAGGCTTTTGTCGGGCTCGGGACCGGAAGCATCGCCATCGTCGACACCGCGACCGAGGAAGTCGTCGGCAAATCGATCCCGATCGGCGGTGTGCCGACCTCGATCGTCTTCTCACCCGACGGCAAGACGGCCTACGCGACCTCGGACGCGATCGACGAAGTTCAGGTGATCGACGTCGCGCGTGGGGAAGTCGTGAAATCCATCCCGGTGCCTTCCGGGAGCAAGCCACACAGCCTCGCGGTGAGTCCCGACGGTCGCCACGTGTATCTCGGGAGCATCGAACCGCCGTCGCTGAGCCTGATCGAAACGGCGCAGAACCAGATCGTCGGCAAACCGATCCCTCTCACCATCGCGCCATACGAATTGGCGGTCACTCCCGACGGCTCGACCGCGCTTGTGGCGGGCGGCGAAGTCGTCCCGGTCAACCTCCTCGCGGGGAGGACTGAACCATCATTCGGCATCGCAGGCCACGATGTTCACGGGCTCGCCGTCGCCCCCGACCAGTCGCCGACCGCGGCCTTCACCGCGCCGACCGACGTCACGCCGGGCACGCAGGCGACCTTCAGCGGCGCGGCCTCGGCCGATCCCGACGGCACGATCGCCTCCTGGAGCTGGGCCTTCGGCGACGGTGGGACGGGGACCGGGATCAGTGCGACCCACACCTACGGGGCCACCGGCACCTATGCCGCGAAGTTGAGCGTCGTCGACAACGAAGGATGTGGCGGAGCGCAGGTGTTCACCGGTCGCACCGCCTACTGCTCGGGCAACGTCGGGGCGAGCGTCACCCATCCGGTCACCGTGGCGCCCCCGGTCATCCCGATCGCCGCTCCGGCCCCGCCTTCGAACAGCTTCCGCTTCGGCCGCATCGTCCACAACCTCCGCAACGGCACCGTCCGCATCCAGGTGACGCTGCCGAGCGCCGGGTTCGTCCTCTTGTTCGGCAATAAGGTTCACGCGGTGACGCGCAAATCGTCGGTCTCGCAGACGATGTGGCTGACGCTCCACGCGCGGGTCGAGCTCGCCAAACGGCTGAAGACGACGCTGCGGGCGCCGGTGCGCTTCCGGGTCACCTTCACGCCGAACGGCGGCACGCCGAAGACGGTGCATCGCTCGGTCACGCTGCTGCGGGCGCCGCGCCACAAGCATTGAGCGCGCGAACATTCTTCCCGCC
The DNA here is from genome assembly GCA_018268695.1 of Actinomycetota bacterium. Next base: position 6,755 of record JAFDWD010000723.1, read on the forward strand.
GGTGGCGTCGCGGACGTATGCTCGTCCCAGTCACCGACGAGAGGGGTGAGGTATGGACACCTACGTGATCATGCGGCGGAGCGGCTGGCGGTCGCCCGCCGAGCTTCAGGAGGCCGCGGCGCGGTCGTCCAAGGTGGGCGACGAGGAGATGTCGGACGACATCCGCTGGATCCGCAGCTACGTGCTCGAGGAGGACGGTGAGGCGGTGGGGACCGTCTGCATCTACCAGGCATCGAGCCCGGAGGCGATCGAAGAGCACGCGCGCCGGGCCGATCTGCCCGCCGACGAGATCATCTCGGTCGCCGACACCGTGATCGTGCGGCCCGACCCGGAGGCCGCGGCGGCGTAGCGATGGCGGAGAGCGGGGGAGTGGGGGTTCGGCGCGCGGGAGCGGCGGACCTCCCGACATTGAGCCGCATGCTGACGCGGGCGTTCGACGACGATCCGGTCGCCCGCTGGGCCTGCCCGGACGACGGGGTGCGGCCGTGGATGCTGGAGCGCTTCCACGGCGCCCGGTACCGCCAGATGTTGCGGGCGGGCGAGGTCTGGATGACCGACGGCGGCGAGAGCGCGGCGGTCTGGGCGGCGCCGGACGGCTGGCGCTCGAGCCTCCGGGACGACCTCGCCTTCGCCACCGCGATGCTCCATCCGCGCCTCCTGCTTCGCACGCCGCTGGTCGGCTACGGGCTCTTCGGGATCGAAAGGCGCCATCCGCCGAAGCCGCCGCACTGGTACCTGGCGACGGTCGGCACCGATCCCGTCGCCCAGGGCCGGGGCCTCGGCACCGCGGTCCTCGCCCCGGTGCTGGAGGAATGCGACCGCGACGGCGTCGGCGCCTTCCTCGAGTCCTCCAAGGAGCGCAACGTCGACTACTACGCCCGCTTCGGATTCCGCGTCACCGAGGAGGTCCAGCTGCCGCGCGGCCCGCGCGTGTGGCTGATGTGGCGGGACCCGCGCTGAGCTGAGCGCCCGCTTAAGGCGGGGTGCGTAGAGTGCCGGCGCACCCTCCCTCCATGGCTGATTCCCCCGACGACGTCCTCCTGACCGATACCGAGCAAGCGATCCTTGCCGCGCTCTGTCGTCCGATCGCCGCAGGCGATGGCAAGGCCCCCCTGGCATCGAACCAGGAGATCGCGTTCCAGGCCTCCGTCGACGTCGACTCGGTGGAAGGGCACCTGTACACGCTCTACCGAAAGTTCGGGATCGAAGACGTGCCTTGGGAGCAGCAGCGGGAGCGGCTGGCCGAGCTGGCGATCGAGGGCGGTCACGTCGAGCCCGTGTCGCCGCCGACCGTCCGCGCCGACGTCCCGCTCGGCTCGGTGGAGGCCCGGCGCGCGGCCGAACGTGCCGCCGCGGCCGCGCGGCCGCGCCAGGCGAAGCGCTCGATCGGCCCGTACGTGACGATCGCGGTCATCGTCCTGGTGATCATCGGCGCGAGCCTGGCCGTGTCCGGCATCTTCAACCAGGGCAGCACGTCCCCACCACCGCCGTCGCCTGCCGCGTTCCGCGCCGAGGTCGCCGGCTACTGCAAGGCCGCCGTGCAGGCCGCGCCCGACGCAGGCGGGGATCGGGCCGAGCGAGCCCGCGCCTACCTCGCGGTGATCGAGGCGGTCCGCGGCCGCCTTCAGTCGGTGGTCGATCCGGTCATCCCGAGCATCGACCTCGAACGCTTCTCGACCGGGCTGACGGCCGCCGCCAACGTCACCTCAGACGTCGCCCGGAACCCACCCACCGCCGGCTCGGCCGCGGAGGCGAGGTACGTCGCCGAGCTGAACGCCGCCGCGGGCAAGATCCGGGCGGGAGCGCGCGGCTACAAGCTCGGCCCCGACTGTGTCGCGGTCGGCGACATCGTCGCGCGATCCGCCGAGAACGCGGCGGCGCCGGGGTAGGTTTCCGCCGTGGCCTACGACGAGGGAATCGCCGAACAGATCCGTGAGCTCCTGGCCGCCGGGGGCTACGAAGTGACCGAGAAGAAGATGTTCGGCGGCCTCGCCTTCATGGTCGAAGGCAACCTCGCCGTCGCCGCCTCCCGCGAAGGGGGGATGCTGGTCCGCACCGACCCCGACGAAGCCGAGGAGGTCGAGGCGATGCCCGGGGTCGAATCGATGGAGATGCGCGGCCACCGCATGCCCGGCTGGGTCTTCGTCGCGCCCGAGGCGCTGGCCGCCGACGGTGCCCTCGACGCCTGGGTCGGACGCGCGCTCGACTTCGTCGCCAACCTGCCACCCAAGTAAAGGAGACACGATGGGCCTGTTCGACAAGCTGAAGGAGAAGAGCCGCGGCATCGTCACTTCCGCCAAGCCCGAGGACGGGGTGCCGCAGCTGTCCGCGGACGAGGTTCGCGCGCGCCTCCTCGCGATCTCCGGCAAGGGGATCGAGACCGGCGTCGACGGCGACGAGGTCGTCGTCTCCTGGTCGGCGAAGATCGCCTCCGCCGGGGCGGGCGGCGGCGACTACGAATATCGCTACCGGTCGATCCGGCTGAAGCTCGACGAGGGCGACCACGAGGCCGAGGCGATCTGCTTCAAGACCGACACGGACGCCGAGCTCGGTGCCGGCGGCCTGAGCGCGACGAAGGGCTGGGAAAGGGGCCAGCACGTCGGCTCGGAGACCGTCCACGTGATCGCCTGGCTCGGTCCCCACTCCACCGAGGGCGGAGCCGACGAGAGCGGCTACAAGTTCTCCTGGTCCGACCTCCGCGACCCGGCGATCGACGCCGTCACCGGCGCCGGCTGGACCTACAAGCCACGCAAGGTGTGAGCGCGGGGCGGTCGCGGCCGTCCAAGTGGCGCCCTGGGCGTCTCATCGCGGTCCTGGCTGGCTGTGACCGCGATGAGACGCCCAGGACGTGAGGGTTCCGTGTGGAAGAGCGGGGGATTCGAACGGTCAGGAATCTGCCGTGTTCCTTATCCGCCCATACGACGGGTTTCGAACACCGCAGGGATCTGCGTGGTTCGAAATCCACGCCAGAGGTAGATCACGAACCACGGAAGCCTTGCGGTGTTCGAAAGTTCGGCTATTCCGAACTTAGGAACCGCGCAGATTCCTGACCGTTCGAACACTGGCGTACGACCCGGGCCGCCGCGTCTTCCCCCTCACATCCCCGGCCGTCTCGGCCACGGCCACAGCCGGCCCCCTGCACGCTTGTCTCGCATAGCGAGACAAGCGTGCAGGGGGCCGTGGCCGAGAC
>JAFDWD010000724.1 GCA_018268695.1 Actinomycetota bacterium
CCACGCCGACCACCGTGCCCGCCGTCGCCGAGAGCACTTCGTCGCCGTAGAAGGGGTAGTTCCCGAGCGCCTTGTTCGAGCCTTCGGCGATCCGCCCGCCCGGGGTCATCTGGACGAAGTCGATCGCGTAGCGCTCGCCCTCGTGCAGGGCTCCGTCGATCGCCAGCAGGCTGCGCCGGTGCGAGGTGTTGTCGTCGCAGCAGCCGTTGATCGCGATCCAGCCGGGACCGCGGAGCGGCGGCGAGACGATCGGCGCCGGACGGTCGATCACTCGGGTCGGGGCGGCGCCGAAGCGGCTCAGTTCGACCGAGCCCGGCGGGCCGGGGGAGACGGCGATCTCGTGGTCGAGCCGCCGCGGCGCCTGCGTCCCCGCCGCGTAGGTGACGTCCATCAGGACCTTCGCGGTGCCGCCCGCCGCGATCGTCGTCCGCTTCTTCTCCTCGACGGCACCGAACGGTTCCATCATCTCCCTCAGGTGTGCCCCGGTGAGCGTCTCGACCGGCCTGCCGCCCGCGGTCGCCACCACCTCGCGCACCGTCACTGCCCGGGGCGGGAAAGCGGACTCGTTCGAGACGACGAGCTCGTAGACGAGGTGTTCGCGCCCGTCGCCGCCGCGCACCGGTTCGGGAGCGTGCAGCACCCGCGCCGAGAGCGGCGTGAAGTGGTCTTCGGCGGCGGCGGGCGAGGCGATCCAGGTCGACAGGAGGGCCGCGACCACCAGAGCCACCGCAAAGATCGGGAACTTTGACCGGCGGACGATGGCGCCATCGTAGAGGCGGCTCCGGCGGGCGGCGGGCGAGCCGGCCGATCCGGACGTCGCGGCCAACGCATAAGTTTTCCGACGAGATGATCGCTCGCCGCCTCGGCCTCCTGTCGCTAGCTCTCGCGCTGCTTGCGCTTGCCACCGCGCCCGCGCAGGCGGGCGCCCGGGTGACGATGGCGCCCGACGACGTGGTCGGCCAGGCCGCGCCGAGCGAACTGCCGAATTCGACGCTCGCGGGCGTGGGGAAGTTCGAGGGGCCGGTCTGGAGGCTCCCGGTCGACGGGATCGAGATCGGCTACCGGCAGTTCGGGCACGGGCCCGACCTGGTCATGGTCCAGGGCGACACCGCCTCGATGAGCCTCTGGATGCCCTACCTGCTGCGCCCGCTGGCGCGACACTTCCGGGTGACGATCTTCGACAACCGCGGGGTCGGTTACACGACCGACGACCTCTCGATGCCGATCACGGTGCCACTGATGGCGCGTGACACCGCCCAACTGATCGAAGGGCTGGGGCTGGTCGAACCGACGCTGGTCGGCTGGTCGATGGGTGGAGAGATCGGGCTGACGCTGGCCGAGCAGAACCCCGCGATGCTTGGCGCGCTTGTGACGACCGGCGGCGACGCCGGCAGCCGCCACACGGTCCCGCCGCCGCCGGGCCTGATCCGCAAGCTGGCCGCCCCGCACGCGAGCACCAAGCTCTTCCTCGACCTCCTCTTCCCGCCGACCGCGAACGGCGCCCGGGCGACCGCCCGCTTCGTCGGGGGCTTCGAGGCCATCCGGCAGGAGAAGGTCTCGCCGCGAACCCTGAAGCGCCAGGAAGCCGCCGAGGAAGCGTTCCTTCGCTACGACGGGACCTGGGACGACCTGGCCGGCATCACGACGCCGACGCTGATCACCAACGGTAC
>JAFDWD010000725.1 GCA_018268695.1 Actinomycetota bacterium
GAGATCGACGGCAAGATCTGGAAGATCGTCGAGTTCCAGCACGTCAAGCCGGGCAAGGGCGGCGCCTTCGTGCGCACGAAACTGCGCCGCATCGAGGACGGCAACGTGATCGACAAAACCTTCCGCGCCGGGGAGAAGTTCCGGCTCGTCCGCACCGAATCGAAAAAGATGCAGTACCTGTACGACCAGGGGGACTCGGTCGTCTTCATGGACAACCGGGACTACGAGCAGATCGAAATCCCCTCGGCGGTGCTCGGCGACTCGATGCAGTGGGTGCTGCCGAACTCCGAGGTCGAGGTGCTCTTCGTCGACGAACAGCCGAGCGACGTGACGGTGCCGGCCTCGGTCGAGATGAAGGTGACGCAGACCGACCCGGGCCTGAAAGGCGACACCGCCTCGGGCGGCGGCAACAAGCCGGCGACGCTCGAGTCGGGCGCGGTGGTCCAGGTGCCGCTCTTCATCGAGGAGGGCGAAACGATCAAGGTCGACACCCGCACCGGCGAGTACATGTCGCGCGCCTAGCGCGCCGGGCGACCCGTGGCCGTCGCCTACGACCCGGAGCAGTGGCACGACCTCTTCGTCGCCATGGCGGGAGCCTCGGCGGCGCTCGCCGGCCTGCTCTTCGTCGCCGTCTCGATCAACGTCGACCGCATCCTCAAGTACGACGGGCTGCCGGAGCGCGGCCTGGAGACGCTCGCCATGCTGCTCACCGCACTGGTCGTCTGCGTCGCCGGGCTGATGCCGGGGCAGAGCCACGCGGCGCTCGGGGTCGAGCTGCTCGTCATCGCCCTCGCCCTGCTGGCGATCATGGCGAAGCTGCCGATCGCGGCGCTTCCCGACGGGGTCAAGGTCCCGGCCAACTACGTCCTCGGCCGGCAGGTGATCCGGCTGAGCGGTGCGATCCTGCTCACGATCGGCGGGCTCGCCGTCCTCTTCGCGGTCGCCGGGGGCCTTTACTGGATCGCCGCCGGCATCGTCGTCCTCACGCTGGCCGCCGTCGCCAACGCCTGGGTTCTGCTCGTCGAGATCCTTCGCTGAGCGCGCCAGGCCTCCTGAGTGCACCGCCTGAGAGAATGCCTGCATGCGCCGCTCCGACCAACGCCGTGACGCCGTCTTCGCCAGCTACCAGCGCGACGTGACCGGTCGCCCGCTCGAGGAGCTGGTGGCCGATGCGAAACCGCTGACGCGGGAGCTCGCCGAAGGCGTCGAGGAGGCGCGCGAAGAACTCGACGACACGATCGCCGAACACCTGCGCAGCGGCTGGACCGTCGACCGGATCGCGCCGCTCGAGCTGAACGTGATGCGGGTCGCGCTGTTCGAGATCGAGGAGGGGGAGACCCCTTATGAGGTGGCGATCAACGAGGCGGTCGAGATCGCCAAGGAGTACTGCGGCGCCGACGCTCCCAAGTTCATCAACGGGGTGCTCGGCGCGATCGTCCGCGAACGCGAGCCCGCCGGATGACCCGCCTGCGCGAGATCTCCGAGCGGTTGAAGGCGATCGCCGCCGAGCTGGAGGGCGGCGAGGAGCTCGAGGAGGGGCGCGCCGCCGCGCTCGCCGCCGAAGCGGGCGAGCTGTCGCAGGAGGCGGTCGAGGAGACCAACCGCCGCGCGCGCGAGGCCGCTGCCGCCGATGCGGAGTAGCGGCGCCGCCGCGCTGCGCGGATTTTCCACCGTATGGCGTGGAAAAGGCATGCAGCGCCGATGAGCACCCAGGCCGGCTATCCCGAGGAGCTGCGCGACCTGGTCGAGGCGGCCCTCGCCGAGTTGCGGTTCTCGCCCGCGCCACGCACCGCCGGGCTCGAGGAGGCGATGCGGTACTCGCTGCTCGCGGGCGGCAAGCGGGTCCGCCCGGTACTGGCCCTCGCCACCGCCCGCGCGCTCGGCGTCCCGCCGACCGACTTCCTCCCGGTCGCCTCCGCGATCGAGCTGATCCACACCTACTCGCTGATCCACGACGACCTGCCGGCGATGGACGACGACGACCTGCGCCGCGGCAAGCCGACCTCCCATAAACAGTTCGGCGAGGACGTGGCGATCCTCGCCGGCGACGGGCTCTTCGCCGAGGCGGTGCGGATCTTCTGCGAACAGCCCGGCGACCCGGCCCGGGTGCTGGGGGCGCTGCGCGAGCTGGCCGCCGCGACCGGCGTCGACGGCATGGTCGGCGGGCAATACATCGACGTACTCGGCGAGCACCACGACGCCCCGGGCCTGCGTGAGCTCCACGCCCTGAAGACCGGCCGGCTGATCTCGGCGAGCGTCTGCGTGGTCCCGATCCTCGTCGGAACCGACGAAAGTGAGACAATTATCTACCGCCGTTTCGCTGACGAGCTGGGAGTGCTGTTCCAGATCGTCGACGACATCCTCGACGTGACCGAGAGCGACGAGCGGCTCGGCAAGCCACATGGAAGCGACGAGAGACATGGCAAAACCACCTACGTCAGCCTTTA
>JAFDWD010000726.1 GCA_018268695.1 Actinomycetota bacterium
ACAAGAGCTACCCGTTCATCGCGATCCGCGAGGGCGAGGCGGCGATCCTCGACGCCAGCGGCCGCGAGATCGTGCGGCACGTGGCGTCGGGGTTCCTCGGCGAGATGAAACTGCTCTCCGGCCAGACCGTCTTCCTGACCGCGGTCGTGACCGAGCCGATGCGCTACGTCGCGGTCGACCGCGAGACCCTGCGCCGCCTCCTCTTCGAGGACGGCGCCCTCTCCGACATGCTGCTCTCGGCCTTCGTCCAGCGGCGCGAATCGCTGCAGCGCGTCGAGGGCGTCGGGATCGAGATCGTCGGGCCGACCCAGGACCAGGCGACCCGGAGCCTCGTCGAATTCGCGAAACGGCTCCGCCTCGCCTACTTCTGGCGCGATCCGGGCGACGATCCGGAGGCGGCGAAGCTGGTCGCCGACCTGGGGCCGGAGGAGATCCCGCTGGTCCGGCTGCCCGGCGGCGAGGACCTGCGCCGACCGTCCAACGGCGAGCTCTCGCGAGCCCTCGGCATCGGCCTCGAGCTGGCGCCGCGCGAAGAGGTCGACCTGCTGATCGTCGGCGGGGGGCCGGCCGGCCTCGGCGCCGCGGTCTACGGTGCCTCCGAGGGGCTCGACACGCTGGTGGTCGAGAGCGACGCGCTCGGCGGCCAGGCCGGAATGTCGCGACGGATCGAGAACTACCTTGGCTTCCCGGCCGGGATCAGCGGCACCGAACTCATCGGCCGTGCGATCACCCAGGCACGCAAGTTCACCGCCCGCACCGCGACGCCCTACAAAGCGCTCTCCCTCGAGCCCGGCGGCGAGGGCGACCACGTCGTCAGGCTGGAGGGCGACGTCGAGGTCCGGGCCAAGGCCGTCCTCCTCTCGACCGGCGCCGAATACCGCAAACTGCCGGTCGACGACCTCGCCGACTACGAGGGCCTGAGCGTCTTCTACGCGGCCGGGCCGCCCGAGGCCCAGATCTGCGGCGCCCAACGCGTCGGCGTCGTCGGCGGCGGCAACTCGGCCGCCCAGGCGGCGGTCTGGCTCGCCCGCGGCGGCGCCCTCGTCACCCTCCTCCATCGCCGCGCCGACCTCGCCGAGACGATGTCCGCCTACCTGATCGACGAGCTCGACCGCTACGGCGTGGTCGTCCGCGATCGCAGCGAAATCACCGAGCTCCACGGCACCGACGGGCGCCTCGAGTCGGTCACCCTCACCGGCGGGTCGGAGCTGCCCTTCTCCTTCCTCTTCCTCTTCCTCGGCGCGGCACCCTGCACCGCCTGGCTCGGCGACTGCATCGCCCGCGACGAGAAGGGCTTCATCCTCACCGGCGAGGACGCCGGCGCCGAGGGTCTGCTCGAGACGAGCGTCCCTGGCATCTACGCCGCGGGCGACGTGCGCGCCGGATCGATCAAGCGCTGCGCCACCGCCGTCG
>JAFDWD010000727.1 GCA_018268695.1 Actinomycetota bacterium
ATCGCCGCCGGCGAGCTCTGGATCAACGAGGACCGCCGCGAGCGGGTCAAGAAGATCCTCCCCGAGCCGCCCTTCACCGGCTTCATGCGCGTCGCCGTCACCCCGATCCACGAGACGATCAAGCTGATCTCGGTCGGCATGCTCCCGCCCGAGGTCCGCAAGCTGCTCGGCTTCTCCTGGGACCCCGCCCGCGAGGCCCTCCTGCGTTCCTCCCTGCTGCAGCTCCGGCTCGGCTCCCGCTTCTGGCCCGACGCCGTCCGCCTCCATCCGGCCGCCCGCGGCGAGGCCGGCGAGGAGTACGGCGCTCTGGCCGCCTAGGGCCGGCGCAACGCGTAGACGACGATCGGATCGCCGTGCAGCTCGTCCTCGCGCAACGGCTCCATGCCGAGGCGCTCGGCGACGGCGATCGAGGCGGTGTTCCGGCGATCGATGTTGGCGGTGAAGTACGGGGTGTCCAGCTCGCGCCGTCCCCAGTCGAGCCAGAAGCGGCCCGCCTCGGTCGCGAGGCCACGTCCGCGGGCCGCGGCGAGAAGGCTCCAGCCGACCTCGATCTCGTCCAGCTCCGGCCAGTACCGGAGGCCGCTGCGGCCGAGGAAGTCGCCGCTCTCGCGATCGAGGAGGACGACCCGCCCGTGGCCGCGCTCCTCCCAGTCGCGCCGGGCGATCTCGATCCATTCGCCGACTTCGTCGCGGTTCGCCTCGCCGAAGATCTTCCGCACGAGGGGATCGTCGTGGAAGGCGTGGAGGTCCTCGAGGTCGGCCTCCTCGGGAGGGCGCATGACCAGTCGCTCGGTCCGTAGCTCGACGTTCACGACTCCGAAGCTTGACGGCAACGCGGTCGGGGTAGGCTCGGGCAACCACCCGCGCGTCGTCCACCGCCGAACCAGGAGAACCGAGATGCCTTACGTGACCGTCGGAAAAGAGAACAGCGCCGACATCGACATCCACTACAACGACCACGGTTCCGGCAAGCCGATCGTCCTGATCCATGGCTACCCGCTGGAAGGCAACTCGTGGGAGAA
>JAFDWD010000728.1 GCA_018268695.1 Actinomycetota bacterium
CGAAGGAACTCGACCCGCTGACCCTCGGCGACTCGTCGAAGATGGAAGTCGGCGACCCGGTGGTCGCGATCGGCAACCCGTTCGGGCTCGACCGGACCGTCACCAGTGGCATCGTCTCGGCGCTGCAGCGGCAGATCCAGGCGCCCAACGGCTTCTCGATCGACAACGTGATCCAGACCGACGCGGCGATCAACCCCGGCAACTCGGGCGGCCCGCTGATCAACGGCGCCGGCGAAGTGATCGGCATCAACTCCCAGATCGAGACCGGCGGTGGCAACGACGGCAACGTCGGCATCGGCTTCGCGATCCCGATCAACACCGCCAAGGAAGTCATCCACGAACTCGAAACCACGGGCAGCGTCAAGCGGGCCTACCTGGGCATCTCCGGGATCCCGATCCTGCCCCAGCTGGCGAAAGCCGTGAACCTGCCGGTGCAGGAAGGCGTCCTGCTCGAGTCGGTCGAAAAGGGCGGCCCGTCGGACAAGGCCGGGCTGGAAGCCGGGACCACGCAGGCGACGATCGGCGGCGCCGAAATCGTGCTCGGCGGCGACATCATCATCGGGGCCGAAGGCAAGAAGATCTCCAACATGGAACAGATCATCGAACTCGTCAACGGCAAGAAACCGGGCGACGAAGTCACGCTCGAATACCTGCGCGACGGGAAGAAGAAGACTGCGACCGTGACGCTGGGCACCAGGCCCGCGAAGGTCGAACAAGCCTCGCCGGAAGGCTGAGGGAAGCACATGGCCGCCCGGGGGGAGTCCGGCCCCCCGGGCGGTTTTACCTACCCTGCACGCTTGTCTCGTATAGCGCGACAAGCGTGCAGGGTGGCATTGCGTAATCTGGGCGGATGCGCGTCAAGTTCTGCGGGATAACCAACATCGACGATGCCGCCGAGGCAGTGCGCCTCGGCGCCTGGGCGATCGGGCTGATCCACTGGGAGCCGTCGGTGCGCAAGGTCGATCCCGGGGCCGCCGTCGAGATCGCCGCCGCCTTTCGCCGTAAGGCCGAGATCGTCGGGGTGTTCGTGAATCCGACGCTCGAGGAGGTCACCCGCGCGGTCGAGAACGAGCAGCTCTCGATGGTGCAGCTGAACGGCGAAGAGGGCGCCTCGTTCTGCGCCGAGGTCGGCCGCCGGACCGGCGTCAAGGTGATCAAGGCGATCCACGTCGCCTCCGCCGCCGACATCCACGCGGGCGAGGCCTATCGCTGGGTCGACTACCACCTCTTCGACCGCAAGGCCAAGGACCTGCCGGGCGGCACGGGGGAGACCTTCGACTGGGAGCTGCTGCGCCGGCACCGCTCCGAGGTGCCGGCGATCCTGGCCGGTGGGCTGAAGCCCGACAACGTCGCCGCGGCGGTGGAGATCGTCCGTCCCTATGCGGTCGACGTCGCCAGCGGGGTCGAGGCCGAGCCGGGCCGCAAGGATCACGCCAAGATGGCCGCCTTCTACGAGGCCGCCCAGCCCGTTCTCGCCGAGCCGGATCCCGCCAAGGCATGAGCGCGATCGAGAAGCGCTTCGGCCCCTACGGGGGCCGGTACGTCCCTGAGACGCTGATCGCGGCCCTCGACGAGCTGACCGAGGCCTGGGAAGCGACCCGGGAGGACCCCGAGTACCTCGCCCGCCTCGATGCGCTGCGGCGCGACTACATCGGTCGGCCGACGCCCCTCTACTTCGCCGAGCGGCTCTCGCACCGGGTCGGATCGCGGGTGTACCTGAAGCGCGAGGACCTCGCCCACACCGGCGCTCACAAGATCAACAACGCGATCGGCCAGACGCTGCTGGCTCAGCGGATGGGCAAGGCGCGGATCATCGCCGAGACCGGGGCGGGGCAGCACGGCGTCGCCACCGCGACCGCGTGCGCGCTCCTCGGCCTCGAATGCATCGTCTACATGGGCACCGAGGACATCCGCCGCCAGGCGCCGAACGTCGAGCGGATGAAGCTGCTGGGCGCCGAGGTGGCGCCGGTCGACGCGGGCGCGCGGACGCTGAAGGAGGCAACCTCGGCGGCGATCCGCGACTGGGTCGCGAACGTGGAGACGACGCACTACGTGATCGGCTCGGCGGTCGGGCCGGCGCCCTACCCGGTGCTGGTGCGGGACCTGCAGCGGGTGATCGGCGAGGAGGCGCGCGAGCAGGCGCTGGCCGCCGAGGGCTCGCTGCCGCGCCGGGTGATCGCCTGCGTCGGCGGCGGCTCCAACGCGATCGGCATCTTCGCCCCCTTCATCGACGACGCCGAGGTCGAGCTGATCGGCGTCGAGGCGGGCGGCGAGGGGATCGAGACCGGCCGCCACGGCGCCTCGCTGAACGCGGGGACGACCGGCGTCCTGCACGGCTCGCTCTCGGCGATCGTCGCCGACGAGGACGGGCAGATCGTCGAAGCGCACTCGGTCTCCGCGGGCCTCGACTACCCCGGGACCGGCCCGCAGCACGCCCACCTGCGCGACACCGGGCGCGCCGCCTACTTCCCGATGACCGACAAGGGCGCCCTCGGCGCCCTCGGCGAGCTGGCGCGCCTGGAGGGGATCATCCCGGCTCTGGAGAGCTCCCACGCGATCGCCTGGCTGCTGGAGAACCCGCTCGAGGGCGAGGGCTTCGACGTGCTCTGCCTCTCCGGGCGCGGCGACAAGGATCTGGCCGAGTACGTGCGCAGGACGAGCGAAGCGTGATCGCCGGAGAGCAGCGGATCCGGGCGGCCTTCGACGCCGCCAAGAGGGAGGGGCGCGCCGCCCTGATGCCGTACATGATGGCCGGCTTCCCCGACCGCGAGTCCGGGCTGGCGGTCGCCGCCGCCTACGCCGACGCCGGGGCGGACCTGGTCGAGCTCGGGGTGCCGTACTCCGACCCGCTCGCCGACGGTCCCACGATCCACTCCGCCGACACGGTGGCGTTGGCCAACGGGGCGACGCTGCGGACCGCTCTCGAGACCTGCGAAGCGATCGCCGACAAGGTCCCGGTGGTGCTGATGGTCTACACGAACATGGTGCTCGCCCACGGCGGCGGGACGGAGTTCGCGAAGCTGGCCCGCGCCGCCGGCGCCGCGGGCGCGATCATCCCCGACCTGCCGCTGGGTGAGGACGAGGGCATCCGCGACGCGTTCGGTGCCGAGGGCCTGGCGATGGTGCCGCTGGTGGCGCCGACGACCCCGCCCGACCGCCGCAAGGCGATCTGCGCGGTCGCCAAGGGCTTCATCTACGTCGTCTCCACCGTCGGGACCACGGGGGAGCGCGGCGAGCTGCCGCCGGAGCTGGCCGACCTGGTCGCCGCGACGAAGGCCGACGCGGGGGGGAGCCCGGTCGCGGTCGGCTTCGGGATC
>JAFDWD010000729.1 GCA_018268695.1 Actinomycetota bacterium
ACCCCGGGCAGTATCGAGAAGGTCTGACCGCCCGGAATGACGGTCTCGGCGGAGTCGATGATGGTGGCGCCCGCGAACATCACCGCGGCGCTGTAGGCCATCAGGCGCCGGCTGTCGCGCCAGGCGTTGATCGGCTCGTTCTCCACGAAGGGGTTATCGACCCCGGCGGTGGGGTCCCTGAGCGTCCGTCACCGCGGGGGACGGATTGGCAGCGGCGGCTCGCACGGTTCCGTGTCTGCCTATACAGTGCATAGGCATGAGTGAGACGCTTGGGATCGGCGAGGCGGCGAAGATGCTGGGGATCAGCACCGACACCCTGCGCCGATGGGATCGGGACGGCAAGGTCCGGACGACGCGCGACTCGCGCAACCGGCGGCGGGTGCCGGTCGCCGAGGTGGAACGGCTGCGTGACGCGCCGGCGCGTCACGAGACCGGCGACACCTTCTCCGCGCGCAACCGGTTCCCGGGCACGGTCCGCTCGGTCGAGGCCGATGGCGTGATGGCGCTGGTCGAGATCGAGGCCGGGCCGCATCTGGTGACTGCGGCGATCACGCGGGACTCGGTCGAGGAGCTCGGGCTGGCGCCCGGCGTGAAGGCTGTCGCGATGGTGAAGGCGACCTCGGTGATGGTGCAGGTGGGAGAGTGAGGCGCTTCGCGGTCCTGGTGCTTGCCGTCGGGGTCCTTGCGGCGCTCGTCGCCGGCTGCGGCGGGGGCTCCGGCTCGACGGCCGGGTCGGGCGGCGGCGAATCGTCCGGCGGAGGAGGTTCGTTGATCGTCCTCGGCGCCTCGTCCCTGACCGAAGCGGTGACGAAGTACGGCGAAGGCTTCGAAGGCGCGACGGTGAAGCCCTCGTTCGCCGGCTCCGACGAACTTGCCGCGCAGATCCAGCAGGGCGCTCCGGCCGACGTCTTCGCCTCCGCGAATACCAGCTATCCGCAGGAACTCTTCGAGGAAGGGCTGGTCGAGAAGCCGCAGGTCTTCTGCCGCAACGAACTCGTGATCGCGGTGCCGCAGGGGAGCGACATCAAGAGCATCGCCGACCTGACGAAGCCGGGGACGAAGATCGTGATCGGCGACAAGAGCGTCCCGGTCGGCGGGTACACCCGCGAAGTGCTCGGCCGCCTGCCGAAGGGGCAAGAGGAAGCGATCCTCGGCAACGTGGTGTCCGAAGAGACGGAGGTGACGTCGGTCATCGCCAAGCTCGAACAGGGCGCCGCCGACGCGGGCTTCGTCTACGTCACCGACGAGA
>JAFDWD010000072.1 GCA_018268695.1 Actinomycetota bacterium
CTGCCGCGGGAGGCGACGATCGTGAAGACGATCGGCGACGAGGTGATGGTGGTGTCCCCCGACGCGGCGGCACTGACCGAGTGGGCGGTCGCCTTCCTCGGTGGCTTCGACCGCAGGCCGCAGCCGCGCGTCGGCATCCATGCGGGGGAGGCGGTCTACCGCGACGGCGACTACTTCGGCAACAGCGTCAACCTCGCCCACCGGATCGTCAACCGGGCGCTGGCGGGGGAGGTGCTGGTGACCGACCGGGTGGCGGCGACCCTCGCCGACCGGCCGACGTTGCGGCTCGACCCGATCGGCGAGGTCTCGCTCAAAGGCTTCCCGGTGCCGACCGCGCTCTACGCCGTGCGCCCGGCCGATGTCGACTGACCTGCTCGCCCGGGTGGAGGCGGGAGGGCTGATCGCGGCGCCGCGCTCGCTCGTCGCGCTCCTCTCCGGCGGGCGCGACTCGGTCTGCATGCTCGACCTCGCGGTGCGCGCCCGCGGGGCGGACGCGGTCGTCGCCGTCCACGTCGACTACGGGCTGCGCCCGGGGTCCCACGAAGACGCCGACTTCTGTGCCTCCTTATGTGAGCGCCTCGAGGTCGAGCTGGTGACCGAGCGGCCGGTGCGGGTGGAGGGCCCCGGCAACCTGCAGGCCTGGGCGCGCGATCTCCGTTACTCGGCCGCCGCCCGCCTCGCCGAGGCCCGCGACGCGACGATCGTCACCGGCCACACCGCCGACGACCAGGTGGAGACGATCCTCTATCGGCTCGCCTCCTCGCCGAGCCGCCGGGCGCTGCTGGGGATGAAGGAGCGCGACGGGCGCCTCGCGCGGCCGCTGCTCGGCACGACGCGGGCGGAGGTCACCGCCTACGTGGGGGAACGCGGGCTCGACTGGCGCGAGGACCCGACCAACGCGGAGGAGTCCTACGCCCGCAACCGGGTGCGCCACGGGCTGGTGCCGGAGCTGGAGGCGATCCACCCCGCCGCCGTCGCCAACGTCCTGCGCACCGCGGCGCTGCTGCGCGACGAGGCCGAGATCCTCGACGGACTGGTCGCCGGGGAGCTCGACGGCTCGCTCGGTGCCTCCCGCGGCCGCATCGCCCACGCCCGCTTCGCCGAACTCTCCCCGGCGTTGCGCCGCCTCGTCCTGCAGCGGCTCGCCGACGCCGCCGCGGGCCGCCCCGTCCCCGGCGCCGCCCGCTTCGCCGACCAGGTCGCGGGCCTCACGCGCGGCGGCTCGCGGCTCGATCTCGGCGACGGCGTCCGCGCCGTGCTCGAGGGCGGCATCCTGCGAGCCGAGCGCGAGACGTGAGTCGGGCGCGCTCCCAAGGTCGCGCGCCCTAGACTGCGGCCGGTGAACGACCCGGCCATCGGTGCGACCCTCGTCTCCAGCGAGGAACTGCAGACACGGATCGCGGAGCTCGGCGCGGCGATCAGCCGCGACTACGAGGGCAAGGACCTGGTGATGGTGGGCGTGCTGAAGGGCGCCGTGCTCTTCCTCGCCGACCTGATGCGCCATATAGACGTCCCCTGTGAGATCGACTTCATGGCGGTCTCCAGCTACGGCTCGCAGACCGACAGCTCCGGCGTCGTCCGCATCCTCAAGGACCTCGACGCCTCGATCCAGGGCCGCGACGTGCTGATCGTCGAGGACATCATCGACTCCGGCCTCACCCTCCA
>JAFDWD010000730.1 GCA_018268695.1 Actinomycetota bacterium
CTATTGACGTAATCGAGGGCAAGGTGTCGGTGCTGGACCGCAACGACGTCGACACCGACCAGATCATCCCCAAGCAGTTCCTGAAGCGGGTCGAGCGGACCGGCTTCGGCGAGTTCCTCTTCTACGACTGGATCCGCGACGGGGAGATCGAGCTGGAGCCGAACCCGATCCTCGTGGCCGGGCGCAACTTCGGCTGCGGCTCCTCCCGCGAGCACGCCCCGTGGGCGCTGGAGGACTTCGGCTTCGAGGCGATCGTCGCGCCCTCCTTCGCCGACATCTTCTACTCCAACTGCACGAAGATCGGGCTGCTGCCGGCGATCGTCGACGAGGAGCACTGCAAGGCGATCGCCAAGGCGGGGCAGGCGCGGATCGATGTCGACGACGAGACGATCGACTGCGGTGAGACCGGCGTCTTCCCGTTCGAGGTGCACCCCGACGTCAAGCACCGGCTGCTGAACGGGCTCGACGACATCGGGATCACGCTGCAGAACGTCGGCGCGATCGACGAGTACGAGAGCTCGGGCCGCGCCGTCGGCCCGGTGACGACGAGCATCTAAGAGTCTTAGGTCCTAAGAATCTAAGGAGGACACGGATGGCCGGATCGAGCACCCGCGATTGGGACGCGAGCACGTACACGCGCGTCGCCCTGCCCCACGAGGACTGGGCTCGCGCGGTGCTCGACCGACTCGGGCTCGAGGGCGGCGAGACCGTCCTCGACGCCGGCTGCGGCTCCGGTCGCACCACTGCCATCGTCATCGAGCGGGTGCCGGACGGCCGCGTGATCGCGGTCGACGGTTCCCCCTCGATGGTCGAGGGCGTGAAGGAGGTGCTGCGGCCGCAGGACACGGCGATCGTCAGCGACCTCACGAAGCTCGTGCTGGACGAGCCGGTCGACGCCGTCTTCTCGACCGCCGTCTTCCACTGGATCACCGACCACGACGCGCTCTTCGCCCGCATGCGGGCGGCGCTCCGTGACGGCGGTCGCTTCGCCGCCCAGTGCGGGGGCGAGGGCAACATCGACGCCTTCCGCAAGGCCGGGGAGGAGGTCGCGGCACGCGAGCCGTACGCGCCCTACCTGGAGGGCATCGAGAAGCTTTGGAACTACGCCGGCGCCGAGCAGACCGAAGAGCGCCTGCGCGCGGCGGGCTTCGGCGAGGTGCGCTGCTGGCTCGAGCCCTGGCCGGTCGACCCGCCCGAGCCGGAGGCCTTCGCCCGCACGATCTGCCTCGGCGCCCACGTCGAGCGCCTGCCGGAGGGGCTGCGCGACCAGTTCGTCGCCGACGTCCTCGCCGCCCAGCCGAGCCCGCTTCACCTTGGCTACGTGCGCCTGAATATCGAAGCGACCGCAGTCTGAGTAGAGTCGCGCGCATGCCTGACGCACCCAACATCGTTGTCCTGCCCGGCGACGGGATCGGCCCGGAAATCGTCTCGGCCACCCGCGAGGTCCTCGACATCCTCGGGGACTTCAACTACGACGAGCGCCTGATGGGCGGCTGCTCGATCGACGCCAACGGGGTCGCCCTCACCGATGAGGTCCTGGAGGCCTGCAAGGCCGCCGACGCGGTGCTGCTCGGCGCGGTCGGCGGTCCCAAATGGGACACGACCAACCCCGACGAGCCGCGCCCCGAGCAGGGTCTGCTCGGCCTGCGCAAGGGGATGGGTCTCTACGCGAACCTCCGCCCGGTGCGACCGAGCCCGGCGCTGATGGGCGCCAGCCCGCTGCGCGAAGACCGCATCTCCGGGACCGACCTGCTGGTCGTCCGCGAGCTCACCGGAGGCATCTACTTCGGCAAGTCCGGCCGCGAGGGCGACGCCGCCTTCGACACCTGCGAGTACGACGCGGTCGAAATCGACCGGATCGCGCGGGTCGCCTTCGAGGCCGCGCGCCGCCGCGCCGAGGGCTCCGGCAACAAGCCCAAGGTCACCTCGGTCGACAAGGCCAACGTGATGGAGACCTCGCGGCTCTGGCGCGAGGTGGTCGGGCGCGTGGTCCCCGAGTATCCGGACGTCCACTTCGAGAACATGCTGGCCGACAACGCGGCGATGCAGCTGGTCTCGCGGCCGACCGACTTCGACGTGATCGTCGCCGACAACCTCTTCGGCGACATCCTCTCTGACGAGGCGGCGATGCTCACCGGCAGCCTCGGGATGCTCCCGAGCGCCAGCCTCGGAGCCGACGGCGCCCCGGGCCTCTTCGAGCCGGTCCACGGCTCCGCCCCGGACATCGCGGGCAACGGCATCGCCAACCCGCTGGCCACCTTCCTCTCGGCGGCGATGATGCTGCGCCATGGCCTCGGCATGCCCGAGGAGGCGGCGCGGCTCGAGGAGGCCGTCGACAAAGCCCTCGAAGACGGCCTGCGTACCCCGGACCTCGCCGGGGGGCCCGCCGCACCACCGCCGATGGTGGACGTTCCCCCCGAGGTCGAGGTCGGCACCGCGGAGATGACCGCCGCGGTGATCGAGGCACTGAACTAGCCGACTACGGAGCGGTCACCGCCCAGACGCCGGAGGCGACGAAGTTGCCTTCGGCTTCTTTGCCACCTTTGGCGGTCAGCGTGACGCCGAGGCGGTTGACTTCCGCCGTCACGGCGACGGTGCCGAGGCCGTCCAGGTTGGTTTCCGTCGTCAGATAGACGCAGACGGCGTTCGCCACGGCGGCAGGCGTCGTGTTGCCCGCGCCGAGGCCCGGGCAGGTCGCGTTCGTTTTGCCTTTTTCGACCACGGACACGACCGGGTTGGCCGCCAGCGCCTGCTGGAAGGTGATCGAGCCGAATGCGCTCGCTTCTTTCCCTTTTTCCTTCGTCCCGCCGAGGCTGAACACACCGCGCTCGGTCTGGCCGCTCGCCAGGGGTTCGACGGTGCCGATCAGGCCCGCCGCGAGCTTTTCCTTGGTCACCGAGCCGTTGGCCAGCTTTTCTTTGGTCACCGCACCGTCGGCGAGGTTGCCGGTGGCGACGCCCTTTTCGGCGAGTTTCGCCGAGGTGACGGCCTTGTTGTTGATTTTGTTCGTGGTGACGACGTTGTTCGCGATCTTTTCCGCGTTCACGGCGCCCGCCGAGATCTTGCTGGTGTTGATGATCCCGGCGCCGAGGTTGCCCGGCAGCACCGCGTTGGGGCCGAGCTTCCCGGCCACGACCGCCTTGGGCGCGATCTTGCCGCTC
>JAFDWD010000731.1 GCA_018268695.1 Actinomycetota bacterium
CGGCTGCTCCTCGAGCGTGCTCACGTGTCCTGCTCCTCTCGCATCTTCGCCGCCTTGTCTGCCGCGTAGCCGTCGATATTGCGCTGCGCGTTCTCAGAGACGGCAAGAGCCCCTTCCGGGACATCGTCCTTGATCACCGCGCCGGCGCCAGTGTAAGCGGAGTCGCCGACCTCAACCGGCGCGATCAGCATCGTGTCCACCCCGATCCGCACGTCGCGGCCGATCATCGTCCGGTTCTTCTCGAAACCGTCGTAATTTGCGGTGATCGTGCCCGCGCCGAGATTGCTGCCGGCGCCGACGTCCGCGTCGCCGACGTAGGACAGGTGGGGGACCTTGGCGCCCTTGCCGATGTGGGAGTTCTTGATCTCGACGTAGGCGCCCGCCTTGGCGCCGACCTCCAGCACGGTGCCGGGGCGCAGGTAGGTGAAGGGGCCGACGTTGGCACCGTCGCCGACCTTGGCGGTGTCGACGTGGGCGCGCAGGACGGTGGCCTCGGTGCCGATCTCCGAGTCGATCGCGGTCGTGTGCGGGCCGACGACCGCGCCGGGCCCGACCGAGGTGGCGCCCCGCAGGCTCGTGCCGGGCTCGATCCGCGCGTCCTGGCCGATGTCGACGCCGGCGTCGATCCAGGTCGAGCCGGGATCGACGATCGTGACTCCGGCCAGCATGTGGGTCTCCAGCAGGCGGCGGCGGGCCTCGGCCTCGACCTCGGCGAGCTGCACGCGGTTGTTGATCCCCATCGTCACCGCAAGGTCGCTGGTCAGGTGGGCGGCGACCGTGAGGCCTGCGGAGCGCATCGCCGGGAAGACGTCGGGCAGGTAGTACTCGCCCTGGGCGTTGTCGTTGGAGAGCTCGCCGAGCGCGGCGGCGAGCGGCGCGGCGTCGAAGGCGTAGGTGCCGGCGTTGATCTCCTTGATCGCCAGCTGGGAGGCGTCGGCGTCGCCGGCGGCTTTCGCCTCGACCACCCCTTCCACCCCGCCGTCGGCGGCGCGGACGACGCGGCCGTAGGCGCCGGGGTCGTCGAGCTCGATCGTCAGCATCGTCGCCGCGGCGTCCGAGGACTGGTGGGCCTCCAGCAGCGCTGCGATCACGTCGGTGGAGATCAGCGGCACGTCGCCGGAGAGGACGAGGACCGTCTCGGCCTCCTCGATCAGCGGGAGCGCGGCGCGGATCGCGCCGCCGGTGCCGTCGGAGACCGGCTGCTCGACCGTCTCGACCCCTTCGGGGAGCCCGGCGGAGATGTCGCGGCCCGGGGAGACGATCGCCGCGACGCGGCCCGCCCCGGCCTCACGCGCGGCCAGGATCGGCCATGCGACCATCGGCCGCCCGCAGACGCGGTGCAGCATCTTCGGCGTCTGGGAACGCATCCGCGTGCCCGAGCCGGCCGCCATGACCAGGACCAGAGGGGGTGCCACTGCCCCGCAAGTTACTCGCGCGGCGCCCTCGGCGTCGAATTCAGGGCTGTTGCGAAAGTTCCTTGCCGACCTGGGCGACCGAGATCAGCGTCCAGCCGGCGAAGATCAGATCGATCCCGACCAGCAGGCCGATCGCCCAATCGGCGCTGGAAGGGAACTTCACCAGCACCAGGATCCCGATGATCAGGCCGCAGACGCCGGAGAGGGCGACCCACCCCGCGTTCGGCGTCCCCCGCCCCATGAAGGCGACCGCGATCCGGGTCAGCCCCATCAGCAGGAAGTAGATGCCCAGGACCAGGGTCAGGGTGAGGGTGCCGTTGTGGGGTTCGATGATCAGCCAGAGGCCGACCAGGAAGGTCAGAA
>JAFDWD010000732.1 GCA_018268695.1 Actinomycetota bacterium
CTAGGTGGGGCCGAGGGCATGCCGTCGCCGCTGCTCACCGTCGAACGGGCCGCGGCGGGGGGGCCGGACGGCCTCCTGGTGCTCCATCACGGCCGTGGCACCGACGAGAACGACCTGCTCGGCCTGGCCGACGCCCTCGACCCCGAGCGGCGCCTGCGCGTCGTCTCCGCCCGCGGGCCGCTCCAGGTGCCCGGCTGGCCGGGCTACCACTGGTACCTGGTGCCAAGGGTCGGCTATCCGGATCGGGCGACCTTCGACGCGGCGCGGGAGGCCCTCGCGGACTTCCACGACGGCCTTTGGGAGGAGTCCGGCCTGGGGCCGGAGCGCACGGTGCTCGCCGGCTTCTCGATGGGCGCGGTGATGAGCCACGCGATGGCGTGGAGCGCCGAGCGCCCGACGGTGGCCGGCGTCCTCTCCTTCAGCGGCTTCGTCCCGACCGTGCCCGGCTGGCGGCCGAGCTTCGAGGGCCGCACCTCCACCCGAGCCTTTGTCGCCCACGGCACCCAGGACCCGGTGATCGAGATCGGCTTCGGCCGCGCCGCCCGCGACCAGATCGTGGGAGGAGGCGTCGAGGTCACCTACCGCGAGTCCGACGTCGTCCACACGATCGACCGCGCCGTCGTGCCGGTCGCGGCCGAGTGGCTGTCGGCGACGCTCCCCGGCGGGTAGGGCGGGGGCAGCGCCCCGGGCCGCAGGACGCAAGGGCCTGCGGCGAGCCGGGCTACGGGGAGGGTCGGAGAGACGCCACGAACTCCACGCTTCGGTGCGTGTTGCACAACACCGGATTCAGCGCTGCGTGGATTGACCACACCCTGGTGTGGTCAAAGTCGACAGCCCCGGCGGGACCGCACGGACCCCCGGAGGAACACCGCACTCCCTCACGTCCTGGGCGTCTCATGAACAACGCCGTCCCTTCCCCCCCTCAGTTCGTGAAGACCCGGGGGGCGCGGGCGCTCGTGTGTTTGGCGCTGAGCAGGCGTTGTTCGAGGGCGGCGGCGCAGTAGCTCGGCGTTTCCGGGGCGCGGAGGGAGACGTCGAACTCGTTGGCCACGGCCGCCCGGTCCATGACCGCGGAGCCGAGTTTCGTGGTCAGGTGAAGGACGCCTTGGCCGCCCAGGTGCCGGGTCGCGCGTTCGATCGCGACGGCGCCCTTGGTGTCTTTCAGTTTCAGCCCGACGATGACCGGGGTGGGGGAGTAGGTCTGGTAGCGGACGGTGAGGCGCACCTGGTCGGTGGCGGGCAACGTGGTGATCGTCGATTCCGCCCGCCGGACCTGGCACGGCGCCGGCGCGGTCACGAACGGGGCCCCCTTTTTCGAGGCCTTGGCGGCGGGCCCGTCCCCGCATTC
>JAFDWD010000733.1 GCA_018268695.1 Actinomycetota bacterium
AGCGGTCGAGAAAACGCCCGAGCGCGGCCAGCGCGGCCTCCGTGTCGCGCCGGCCGACGCCGATGCGGAAGCGGTCGGCGGCGACCGGGCCGAGCTCGGAGGCGTAGATCGAGGCCGGGAGGAAGACGACGCCGGCGGTCTCGACCAGCTCGCGACAGAACTCCTCGACCCCGTCGGCGCCGAGGTAGCGCGGGAAGGAGACGCAGCCGCCCACCGGGGCCTGCCACTAGAGGCGCTCGGGGTGAGCGGCGAACGCGGCCTCGAAGAGCGGCAGGTTGGCGGCGATGATGTCGCGATTGCGACCCTGGATCGCCGGGCCGTTGCGGAGCGCGATCGTCGCCAGCGCCTCGCTCGGCGTCGCGTTGCAGATCGAGGTGTAGTGCTTGCGTTTCTCGAGGCGCTCGAGCAGGGCGCGGTCGCGGGTCGCGAGCCAGCCGATCCGCAGCCCCGGCAGGCCGTAGGACTTCGACATCACGTTCAGGGAGATCTTCGAACCGGGTAGCTCGGCGGCCTGCGGGAGACGCCGGGCCTCGTCGACCTCGAGGCCGCGGTAGACCTCGTCGGAGAGCAGCGTCGCCCCGTGTTCCTCGCAGAGCGCGACGAGCGCGCGCCAGGTCTCCTGCAAGGGGATCGCCCCGGTCGGGTTGTTGGGGAAGTTGACCGCGACCAGCTTCGTGTTCGGCCGCATCTGTCTCGCGATCGCCTCGACGTCGGGCTCCCAGCCGGCGTCCGGATCCAGCACGATGCCCTCGACCTCGGCGCCCGCGGTGAGCGGGATCGTCTCGAAGGACTGGTAGTTCGGCACCGTGACCAGGGCGTGATCACCTGGCCCGGCCAGCTCCTGCAGCGCCCAGAAGAGCGCCTCCTCGGCCCCGGCGAAGGTGAGGATGTGCTCCGGGCCGAGGCCCTCATAGAGATCGGCGATCGCCGCCCGCAGCTCCTCCCCGCCCCAGGTCGGCGCGTAGGAGAGCGGCAGCCGCTCGAAGCGGGCGCGCTCGTCGGGGTCGGCGAAGGCGAGGAGCTCCTCGATCGTCAGCGTCTCGGCGTCGGAGGCGGTGAGGTAGTGCTCGCCTTGGAACTCCCAGATCCCGAGGTACTCCTCGAGCAGGAAGGGGGCGGGGTCGAAGGGGCCGGTCATGTCGAGACGAAATACTGACGCGATGAGCGACGAAACGAGCATCTTCGAGCCCCCGGCCTGGGACGC
>JAFDWD010000734.1 GCA_018268695.1 Actinomycetota bacterium
CCGCCGGTGCTGTGGGGGACGATGTCGCCGTAGCCGACGGTGGTCACCGTGGTGATCGCCCACCAGATGCCGTCCCAGGACGAGATTCCCTGGTGCTGTTCGACCCCCGCGAAGACGGCGCCGCCGAAGATGACCGTGCCGAGCGCGATCATCGCGGCGTATTTCATCCCCTCCAGCGAGAGCAGCCGGCGGAGGGCGAGCACGCGGAACACGCGCAGCAGGCGCACGAGGCGGAAGAGGCGTCCGTTCTGCCACGCCTGCGGCGCGAACGGTGGGGTGAGGACGACGACCGCGAGGTCCAGCAGGTGGCCGCGCGCCCACTTACGCCGGTCCGGGACGACGGCGAGCATCACCGCCGCCTCGCCGAAGAAGGTGAGCCAGGTGACCCAGTTGAGGACGGAGGCGACCGTTCCCCAGGGTTCGCCGAAGTGCGACTCCTGGATGATCAGGATCGGGATCGTCAGCAGGGCCGCGACGACGACCGGCCATTCGAGCCGAGCCTGGACGCGCTGGGCGCGAAGCTCGCGTGGATCGGTTGGCGCGGTGTCCTCCACGGGACCGCGGATCTTGGCCGATCGATCCGACGGATTCGGCCGAACGGCCGGTCAGCGGCGGCCCGTCCGCAGTCGGACCTGCCTGCGCACCACCGAGCGGGCGCCGTCGATCCCCATCGCGGTGAAGCGTAGGGTCGCCCGGAGGTGCCGGGGCGCCTTCTGGTGCCGCAGCCAGGCGCGCATTCGGCGTGGGACCGGGATGCGCAGGCGCTGACTTCGCGGCGGCACGACGCGCCTCCCGGCGAAGTGGATGCGGGTGGCGAGGTGGTGGCCGGCCGCGGCGGCTCGCAGTCGCCCGCCGACGCTGACGCGACATGCCACATTGCAGGCGGCCCAGGCGACGAGGCGGCCGCCGCGGAGCGCACGCAGGAGCTTCGGCACGGTCAGCTCGAGATGGGCGGGGATGGTGGCCGGGACGTCCGGAACGCCGGCCGGGACGTCGGGGCTGCCGGCGCCGGTCGGGCCGGCGGTCGCTTCTTCGGCGACCCAGGCGTAGGCGACGGTGGTCGAGGCGCCCTGGACGGAGTTCTGGAGGGCAGGCGCACCCGCGTCGGGGAACGTCGCGGTGAATCTGAAGGTGCGCGCTTCGCCCGGCTCGACCTCGCCGGCGGGCTGGTCGGGCATCGCGGCGAGCGGGCCCGAGTAGACGGGGCGAGGACTCGTCGGCGCGGTGATGTCGACGACGTCCAACCGCAGCCGGTCCGAGAGGATGCCGCCGCCGAGCCCGGGCGAGTCGACGATGTCGCCACGACGGAGTACGAGGGTCGCCGCCGCCGAGCCGGTGTCCTCGATCGTCACCGTCCCTTCGGCCGACCCACCCGGCCCGATGTTCGCCGCGGTGAAGATCGGCTCGCCCTCCCGCGAGTTGGTGACTTCGAAGGAGCCCGCGGCCGCGGTCGTCGCCAGTCGTGCGGCCGGCGCCCCCTCGACCTGGGCGAGGGCCACCGCCGCCAGGGCGGCGAGGGCCAGGAGGATGGCGATCGGGAGGAGTCGGCGCATCAGAAGTTCTTCCGGGCGCCGCCGGACTCCGATGCCGCGGCGGTCGACATCACGTTGGCGGCGCGGTCGTAGGGGGTCGCCACCGGGCTCCATGCCATCGTGGTGGCGCTCCCGGTCGTGCTCGGGCCGACCAGGATGCCTTCGGTGCCCTGGGTCCCGAAGGTGACTTTCACCGTGTTCCCGCTCATCACCATGGTCGATTTCGTGCCGCTCGCGCCGAAGTTGATCGCGCCGCCGAGAGCCCCGGCGACGTATTCGCCGCCGCCGAGGTTCACCGTCCCGAAGGGCAGTTTTTCGGTGTTGGCCGGGTTGTAGACGAACAGTTCGTCATTGCCGGTCGGGAGGCCGAGGATGCCGTTGTCGACCATCCGCACGACGACGTTGGTCGACGCGCCCGTCCAGCCGCCGAGGATCGACTGCGGCTCGATCGGCTCGCTGAAGGTGAAGGTGATGCTGTCTTTTTCTTCCGGGCGACCGACGGTGGTGCCGCCGTTGGCGGACTGCACGTCGGTGGCGGTGGGCACGACGTTGTCGAGGGTGACGCTGCCGTTCACCGTGTTCGCGTTGCCGGCGTTGTCGGTCGCGGTGACCGAGTATCCTCGCGAGCCTTCCACGGTCGTGGTGGCGGTGAGTTCGGCGCTGCGGTAGTTGTAGGTGACGCCACCGACGGTGTTGGTGGCGGCGGTGAGCGTCGCTTCGCTCGCGCCGGTGGTGACTTCGGCGACGTTCGTCTTCACCGTCGCGAGGCCGCTCGCCGGGTTGCCGGTGTCGGCGGAGACGTTCGCGTAGACGAAGTACGTCCCGCCTTTGCGGACGTAGCCGACCGTGCCGCCCTGGCTCTTCGCCACGACGCTCGCCGTGATCGCCGGAGCGACGAAGTCGGGCGCCGCCGTCACCAGGTCGCCTTCGTTCTGGGTGCGTGAGCCGAACGCGGCGATCGCCGCGGGTATCGCGACCAGGGCGACCGTCGCGACGACCATGAGGACGACGCCCGCGGTGGTCGCGCGCCTAGGCCGCGCCATGGGTCTCGCCTCCCGCGTCAGGCTCCGACCGCGGCCTCCAGATCCGCACCAGCTCCTCGATCATGATCAGCAGCAGCGGGACGCCGACGAGAAGGGCCCAGCCGAGCTTCGACCTCGCGAGGACGGCCAGGTGCCCGACCCACGGCACCGTGTAGACCAGTCGGCCGATTTGCCCGGTCGCCTCTACCCGCCAATGCTCCTGGGTGTTGTTGGCGTCGCCCTGGGTGACGAACCAGATGTGGGATCCGGTGTCCCTGGTCGAGACGACGCGGTGGGTGAGGAGTTTCTCCGGGTCCTGGGGGTCGTGAAAGGTGACGATGTCGCCCGCCTTCGCTTCCCAGGGCTCGATCTCTTCGTTGATCACCACGTCGCCCGGTGAGATCGTCGGTTCCATCGAGCCCGAGAGGTCGGTATGGGGGTTGTCGCCGACCACCAGCGGGCCGGCGACGAGGAGCCCGAGGATCGCGCCCGCGACCACGATCGCCCAGCCGACGCCGCCGGCGACGCGACGGGGAATCGAACGAGACCCGGACACGGGCGTTACTGGTTCTGTGCTTCCCAGCGGATGATGTGCGAGCCGGTCGTCTTGCCCTGGGCCGTGTCCGGCGCGCTTGCCGAGAGGGTGGCGGTGACCTGGTAGACGACCGAGTTGTTCGCTTCCCATTTGGTCTGGCCGGTCGGGAAGGTGCTGATCCCGTTGGCGAACGTGTTGTTGGTGGCGGCGAAGGCGGCGAGGGTGCCTTCGTAGACGGTCCCGCCGGTGCCGTAGGGGGTGAATCCGGTGCAGCTCGGGAAGCTCGGCGTGGTCTGGGTCCCGGCTTCGATCTTCAGGTTCACGTAGGGCCCGAGTTCGCCGATCGTCGACGGCGTCATCAGCTTCACCGTCGCCGGCAGGGAGCCGGTGTAGGTGACTTTGATGCACGAGGTTTTCGAGTCCCCGGGTTTCGCCGCGCTCAGCGAGTACAGCGCGGCGCCGGCGTCGTTGTCTTCGAGCGTCACGGTGCCCGCGGTGATCACGTTGCCCGGGTTGTCCGTCTGGCTGGAGAAAGCTGAAAACACGCCTGCCCCCGCGATGCAGGCAACGATGCCCAGCACCAGGAGCGTGCGCAAGACCTTCGATCGGTTGCTCATGGCAAACCCTTCCGAGAGCGCACGGCCCTCATCGTCGTCTGTCTACGCACCCCCTATCGGCAGGCACGGGACGATTTAGGTATGAGCCAGGTGTGGGAACGCTATGAGCGCTTCTGCGTCGGGTCAGTCGTAGCTCATCAGGTGCCAGACGAACCAGCCGACCCCGACCATCGCGGCGACGGTGACCGTCGATCGGAAGGCTTCCGCGCCCTCCGGTTCCAGGAACGCGAAGAGCCCGGATGCCAGGACCAGCAGGACCAGGATCCATTGCCACCTGAAGCCATCTTCACCGGAGGTTTTCACCCGATCGACGATACGCCCCTACCGTCCCCCCTCAAGTTAATGAGAGATGTCTCAGCCAGCCGCCGACGGCCTCATCTGCCGTTAATCGGTCGCTCCTACGGTGGCCGGTGATGTCCCCGATCCCGACCTCGCCCGGGCTCCTCGACGCGAGCGAGGACGCGACCTGGCCGCGGCGTCCGCTCGCGCCGGTCGCCCTGGCCGCGCTCTTCGGCACCGGGGTGCTCATCTGCGTCTCCGCCTCGCGGAGCGAACTGCTCGAGCCGACCAGCCTTCGCCCCCTGCCCGAATGGCTGACGGGCCCGCTGGCCGGGATCGGACCGGAGCTCGATCTCGCCGCGCTGATCGTCGTCTTCGGCGTGATGCTCTTCTCCTACGGAGTGGCGGTCTACACGGCCGAGCGGCTCTCACCGCGCGTCGTCCTCGCCGCGATCCTCGGCTTCAACGCGGTCGCCCTGTTCGCGCCGCCGCTCTTCTCCAGCGACGTCTTCAGCTACACCGCCTACGCGCGGATCGGCACCGTGTTCGGGGCGAACCCATACCTGCAGGGTCCGAGCGCCTTTCCGCTCGATGCGCTGCACCCGTTGATCGGCGCCCAATGGGCGGCGACGCCAAGCGTCTACGGGCCGCTCTTCACCGCGCTCAGCTACCTGTTTGCCCCGCTCGGGATCGCCGCCACGGTCCTCGCCTACAAGGCCGTCGCCGCCGCCTCGAGCCTGGCCTTGACCTATCTCGTCTGGCGCGCGGCCAAGCTCCGCGGGGTCGAGCCGATGCGGGCGGCCGTACTCGTCGGCCTCAACCCCGTGATCGTCCTCTTCGGCGTCGGGGGAGGACACAACGACATGCTGATGCTGGCGCTGATGGTCGCGGGCCTCTACCTGTTCCTGAAGGGGCGCGAGCTCCCGAGCGGGGCCTTCCTGGTCGGCGCGATGGCGATCAAGCTGACCGCCGGCGTGCTCTTCCCGTTCGCCCTCGCGGCGCGGGGGAGGGAGGGACTCCCGCGGCTGCGCCGAGGGATGCTGATCGGCGCGCTCCTCGCGGCGATCGCGGTCGCGATCCTCGCCTTCGCCGTCTTCGGCACCGGCCCGATCGCGATCCTCCACACCCTCCAGGGCATCCAGAGCGAAGGCGGTCCCCACAGCTTCGCCGGCTTCCTCGCCGCCGGGGTCGGTCTCGAGGGACTGATCAGGCCCGTCAACACGATCCTCGGGCTGCTGTTCCTCTGTGTCCTTGCGTGGCTGATCCGGCAGGTGTGGATCGGCAGGCTCGACTGGATCGCCGGGGCGGGGTGGGCGACGGTGGCCCTCCTCCTCACCACGGGTTTCCTGGTGCCCTGGTACGTCGCCTGGCTGATCCCGCTTGCCGCCCTTTGTCGTGACCGCCGTCTGTTGGCGGCGGCGATCCTCCTCACCGGCGTCGGCCTGACCACCCTCTGAGGGGTCAGCGCCGTCGGGGTCAGCGGCGGCGGTAGCGGATGTGCGTCGCGAGCGGCGAGAGCAGCACCTCGACCGGCTCGAAGTCGAAGGTCTCGATCCCGTCGAAGATCCGCTCGCCGGACCCGAGCAGGACGGGGGCGATGTCGAGCGCCAGTTCGTCGATCACCCCGGCGGCCAGCGCCTGGCGTACCGTCGAGGCGCCCCCGGCGATGTCGACCCCGTCATCCCCGGCCACCTCGAGCGCCTGCGCGTACGCGGCGTCGAACCCATCGGGGACGAAATGGAAGCTCGTCCCGCCCTCCATCTCGATCGGCTCCCGCTCGTGGTGGGTCAGGACGAACACCGGCGCGTGGTAGGGCGGCTCGGGACCCCACCAGCCGTCCCAATCCTCGTCCCACTCGCCCCGTATCGGCCCGAACATGTTCCGCCCCATCACGTAGGCGCCGCGCGGCCGCATCAGCCAACCCACTGCCGCCTCGTCGGCCTCGTTCGCCCGCTCGTCCCCGAGGTGCCACTGGTGCACCTCGATGCCCCGCTTCCCCAACGGGTCGTCGCGGCTCTGTTCCGGGCCGGCGACAAAGCCGTCGAGTGAGATCGACATGTGGCACGTGGTATCCGACATCCCCGTCCTCCCGAGCAATCGCGTTCTGGGTGCGGCGAGAGACTAACGCGGCAGTCGTGCCGCAGGTCGACCTCGGAGGCGTTGACTGGATCGCTCCAGGCGGGCTAGGTTTGAAACGGAATCCGTTCCGAAGGCAGGGTCATCCACCAAGCTCGGAGGTTCGATCGGCTGATGAAACCGGCAAAGAGACAGCGACAGCCGCCGGCGCGCCGTCTGGTCCGCGGCGTCTTCTCGGCCTGCGCGGCCCTCGTCCTGCTGCTCGGTGCGATGGCCGGCACCTCGGGCGCGAGGACGGGACGCGGCGTTCCCGTGCCGAATGTGTTCACCTATGAAGCGATCCACGCGCTCCTGATCGTCAAGGACAAGGGCACGTTCAGTGAATCGTCCGTCAAATGGAACGGATTCGGTCGGCTGGTGCAGAAGCTTGGGCCGAAGGAATTGCCGATCGTCCTGGCACGGGGAGGGGGGACCTATCCGGTGAGCATCAGCGCTCACGAATCCGTCGGCGGGGACGAGACCCAGACCGACAGCGGGATCGAAGATTCGTGCAGCGGAAACTGGAACGAAGGCTCCCGCTACGGTGCGATCTCGCTGCAGCTCGAGCCGCTCGGCGCCCAAAAACTCAAGACCATCTGGTCCATCCCCACCGGCTTCGCCTCCCCCCGATGCGGACGCCTCTACGACCAGTTCGGGGGAGGGATCCAAGTCGTCTCGACCGTCGACGGACATCTCGGCGATCCGACCCTCAACCTCCAGATCGAAGGCAAGGAAACCGAAACCTCGAAATCGGGCGCCTACCAGGAGACGGTCACCTGGGACGGCCGAGTGGTCCTGGGCCTCAAGGAACCGAACCACTGACGTGTGCGAGCGGGGGCGGGACCGACTCTCCGCCTAGGATCGTGGCGTGCGCGGGGCACGTGTGACATGGCTGTTCATCGGGACGGTGATCGCGACCGTCGCCTTCGTCTCCGTGGCGATCGCCTCGACGACGACCCCAGACCGCATCCGTCCGGTTGTGATCGGGTCCGGTGCGATCGCCGGGGATCCGTGGTCCGCCTCGGTTGTTCGAGAGTCCGGCGCGGCCGATGCCGAAACCGTTGCCGAACGACAGCCGTGCCTCAGCATCAACTCTGAACGCTTCAACGGTGGTGAAGGAGGAGCGACCTGCACCTTCAGGTCGCACCTCACTGCGGAAGACGAGCCGCTCTGGATCATGAGCTCGCAGCCGAACGAGGCCGAAACCGAAACGGCGATGAGCGCCGTGGCGATGGTGTTCGCCCCGTCGACGGCTTCGGTCAAGGCAACCCTCGTCGGCGGCAAGATGGAATCGATCGGACTCCGAAGGCTTACGGCCGAACAGGCCACCACCGCCGGCTTGGCACGACTTCGCTACGTCGCCTTCGCGACCGCCGGCTCATGGTGCTTGGCCCGGCTCGAAAGCTTTGATCGAACCGGACACCGGCTTTGGCGCAGCGGTGACCTACGGAGCCGATCCTGCCACGAATCCTGGTCGCGGACTCCGGATCTCGGGAGCCGGCTCGTTACCGTCGGCGACCGGGGCTCAGGGCGTGACGATGTTGAACCAGAAGTCGAAGTCGTCGAGCAGGTCGATCAGGTCCTGTAGGGCCTTGGGGTCGCCCTCGATCTGGGCGCGGCCGTCGGCGATCTGGTCGGTCAGCGGTGCGGTGCCGAGGATCACGCCGTTCAGGTGCGATCGGGCAAGGGTGATCGTCGCCTCGGCATCCTCGGCAGCGCCTGGGCGGTGGCTGAGGGTGCCGTGGCGCATCATCACGGTCCAGGTCTCGTCGATGTCGGGGAGCACCAGGACAAGCGTCAGCCGGCGGTCGCCCGCCTTCTCGCCGTTCAACCGCATCCCGAGGTAGTCGAAGAAGAGCGGCATGCTCATCGCCGTGACGTTGTCGGCGCTCGCGGCGCTGGGGGCCGGGAGGTCCCGCACGCCTTGGCGCAGCTCGGCCGCGCCCGATAGGTAGAAGTTCCGCCATGGACCCGACTCCGATTGGTAACCGAGCTGCTCCAGCGCGTCGGCCTGCAGCGACCGCGCCGCCTCGTTATCGGGATCGGCGAAGACGACGTGGTTGACGACCTCGGCGACCCAGCGGTATTCGCCCGCC
>JAFDWD010000735.1 GCA_018268695.1 Actinomycetota bacterium
GGTCGTCGACCCGTCTCGCGGTCCCGTCCGGTGCCATCGCGGTCGCGATCCCCTCGACGGTCGCCCCGGCGCCATCGCCCGGCCCGCCGACGGTCACCTCTTCCTCGGGGTCCTCCCACGCCCCTCCCGGACCGAAAGCCTTCGCCATCACCTCCGCCGCCAACGTCGGCAGCGGCAGCTGTTCGAGCCGCTCGATCTCGGCTCCCAGCACGTCCACTTCCATGCCTCTGTCGGCCCTGCCGCCGAAGAGCGCCATCCCCGCCTTCCTTTCACTGTCCTGTCAAAACCGGCCGCCCAAGCGGGCCGCGCGAGGGCAAGGATAGGTACGAGGGCGGATCGGGCGCGGTTCGGTCGCATCGAAAGATCGAATACCGGGGTCAAGTTTCCGCCTCCGACGGCCGAAAAGAGGGCTTGAAGAGAACGCACGACGGGTCGCCTCCTATGGGCGACCCGGTCGCTGGGGCCGGCCGGCAGTTCTCGCGGTCGGCCCCGTCACTTCTCTCGCTACCCGGAAATCGGTATGGCGCCGGCGGTCTAGGCTGGAGGCATGGAAGACCTCCCCGAACACGTAGCGCGCAACCGCGTCCACTGGAACGAACAGGCGGCGGATTACGTCGATGACGGACGGCGCAACTGGGAAGCTGCCGAGCCGACCTGGGGGATCTTCGGCGTGCCGGAGGCCGAGGTCGGGCTGCTGCCGCGGGAGATCGACGGCCGCGACGCGATCGAGCTCGGCTGCGGCACCGGGTACGTGTCGGCGTGGCTGGCGCGCCGCGGCGCCCGCCCGGTCGGGATCGACAACTCCGAAGCGCAGCTGACCACCGCGCGCGCCTTCCAGCAGGAGTTCGACCTCGAGTTCCCGCTCATCTTCGGCAATGCCGAGAAGGTCCCCTACCCCGACGAATCCTTCGACATCGCGATCTCCGAGTACGGCGCGAGCATCTGGTGCGACCCGTACCTCTGGATCCCCGAGGCGGCCCGTCTCCTCCGCCCCGGCGGCGAGCTGGTCTTCCTCGTCAACTCGGTGCTCTCCATCCTCTGCGGCCCCGACGACGGCAACATCCCCGCGGGCGACGAGCTCCTCCGCCCCCTCTTCGGTATGCACCGGATCGAATGGCCCGACGACGACGCGGTCGAATTCCACCTCCCCCAGGGCAAGATGATCGACCTCCTGCGCGACTGCGACCTCACCGTCGAGCAGCTGATCGAAATCCGCCCGCCCGCCGACGCCGCCACCCGCTACTCCCACATCAGCCTCGAGTGGGCCCGCCGCTTCCCCTGCGAGGAAGTCTGGCGAGCCCGCAAGCGAGGTTGAGGTGATTACTACGGGGCGGCGCGGATCAGCTTCTTGTTGACGAACTCGTCGGCGCCGTAGTTGCCGAGCTCGCGGCCGAAGCCGGAGCGCTTGAAGCCGCCGAAGGGAAGTTCGGCGCCGTCGGCACCGACCAGGTTGATGTAGACCATGCCCGCTTCGATCTGGTTGGCGACGCGCTCGGCCTGCTCGGAGTCGGTGGTCATCAGGTAGGAGCCGAGGCCGAACTGGGTGTCGTTCGCGAGAGCGACCGCCTCCGCCTCGTCGGCCACCTTGTAGACCTGGGCGACCGGGCCGAAGAACTCTTCCTGGGACGCCTCGTCGCCCGGCTTGATGCCGGTGAGGATCGTCGGTTCGAAGAAGTTGCCGTCGCGCTTGCCGCCGACCAGCAC
>JAFDWD010000736.1 GCA_018268695.1 Actinomycetota bacterium
CTCTCCCTCGAAGGCAAGGTAGGCGTGGGGGGTGCCGTTGGCGGCCATCGCGGCGACCATGGTTTCGGCCTGGTTGGGAGGGACGATCGCGTCCTCGAGGCCTTGGAAGAGGATCACCGGGGAGGTGAGTTTCTCGACGAAGTGGATCGGGGAGCGCTCGCGGTAGAGGTCGGCGCGCTCGGGATAGGGGCCGATCAGGCCGTCGAGGTAGCGGGCCTCGAACTTGTGGGTGTCGCGGGCGAGGGCCTCCGCGTCGGCGACGCCGTAGTAGCTCGCGCCGGCGGCGAACTCGTCGTGGAAGACCAGTGCGCAGAGGGTCGCGTAGCCGCCCGCCGAGCCGCCGCGGATCGCCAGGCGCCTGGCGTCGACCTCGCCGGTCTCGGCGAGGAAGCGGGCCGCGTTGACGCAGTCTTCGGTGTCGACGATGCCCCAGGTGCCTTTCAGCTTCTCCCGGTAGGCGCGGCCGAAGCCGGTCGACCCGCGGTAGTTGACGTCGACGACGCCGAAGCCGCGGCTGGTCCAGAAGAGGAAGCCGGGATCGAGGGACGGAGTGTCGTGCCCGGTCGGCCCGCCATGGCTTTCGACGATCAGCGGCGGCGGTTCGCCCTCCGGGGCGACGAAGTCGGGGTTGGTCGGCGGGTAGTAGAAGGCGTGGGCGACGTCGCCGTCGCCGGTCGGGAACTCGATCGCCCGCGGCGCGGAGATCAGCGCCGGATCCACGGTCTCCTCGGCGGAGGTGCGGATCGTCTCCACCTCGCCCGTGGCGACATCGACGACGACCGCCTCGGACTCCTTTGTCGGCGTCGCGGCCGCGAACGCCACCTTGCCACCGCGGGCCGAGAGCGTCGGCGCGAAGGCGGTGAAGGGGAGGCCGAGGTCGCGCACCGCGCCGCCCGCCTTGCCGAGCATCGCGAGGCGTTCGGTCGCGTTCTCGGCCCGGATCACGACGATCGATCCGTCGTCCAGCTCGACGTGGGTCTGGAGGCCGAAGACCCAGTGCGGGTAGCCGAGGTCGGCGTGCTCGGCGGTCAGCTGCTCCAGCGCCGGCAGGTCCTCGGCCGCGTCGGGCGCGCCGAGGTCGGTGATCGTCCGGTAGAGGTTCCACCAGCCGTCGCGATCGGAGGCGAAGCGCAGGCGGTCGTGGGAGTCCCAGGACGGGGCGAAGACCGACTCCTGCGGGCCGCCCGCCAGCGGCCGCGCCGAGTCTGGGTCGTGGACCGGCGTCACCCATAGCTCGGTGCCGTCCCAGGGCATGTTCGGGTGGTCCCAGCAGATGAAGCTGAGCCAGAGGCCGTCCGGCGACACCCTGGGCGACGAATAAAAGGCGCGCCCCGCGGCGATCACCTCGGTACGCATGGAGCCGTCGAGA
>JAFDWD010000737.1 GCA_018268695.1 Actinomycetota bacterium
GACGAAGGGGACCGCGATCCCGGCGATGCCCGGGTTGAGGTAGGCGTCGCCGAGCAGCGAGAGGCCGTGCAGGGCGACCATCGCCAGCGTGGTCAGCGAGAGCGCCTCGTGGATCGCTCGGAGGTCGCGCTTGTTCGCGTTCGCGCTCTGGCGTTTGGCGCTCACCATCAGGCCGACGGCGACGGCGACGCTCGCCAGGATCAGGGCCGCGCCGCCGGCCGCCCGGCTGGTGATCCAGAAGATGTGTTCGCCCGCGATCATGCCGCCCACACCTCGGGGAGGACCCGGGTCAGCGGTTCGACCACGCGGGCGGGGCCTTCCGCGTCGACGATCACGCCGCCGTAGGGCAGCCACGCCTCGGCGCCGCCGGGCCCGCTGAGGAGCGCCGACTTGGCGAGCGTCTCGGCGAGCAGGCCGGTGGGGGCGATGGCGGTGACCTGGAGGACGCCGGTGTAGGCGGGGTCCCCGCTCGCCGGGTCGATGATCTGATGGCAAGGGCGACCGCTCTCGTCGGTCCAGGCGCGGCGGGTGATGCCGCTGGTGGCGACGGCGCCGTCGGCGACCTTCAGCAGGTGGAGGGGCGGGCCGCCGCGGGGGTCGTCGACGGCGATCGGGCGCGGACGCATCGCGGTGCCGCCGACCCGCAGGTCCCCGCAGCAGTCGACCGCGAAGGAGTCGAAGCCGGCCAGCGACTCGCCGACGAGGTCGGCAAGGAGCCCCTTGGCGATGCCGTTGGGGTCGATCCGCAGGCCCGGCGGTCGGGAGACGGTGCCGGCGCCCTCGTCGACGGCGAGCTCACACCATCCCGCGCGCGGGCTGGCGCCCGCCGCCCGCACCGGCGGCAGGTCGCGCTCGGCGCCGTCGCGGTCGAAGCGGCGCGACTCGGCGTAGCCCGCCGCCTCGATCTCGTCGACCAGCGTCGCGTCGACCAGGCCGCCGCTGCGCAGCCCGGCGGTCAGCGCGGCGGCGACGACCCGGCGCATCAGCGGGGAGACCGGGACGATCGGGCGCGGGTCGCGGTTGAGGCACGACAGCTCGCTCTCGGCGTCGAAGCGGGAGAGCGTCAGGTGGGCGCCCCGCAGGGTCGCGCGCGCCTCGCGCACCGCGGCGAGCGCAGCCTCGGC
>JAFDWD010000738.1 GCA_018268695.1 Actinomycetota bacterium
CCCCGACCGTGGTGATGTCGTAGATCCGGGCGCGCGGCTTCAAGCCCAGCTCGTCGGCCTTCTCACGCGCCATCAGCAGCACCGCGGCGGCGCCGTCGGAGACCTGGGAGGAGTTCCCGGCGGTGATCTTGCCGTCCTCCTTGAAGGCCGGCTTCAGCGCGGCGAGCCCCTCGAGCGTCGTCTCGCGCAGGCCCTGGTCGGTGACGTAGGTGTCGCCGTTCACCTGCATCGGGATGATCTCCCGCTCGAAGCGGCCCTCCTCGGTCGCCTGTTTGGCCAGCTGCTGGGAGCGCAGGCCCAGTTCGTCCATCTCCGAGCGCGGGATCTCCCACTGGTCGGCGATCATTTCCGCCGAGAGGCCCTGCGGGATCAGGTCGTAGCGCTCCATCAGCTCCGTGGAGTAGGCGAAGCCGTACTCGCCCATCATCTCGCCGGCTTTGGCGAAGGAGTTTTTCCCCATGTGCTCGACCCCGCCGCCGATCGCCACGTCATGGACGCCGGACGCGATCAGGGTCGCGGCGAAGTTGACCCCCTGCTGGGCGGAGCCGCACTGGCGGTCGACGGTGGTCGCCGGGACCTCCTGCGGCAGCCCCGCCTCCAGCCAGGCGTTGCGGCCGATGTTGATCGACTGCTCGCCCCACTGCTGGACGCAGCCCGCGATCACGTCGCCGACCTCGTTCGGGTCGATCCCGGAGCGGTCGATCAGCTCCGAGTAGGCCTTGGCGAGGAGGTTCGACGGATGAAGGTCTTTGTAGTAGCCCTTCTCCGGATGGCCGCGACCGACCGGGGTGCGCACCGCCTCGACGATCACTACCTCGCGCCCGCCGAGCTTGCCTTTGCCGTCTGCCATCAGTCGTCCTCCGTGCTCGAAGTTTTGTCCGCCCCAAAATATAGGAGGGGTTCCGAAGAACGATATTCCACCTGATTGACGAGTCGGTCAACCGCACCGCGCCGGGCGAAAAAGCTTGATAGGAAACCGGCCGATGAGCGATTCGAAGGGGTACGAAAGTCCGGGGATCGCGGGGAGCGGCGCCATCGCCACCGGCCTCGCCGCGGTCTCGACCACTACCGCCGACACGATCCTGCTGGCCCGGTCGGAGGCCTCGGCGTGGCGGGCCGAGGAGAAGATCGTCGCCGCCTGCGCGAAGATCGAGGGAGCCGATCCCTCGCGCCTGCGGGTGACGACCGACCCGAAGGACCTGGCCGACTGCGACGTCGTCGTCGAGGCGATCGTCGAGGAGCTGGACGCCAAGGCCGAGTTGGTCAAGACGCTTGACGCAAGCGTAGGTCCGAACGCCGACCTGGCGACCACCACCTCCTCCCTCGGCATCGGCGACATCGCCGGGAAGGCTGGCGTGCCTCGCCTCTACGGGCTCCACGTCTTCAACCCGGTGCCGCGGATGGCATTGATCGAGGTCTGCATCCCCGACGGGGCGGAGTCGGCGCGCGAGCGGGCGATGGCCTGGTGCGCGGCGCTCGGCAAGACCGCGGTCGAGGTCCCCGACCAGGCGGGCTTCGTCGTCAACCGCCTCCTCTTCCCCTACCTCTTCGACGGCGTGCGACTGATGGAGCGCACCGGTATGGAGGCGGGCGAGGTCGACACCTGCATGAAGCTCGGCGCGGCCCATCCGATGGGCCCGCTGGCGCTGCTCGACTTCGTCGGGCTCGACGTCGCCGAGGCTATCGGCGATGCCTTGTTCGCCGACTCCGGTGACCAGGCCCACAAACCACCGGGTCTGCTCGTCGAGATGATCGGCGAAGAGAAGCTCGGCCGAAAGTCGGGCGTGGGCTTCTACAGCTACGACTGAGCGGATCGGGGAAGGGGCGCACGGCGCGGGTCGGCTACTCGGCTTTCGCCGTCCTCCCTCTTCCCGAGAGATCCCAGATCACGTCCGCCGCCGAGATGTTCTGGCGGCGGGCGATGGTCTCGATCTCGTCCCAGGGCAACTCGGCGTCGGGCAGGTCATCCCAACGGGCGAGCTCGAGGGCCTCGATCGAGCCTCTGAGCGCGGGGCCGAGGTGCTCCTCGGAGCGCAGCAGCGCCCTCAATACCTCGAGCTGCTTGTCGGTCAGGCGTACAACCCACATGGGGGCACCTCCAGCTTGAGCGGAACGCGGGTTGCCCGGAAAAGCTAGGTGTCCGAACGGACGGAAGAACTGGACGAGCCTTCGTCCGAGCTGCTGATCCGGACCGCCTCGATCCGGTTCTCCCTCACCGCCTCGACCCGCACCGTGTAGCCGTCCACGGTGATCGAGTCGCCGCGTTTGGGCAGGCGCCCGAG
>JAFDWD010000739.1 GCA_018268695.1 Actinomycetota bacterium
ACGTCCTGCGCGGCACCCCGGGACGCGACGTGATCTGGGGCGGGCCGGGGAACGACACGATCTTCGGTGAGCTCGGCAACGACCTGATCTGCGGCGGCGGCGGGGACGACACGATCCACGGCGGCCGCGGGAACGACGAAATCTTCGGTGGGCAGGGAGCCGACCGGGTGTTCGGCGATCTCGGCGACGACAAGGTGGTCGGCGGGCCCGGGTCCTACGACGACGTCTCCGGGGGGCTCGGCATCGACACCGTGAACGGCGGTCCGGGCGACTACGACCTCGTCCACGGCGACTACGGCTGGGACCGGATGTCGGAAGGGCCGGGGAAGCACGACATCGCCTCGTTCGCGACCGCGGTCTCGCTCGACGGCACCTCCGGCGTCTGGGCATCGCTGCGCGCCCACCTCGCCCGTGGCGACGGCCACGACAAGCTCTACCAATTCGAGGACCTCGAAGGCTCGGCCTTCCGCGACACGTTGATCGGCGACGGCAGCCCCAACGAGATCAAGGGCGGGCCGGGGAACGACACGCTGATCGGCGGCGGCGGGCGCGACGCGTTCGACGGCGGCACGGGGACCGATGGCTGCCGCGGCGCGCCGGGGCGGACGGTGTCGTGCGGGCCGGAACGCAGGCTGCCGGGCAGCGCCTACGTGCAGATGGACGAGGCGCCCGGGGGCGGCGGAGGCGTGCAGATCGTCGGCGGCCGCGAGTCCGACGACTTCACGGTCGCCTACGACGCGCCGACCAACACCCTCGCGGTCGACGCGGCAAAGGGCCTCGCCGCCGGCCCCGGCTGCGAACACCGGGCGGGCGGCGCGGACCCGGCGAAGGAAGTCCTCTGCCCGTTCGACGGCCCGGCGCGCTGGCTGATGGCCGACCTCGGCCCCGGCGACGACAGCTTCCGGGTCAAAGGCTCGTTGGTCGAGGTCGGCTTCATCCGGGTCAACGGCGGCTACGGCGACGACGTCATCCGCGGCGGCCCCGAGGACGACCTCCTCCAGTCCGGCCCCGGCGCCGACAAGCTCTACGGCGGCGTCGGCGCCGACGGCCTGGTCGGTGGCGTCCCCGGCCCGACCTTCCTCTACGGCGGCCCCGACGGCGACCTGCTGGCGGCGGGCGGCGGCTGCTCCGGCGGCGCGCTGGTCGGTGGCGGCGGCCGCGACGATGCCTCCTTCGCCGAGATCGGCCGCCACCCCGGCCGGCTGATCGTCTCCTTCCCCCTGCACTCCGCCTGGATCGACGCGGTCCCCGGTTGCGACCACGTCCACATCTCGCCGACCGACGAGGACATGGAGGGCTCCTTCGGCCCCGACATCCTGATCGGCAACGGCCGCCCGAACGCGATCCTCGGCCAGCCCGGTAAGGACGTCTTCATCGGCAACGGCGGCGACGACGTGATCGACGCCCGCGACGGCATGGCCGACATCTCGATCCAATGCGGCCGCGGCCGCCCCGCCGTTCCCGGCAGACCGAAAACGAAATCCCACAAGGCCGTTCCCCCGATCCCGGCCACCGGCCGCCCCGAAGGCCGCGCCCTCATGGACCCCCAGGACCCCGCCCCGTTCAACTGCGCGAAGCGCAAGCACGGCACCCCCGTCCCCGGACTTAACGGCTAATTTCGCCGCTCGAGGGGCGTAAGTAAGGGGGGTCCATGACCTTGGTAACCCTGTGGGTGACAAAGGACATGGACCCCTGTCGGAATTAGCGACCCAGCAGTACGGAGTGGTCTCGACTCGGCAGTTGGAAGGACTGGGCTACGGACGAAACTCCGTCGCCAAGGCCGCCAAGGCGGGACGGCTCCATCGTGTGCACCGAGGCGTCTACGTGGTCGGGTACCGACGACTCTCCTGGCGCGGACGCTGCATGGCCGCAGTCCTCGCTTCGTCCCCCTCGGTTGCCAGCCACCTGTCGGCGGGATGGCTCTGGGGACTGCTGCGATACAGGCCGGACACCATGCACATCACCTCTCGGACCGCGCGACGCGGGGGGCGACCGTTTGTCTTGCATCAGGCCGACCTGCCGGATGCCGATCGGACGATCTACGAGAACATTCCGGTGACCTCGGTCTCGAGGACCGTTCTGGATCTGGCGGTCGGCCGATCCGTGAGAGAAATCAGAAAGCAGATGCAACGCGGGGACGACTTCAAGGTCTTCGACCTGCGCGACATGCGCGAGCTCCTCGCCCGCAGCAACGGCCATCGCGGCAAGTCGAGGGTCGAAGCCGCTTTAGACGGGATTCGGCGGGACCACGTCTTCACCCGCTCGGGCCTCGAGGAACGGTTCCTCGAGGTCGTGCGGGAGGCCGGGCTGCCCGAACCTTCGATGAGCCTCTTCGTCGAGGGGTTCGAGATCGATGCCTACTGGGCCGAGCGGGACGCTGTCGAGGCAGGCAGGGGTACTCGCCCGGAGGCGGCGTGGGCCAGCCTCGCAAGGACGCAGGGAGCGAGCCGAGGGGAGCGCACTCAAGTGCGTGACCCGAAGGCGAGCGACCGAGGACACCGCGAGGCGCCCCCACGGCGCCTCAGGCGGCGCGCTCCCATAAAGTGAGGTGGTGGCCGAAAAGACCGCATCCGGAGACGAGGCGGCGGCGATCGCAGCGGCGATCGCGCGCTTCGAGTCGGAATTCGCCGCCGCGCCGGCGACGGAGCCCGTGGATGCGATCTCACCGTGGCAGCGCGCTGCGCTGCTCGAGGGAGTGGGCGCCAAGCAGGACATCCAGGACCCACAAGCACGAGGAGGAGCGAGATGGCAGTCGTGAAAATCATCGAGCTCGTAGGGAGTTCCAAGACGT
>JAFDWD010000073.1 GCA_018268695.1 Actinomycetota bacterium
GACCACCTGGACGATGGGGGCGAACCGGGCGGCCGCCCAGGCGGCGAGCGAAGGTGAGCTG
This sequence comes from Actinomycetota bacterium, assembly GCA_018268695.1. Next base: position 62 of record JAFDWD010000073.1, read on the forward strand.
CCGGAGGTCCTCGGGCGCGAGCACCCGGTGCACAAGACGCCGCTCGCCGCCCTCCTGATCACCGGCGGGGTCTCGACCTTCGTGTTGATCGGCTCCGCCCTCTTCATCAACACCCAGGACAACCTCTTCTTCGCGATCTTCGCCGCCTCCTCGGTGATCTTCCTGCTGCCCTACCTGCTGATGTTCCCGGCGGTGGTGGTGCTGCGGCGCAAGGACCCGGAGCGCGAGCGGCCCTTCCGCATCCCCGGCGGCACCGGCGTGGTCGTCGCCCTGGCGACGCTGACCACGATCGTGGTCGCCGCCGCGGCCGTCCTCTTCGTCTGGCCCGAGGTACCGCAGGCGCCGGCCGAATGGAGCTACACCGGGCCGCTGCTGGCGATCGTCGTCGGCGCCCTGGCGGTCGGCGAGCTGATCGTCTGGCGGATGTCGCATCCGCGGGCGCCGGTCACGGGCCGGCCGGAGCGCCTCGACGCGCCGGAGGCCCAGGCAGGCCCGCCGCAGTCGGCGGCCGGAGGGCAGGGCGCGTGAGCGCGCTGCTTTCGGGCACCCCGGCGGCCGACGGCTTCCGCATGCCCGGCGAGTTCGAGCCCCACTCGGGCTGCTGGATCGCCTGGCCGGAGCGTCCCGACAACTGGCGCCTCGGCGCGAAGCCCGCGCAGGCCGCCTACACCGAGGTGGCGCGGGCGATCGCGACCTCCGAGCCGGTGACGATGGCGGTCTCCGACGCCCAGTTCGAGCACGCCCGCACCGTCCTCCCGGCCGAGGTCCGCCTGGTCGAGATCTCCACCGACGACGCCTGGATCCGCGACATGGGCCCGACCTTCGTCGTCGACGACCGCGGCCGGCGGCGCGGCATCGACTGGCGCTTCAACGCCTGGGGCGGGCTCGAGGGTGGCCTCTACTTCCCCTGGGACCGCGATGACCGGGCGGCGGCGAAGGTCTGCGAGATCGAAGGCGCCGACCGCTACCGGGCACCGATCGTGCTCGAGGGCGGCTCGATCCACGTCGACGGCGAGGGCACCCTGATCGCGACCGAAGAGTGCCTGCTGAACCACAACCGCAACCCGGAGCTGACCAGCGAGGAGATGGAGGGGGCGCTTCGCGAACACCTCGGGGTCGAGAAGATCGTCTGGCTCGGGCGCGGGGTCTACAACGACGAGACCGACGGGCACGTCGACAACCTCGCCTGCTTCGCCGAGCCCGGCAAGGTCCTCCTCACCTGGTCAGACGACGCCTCCGACCCCCAGCATGAGATCTCCGTCGACGCCGCGACCCGCCTCGAAGCGGCGACCGACGCGAAGGGCCGCGCGATCGAGGTCATCCGGCTCCCCTCCCCCGGCCCGATCGAGATCACCGCCGAGGAGGCCGCGGGCGTCGACGCGGTGGCGGGCACGCTGCCGCGCCGCGCGGGCGACCGGCTCGCCGCGTCCTACGCCAACTTCTTCCTCGGCACGAACGCGATCGTCTTCCCGCTCCTCGACGAGCGCCACGACGACGAGGCCGCCGAGATCCTCCGCGCCACCTTCCCCGGCCGCGAGATCATCGGCGTCCCCGCCCGCGAGATCCTGCTCGGCGGCGGCAACATCCACTGCATCACCCAGCAGGTCCCGGCCGTCGCCTGACCGGCGCCCGCCACCTAAGAACCGTCTGCACTTAGGGGCGTATAGCGACCCCAAATGCAGACGGTCCCGCCGGAGACCCGACCTCAGTTCTGCGTCGGCATCCGCGAGATCGCGGCGCGGCCGTTGTTCAGCTTCCTTTCGAGGTCGTGCAGCTGGTCGACGCGCTGGCTCTGGAGGGTGCGGACGCGGCTGTTGTAGATGCGCTTGCCGCGGTTGCGCAGGGTGACGATCGCTTCGGCGTCGTTCTGCTGGAGGCTCTGCGTGGCGGACTGCTTACCGCTGCGGATGGCCGCTTTTTCGCGGGCGTAGCCGGACTTCAGGTCGGCGAGTTCGTTCTGCTGGAGCCTGCGGTTTTCGGCCGCGCGTTTGACCCGGCGGTCGATCGTGTCCTGGATCGTCGCTTTGCGGAGGGCGCCTTCGGCGTTGGCCTTCTGCTTGCGCAGCGCTTTGATCTGCTTGGTCAGGGACGCGTTGCGGGAGTCGTAGACGTCTTCTACACGTCCGACGGCGTTCTCGTAGTTTGTCGCGGCCTGATTCATCCGCGCGTCGTAGTCGCGGCGCAGGGCAGCGAGTTCGCCGGCCTCGGTCTGGCGGATGGTCTGCACGCCGGACTGGATCGCGCGTTCCGATTCGCGCTTCGCCGCCGCCTTGCCGCGGGCGAATAGTGCCGCCGA
>JAFDWD010000740.1 GCA_018268695.1 Actinomycetota bacterium
CGTCTAGGGCGCGCGTCAGACGCGAATGGACGAGGCGGGCGTGGTGTCCCTCTTCTGCCGCCTGCTGAAAATCGTCAGCAAGCCGACCGTCTACGGCGACGGCACCCAGACCCGCGACTACATATATGTCGGGGATGTCGTCTCGGCGGCCCTCGCGGCGGGCGCGACGCGCCTCGGCGGCGCCGTCAACATCGGCACCGGGCGCGAGGCCAGCGTCCTCGACCTGGTCGAGATCCTCTCCGGCATCGAGGGGCGCGACGACTTCACGCCCGAGTTCGCGCCGGAGCGCCCGGGCGAGGTGCAACGCATCTCCCTCGACGCCGCGCTGGCCGAACGGGAGCTCGGCTGGACGCCGGGGACGTCCCTCGAGCAAGGCCTCGCCCAGACGCTCGCCGCCGTTTAGCTGCCGCAGAACCCACATCACTAACCTTTCGGTCATGCCCGCCCAGGCCTATGCCGGCAAGGAGTGCGTCTGCCAGTTCCGCAAAGGGATCTGCGACCAGTCCTGCGTCCGCGACATGCTGGAGACGCCGTTCTACATCGCCTGCCTGAAACTGACGGGGCGCAAGTGCCTGGTCGTCGGCGGCGGTGACATCGGCCTGGAGAAGGTCGAGGGCCTGCTCGCCTGTGGCGGCTCGGTGACGGTGCTCGCGCCGGAGGCGCACCCGGAGCTGCAGGCGCTCGCCGAAGAGGGCTCGATCGAGTGGGACCGCCGCGAGTACGCCGGCCCCGAGGACCTCGAGGGCGCCTTCATGGTGATCGCCGCGACCGACGACTCCGAGGTCAACATCGGCGTCTACTACGACGCCGAGAAACGGGCGATGCTCGCCAACGTCGTCGACGTCCCGCCGCTCTGCAACTTCATCCTCCCCGCCATCGTGCGCACCGGGCCGCTGGCGATCGCGATCTCGACCGCCGGCGCCTCCCCCGCCCTGGCGAAGCGGATGAAGCGCGAGATCTCCGACCTCTTCGGCGAGAACTACGCCCGCCTCGCGGTGATGCTGAACGACGTGCGCGGCTGGGCGAAGGGCACCCTCCCCACCTACAACGACCGCAAAGACTTCTTCGAGGGCATCGTCAACGGCGATCCCGACCCGATCGCCCTGATCCGCGAAGGCCGCGAGGCCGACGTGCTGGCGATCATCGACGCGGCCAAAGAGCGCGCCGCCTCGACCCTCACCACTTAGTCCGGCCGCCCCGGCAGCGTCCGCGGCAGACCGAAGTGGGCGACCCAGCCGCCCTCGCCGAAGCGCGTGATCGCGGCGATCTTCTCCCCCTCCAGGGAGAGCACGAACATGCCGCCGATCCGGCAGACGTCCGCCTGGGAGTCCGGCAGGTAGTAGGCGAAGGCGGGCTGGCCGTTGGCGGTCGTCGCGACGAGGCGGATGCGCTTGCCTTCGCGGAAGAGCGGCCGGGTGCGGAGGAAGTCGCCGATCGGCCCGTGGCCGGTGTATTCGTAGGGCTCGGGGGGCATCCGGATCCAGGCGTCCTCACGCAGGAGCCCGAGCAGGGTGTCGATGTCGCCGACCTCCAGAGCCTCGGCGAAGACCTCGAGCAGCGCCCGCCGCGCGAGCGAGTCGGGGACGGTGCCGCCGTCCGGCCGCTCCGGGGCCGCGTCGAGCGCCGCCCGCGCCCGCTGCAGGGCGCTGTTGACGGAGGCCTCGCTCGTCTCCAGCATCTCCGCGACCTCGGCGGCCCGATAGCCAAGCACGTCGCGCAGCACCAGCACCGCCCGCTGCTGAGGCGGCATCCGCTGCAGGCCCGAGACGAAGGCGAGGCCGACCGCCTCCTTGGTCTCGTAGCGCGCGTCCGGCCCGGCGGCGTCGTCGGGCAACCCCTCGACCAGTTCGTCGGGCAGCGGCTGCAGCCAGATCGGCTCCGCCCGGCGGGTCGGCTCGGGCGCGTCGGAGATCTCCTCACCGCCGAACATCGCCCGCTCCCGGCGGCCGCCGTCGCGGAGCGCGTTCAGGCAGCGGTTGGTGGCGATCGTGTAGAGCCAGGAGCGCAGGGACGACCGCCCCTCGAAGCCGTCGAGGCCGCGCCAGGCGGAGAGCAGCGTCTCCTGCAGGCAGTCCTCGGCGTCCTGCAGCGAGCCGAGGATCCGGTAGCAGTGGACCTGCAACTCGCGGCGGTGCGGGTCGGTCAGCGCGCCGAACGCCCGCTCGTCCCCGGCGCGGGCGCGGGCCAGGTTCGCGGCGGTGCTCATGTCCAGCGGCATCGGGCGAGTCTCCCATCGGTGGCGGCCTCCTCGGTCATGTCCACGTAGGGACACCGGCCGGAGCCGAAATTCATCGGTGAATCGGGAGGGGTGCCCGAGTCGATACGAGCATGACCTCGAAACAGAAGTGGATCCTCGTCCTGGCCGCGATGGCCTCGTTCATGACGGCGCTCGACACCCTCGTGGTGACCACCGCCCTGAGCACGATCCAGCGCGACCTCGGCGCCTCGGTCGAAGGGCTCGAGTGGACGGTCAACGCCTACAACCTGAGCTTCGCGGTGCTGTTGATGACGGCGGCGGCGCTCGGCGACCGGCTCGGCCGGAGGCGCGTCTTCGCCGCGGGCATCGGGCTCTTCGTCGCCGCCTCGGCGGCCTGCGCGGTGTCGCCCTCGGTCGGCGCGCTGATCGCGGCGCGGGCGGTCCAGGGCGCCGGCGCCGCCGCGGTGACGACGCTCGCCCTGGCGCTGGTCGGCGCCGCCTTCCCGCCGGAGAAGCGCGGCGGCGCGCTCGGCATCTTCTTCGCCGTCAACGGGCTGGCGGTCGCGGGCGGGCCGCTGGTCGGCGGAGCGATCACCCAGGGCATCGCCTGGGAATGGATCTTCTGGGTCAACGTGCCGATCGGGCTGGCGCTGATCCCGCTGGTCCTGCGGCGGATCCCGGAGAGCCATGGGCCCGACAAGGCGCTCGACCTGCCGGGGCTGGCGTTGGTCAGCGGCGGCGTGCTCGGACTGGTCTGGGGACTGGTCCGCGGCAACGACGCGGGTTGGGAGAGCGCCGAGGTGCTCGGCGCGTTCGCCGCCGCGGCCGTGCTCCTGGCCGGTTTCGTCGCCTACGGGATGCGGGCGCGGGCGCCGATGCTGCCGATGCGCTTCTTCCGCTCGCGCGCCTTCTCGGCGGGCAACGCGGCGATCTTCTGCGCCGTCGGCGGCCTCTTCTGCGCCGTCTTCTTCATGTCCCAGTTCCTCCAGGAGGGGCTCGGGTACGACCCGCTCGGCGCCGGCCTTCGCCTCCTCCCCTGGACCGCGACGCTCTTCTTCGTCGCCCCCGTGGCGGGCAAGCTCGTCGACCGCTTCGGCGAGCGCCCGTTCCTCGTCGTCGGCCCGCTCCTCCAGGCGATCGGCTTCGGCTGGATCGTCCTGGTCGCCGAAGCGGGCATGGGCTACTGGACCCTGGTCCCACCCCTGATCGTCGCCGGCGTCGGCATCTCGATGTCCTTCCCGGCCGCCCAGAACTCCGTGGTCAGCTCGGTGCCGGTGGAGGCGATCGGCAAGGCGGCGGGCACCAACTCGACGATGCGCGAGCTCGGCGGCGTCCTCGGCATCGCGATCGGCGTCGCCGCCTTCGCCGGCGCGGGCGGCTACGCCTCCCCGACCGACTTCAGCGACGGCTTCGTCGCCGCGATCGGCGTCAGCGCCGGCCTCTCGGTCCTGGCGGCACTGTTCGGCGCCGCACTCCCGGCCCGGATCGGTGCGGGGGCGGAGGTGCCGGCGGGGGCGGCGACCGAGGGCTAGGGACGGGGCGGTTGCGGGAGCCTCCGGCCGGGGGAGGGCGGGAGGACACACATTCCCATCAGGGTCCCCGTCGCTCGTGCACTTGAGCCGCCTATAGCGCCCTCAAGTGCACGAGCGACGGGACGGGTGATGAGGAACACGCACGAACGTGGAGGAAGGGTCACGAGCGTCCCTCCCCGAAACCCTCCCGACCTGGGCTGCTGATCGGCGACCTTAGCCAGCCGGGGTCGCCGATCAGCAGCCCCGGGCGCCAGCTTCCCCAGCCGGAGCGGCCTGAGGCGCCAGCTTTCCGGCGCAACGCCCGAGGCGCAGCCCTACTCCCCGCTACAAGCCGAACTGCGGAGCGTGTCGAGCGTCGCCTTCAGGTCCTCGGCCTGGTTCTCGGAGAGGCGCGCGGCGAAGGCGAGATCGAGCTCGGCGGAGACGACGGGGACCATTTCTTCGAGCAGCTCGGCGCCCGCGGGGAGCAGGGTCGCGTAGCTGACGCGGCGGTCCGTCTCGCAGAAGGTCCGCTCGATCAGGCCCGCCTTGACCAGGCGGTCGACGAGCTTGGTGAGCCCACCGCGGGTGATGACGAGGGCTTCGGCCAGCTCACCCATCTTCATCCGCTCTTCATCGGACGCGGCGATCGCGGCGAGCATCTCGAACCAGGCCAGAGGCGGCAGCTCCGCCTGCGCGAGCGCCTCCTGCAGGCGACCGCTGACCGCGGCATGCGTGCGGGCGAGAGAGCGCCAGGCCTCGTGATGCGGGGAGCAGGTCCCGAGCGGATTCCGTTGGGTGCCGATGGTGGACGTATCAGACATGTCTCAATGATGAC
>JAFDWD010000741.1 GCA_018268695.1 Actinomycetota bacterium
CCAAGGTCGTCGAACGGGGCCACGCCGACCAGATGTACGTGTGTACGACGGGAATCGGGCGGCTCGACCCACGAGCCCAGCTCTCGACCGCGGCGATCAAGCCGGGCGACCGGATCCTCGTCTCTGGCGCCGTCGGCGCCCACGGCACCGCGATCATGTTGGCCCGCGGCGAGGTCGAGCTGGATGCCGACATCGAATCCGACACTCGCTCGCTGTGGCCGGTGGCCGACGCGCTGCTCGAGGCGGGCGGCGAGGCCCTGCGCTGCATGCGCGACGCCACCCGCGGCGGAGTCGCCACCGTGCTCAACGAGCTGGCTCGCGCCTCGCAGGTGACGATGGTCGTGCGCGAGGCCGCGGTGCCGGTCGACGCCGCCGTCCACGGCGCCGCCGAAATGCTTGGGATCGACCCGATGTACATCGCCAACGAGGGCAAGATGGTCGCCTTCGTCGCCCCCGAGCGCGCCGCGGCGGCGCTCGACGCGCTGCGCGCGGTCCCCGGGTGCGAGGAGGCGGCCGAGATCGGCGAAGTGAAGACGGAACCGCCGGGGATGGTCCTGGTCGAGACCGCCTTCGGAGGACGAAGGGTGATGGATCTGCTTGCGGGCGATCCGTTGCCGAGGATCTGCTGACCGAGAGCGAGGAGCGACGATGGCGTCAGTCGAGTTCGTGCCGGACGAAGCAAAAACCGATGAGGTCACGGCTCACGTGATCTGGATGACGACGGGCCTCAGCTGCGACGGCGACTCGGTCGCGATGACCTCCGCCACCAGCCCCAGCCTCGAGGACATCGTCACCCAGGCGATCCCGGGGATGCCGAAAGTGGTCGTCCACAACCCGGTCCTCGCCTACGAGGTCGGCGACGAGTTCATGCAGGCGTGGTACGACGCCGAGGCGGGCAAGCTCGATCCATTCGTGCTGGTCGTCGAGGGCTCGATCCCGAACGAGCAGATCAACGGCGACGGCTACTGGTCGGGGATGGGCAACGACCCCGACACCGGCCAGCCGATCACGACCAACGAGTGGGTCGACCGGCTGGCGCCGAAGGCGGCGGCGGTCGTCGCGCTCGGCACCTGCGCCACCTACGGCGGCATCCCGGCGATGAAGAACAACCCGACCGGGGCGATGGGCCTGCCCGACTACCTGGGCTGGAGGTGGAAGTCGAGCGCCAACCTGCCGGTCGTCTGCATCCCCGGCTGCCCGGCCCAGCCCGACAACACGACCGAGACGCTGCTCTACCTGGCGCTGCACCTCGCCGGCCGCGCCCCGGCCCCGGAACTGGATGAGGCGTTGCGACCGAAGTGGCTTTTCGGGCGGACCGTGCGCGAGGGCTGCAACCGGGCGGGCTACACCGAACAAGGGCAGTTCGCCAGCGAATACGGGTCCGACCACCGCTGCCTGGTGAAACTGGGCTGCAAGGGCCCGGTGGTCAAGTGCAACGTCCCGGTCCGCGGCTGGCAGAGCGGGCTGGGCGGTTGTCCCAACGTCGGCGGCATCTGCATGGCGTGCACGATGCCCGGCTTCCCCGACAAATACATGCCCTTCATGGACGAGGACAGATGGGGCGCGGCGGCGGCGGCGATCACCAAGTTCAGCTACGGACCGGTGGTCCGGTTCTTCCGACACCGACACATCCGCAATGAGTTCGACAAAGAGCCGGAGTGGCGCCGAAAAGGGACGGCCCTGACCACCGGCTATCAGAAGAGGTGGTGAGGAGATGTCAACGGTAGAGACTCCCCGGGAGAG
>JAFDWD010000742.1 GCA_018268695.1 Actinomycetota bacterium
GGAATCCCTTTTTCTCGAGCCTCGCCATGATCGTCGTGATCGTCGTGTAGGCGCGCTGCTTGCGGCCCGAGTTGAGCGTCTCCAGCACCTCACGCACGGTCGCCTCTTCGCGCTCCCAGACCTCCTCCATGACCTCCGACTCGAGTTCATGCAGCGGGGGCGGTCCTGGGTTTTGCCCTGCGGCCATTGACGAAGTCTACTAAGCTGACGGCTATCTACTATGCCGCGTAGCACTTGAGGAGATGATGACGAGCCGCACGGAAGAGAAGGAATGCCGTCGCGAGGAGCGCGTCGAGCGCCGGCAGGCCGCCGAAGGAAGTGGACGGAGACGTATGTGGGGTTACGGGCTCGCGGCTGTGCTCGCCATCCTTGTGATCGCCGGGTTCGTCGTGGCGATCGCCGGCGGCAGCGGTGGCAGTTCGAGCTCGGCCGACGTCGGCGGCGCCTTCGGTACGCATTACGAAGGCCTGGGAGAACGCGAGGCGGCCGCCAACGTCCCGACCATGATGGACACGATGAGCAGCTCCTTCCACATACACCCCCACATCACCGTCTACGTCGACGGCAGGCAGGTCGCGGTGCCGGCGGACATCGGCGTCGACCCGGCCCGGCCGTCGATGGAGATGGCCGGCCTCCACACCCACGACCCGAGCGGCACGATCCACGACGAGGGGATACCCGGCTCCCGCCTCGGCCAGTTCTTCGCTGTCTGGGGCGTGCCATTCTCGAACCGGCGGCTCGGCCCCTATCGAGCCTCCGGTCCCAAGGCGGTCAGGATGTGGGTGGACGGCAAGCCGTCGAACGCGTTCGGTAACCTCCACCTCGAGGACGCCCAGCAGATCGTCGTCGCCTTCGGGACCCCGGCGCAGGTTCCGGGTGGCGTGACGGGCTAGGGATGGAGCGCCGACCTCGAGCCACGTCTCGCCTGTTCCTCGGCCTCGGGCTTCTGGCTGCGGTCGCCGCCGCCGTGCTCGTCCTGAACCTGACGGCTGCCGACTCACGGAAGAGTGCGGGGTCAGGGCGCCCGCAGGCGATGACGCCGGTCGCCGATCACTTCGCCGAGCTCGCGGGCGCTCAGACCAACCGCTGCAACCTGGCCGCCACCGAACTCCGGCAGATGCCGATGGGCGCGCGCCTGCAGGGATCGTGTTGCTTCCCGATGGACCGGGCTCGCTACCGGCAGCAGCTCCGCGGCCTGCGGGCCTACCGCCAGACCGGGCTCGTCCCGAGCGACCCCTACGACGTCTCCGTCCGCCTCGCCCAGCGGCTGTTGGGCTACCGCAAGATCGCGCTGGACTGGCGGGAGGCGGCCATCTACACGCGGGCGACCAAGCTCTCCAGCCTCGGTGGCCCCTGCTGTTGTCCGTGCTGGCGCTGGCAGGCCTTCAAGGGCCAGGCGAGGTTCCTGATCGCGCGGCGGCACTTCTCCGCCGCCGAGATCGCGAAGCACTGGGGACTGGAGGAGGGCTGCGGAGGTCCGGCGAAGGCCTGAGCGTCCGGGCGGGGGTCAGGAGCCGCCGCGCGGGGGCGCTATCCGGGTCGGCCGGTTGTAGGCGAAGTAGCGCTGGGTCGAGTAGTGACCTTGGGCGATCAGGCGGCTCTTGGTGGCCCGCATCGAGCCGAGGTCGATGGTGAAGCGCCACCAGGAGGGCGTTCCCTGGTCGTAGAGGGCGAGCTCGGCGACCCGACGGCCGTCCTCGCAGCGGTAGCCGAGCAGGCGCACGGCCTGGGCGTAGGGCGTCCAGCGAAACCAGGATCCCGTCCTGAACGCGGGCCCGCCGCCGGCGTAGCGGGTGCGGACCCAGCGCGTCCTCGCGGTGACCGGACCCTGCCCCTGGGCTTCCCAGGTATAAGGGCCGACCGTGATCGAGCGCACTCCGAGGTCGGTCCGGAACGCGGAGCGATCCGGGGCCTGGAGTCGGTAGTGGGAGACGGCCAGGCTCCCGGGTCCGCTCGTCACCCGTTCGTACTCGCGCACGCTCCGCAGCCGGTTCATCGCTGCCTGGGCCTGACCCAGCAACTGCCGCGCGCGCTCGTCAGCCCCTCTCCCCGCCTGCCACCGGACCGGTAGGCGGGCCGTGTACAGGTTGCCCTCCTCGGTCACCGACACGGCGATCGTCCGGGGGCGCCCGGAGAGGCGGAAGCTCCAGCATCCCGGCCCGCAGCTTCTCAACTCGGCCCCGGCGAGGATCGGCTTCCCCGCCGGTGGCTTGAGTTCGGTGTCGAACAGGCGCAGCGTGCCCTCGAGGCCCGCGGGTCCCTGCCGCACCCATGCGGCGACGATCGAGGAGCCGGCCGCGTCTGCCACGGCCAGCTGGTTCGACTTCAGCTTCGGAAGCGGACAGGACGGCCGGCAGGGTGAGGCGGGCGCCGCCGCTCCCTCGGCGCCGCTCAGCTGTCGCGGCGGCAGCGGATAGGCGACCAGGAGGGCGGCGACGAGGAGCACGACCGCCCCGATCGCGGGCTCGCCGCGAAGGAGGCGCCAGTGGAGTCTCTCCTCCCTGGGATCGGGGTGGGGGTTGGCGGCCAGGACGCGGGGGCGGAGGCGGAGGGCGTGGAGGTAGCTGAACACCGCGATCGAACCGACCAGGCCCATCTTCA
>JAFDWD010000743.1 GCA_018268695.1 Actinomycetota bacterium
AGGCCGCTCTCGCCGTCGACGATCTGCTCGCCGATGCCGCCGATCCGGCTGCCGACCACCGGCCGCCGCTTCCACATCGCCTCGGCGACGGTCAGGCCGAACCCCTCGGCGAGGCTCTTCTGCACGACCACGTCGGCGCGTCGCTGGATCGCGTTCACCATCGCCGCGTTCTCGTCGAGGTCGACCATCGGGAGCCCGGCCAGGTGCACCCGCCGGCGGACCTCCGGCGGCAGGACCCGCCGGTGTTCGCGGACCTCGCGCCAGACGAGCGCCCCCTCCGGGTCGTCGGCGACGGACGCGGCATCCGGCCCGGCCAGCAGGAGGTGGACGTTCGCCGCGGAGGCGAGCTCGCCCGCCAGGCACTCGAGCAGCCCGTCGGGATCCTTCAGCCGGTCCCAGCGGGACACCTGGGCGACGAGCTGGGCATCCGCCGGAATCGGCTCGTCCTGGATCAACTCGGCGCGCCGCTCGACCCGACCGGGGCTGCCGTCGGCGCGGGTGAAGACGACCCCGTCGTCCGCCTCATCCGGCGCGGTGAGGCCGACGGTGGCGAGGATCGCCGGCCCGCAACCGGCCACCAGGGCCTGGTTCTTCGGCGAGAACGGGTCGATCGAGGGCGCCATCATCCGGCAGCCATCCGGGTCGAGCTCCGGCCAGACCAGCCCCGGCCGGGAGAAGACGCGGGTGTCGGCGGCCTCGACGTCGTCGGCCAGGAACCGCTGCGCACGCCGCGCCGTCGGCCCGGGATCGTCGACGCCGATGTGGCAGCGCCAGATGACGGTCGCGCCGAGCGCCTTGAAGTGGGGGGCGAGCCCGGCGGTCTGCGGGTCGTGCAGGAAGACGACGTCCTCGGCGCCCACCAGGCCCTCGAAGTGACGGGCGCTCCGCTCCAGCGTCCCCTCGTAGAGCGCCCGCTCCTCTTCCCCCAGCGGGCCGCCGTCGCCCGCGTCCTCGTGGAGGTTGTTGTGGAGGCGCTTGGTCAGCGCGAAGAACGCCGGGTCCTCGCGCAGCACCGCCCAGCGGGTGTCGATCCCGGCGCCGCGCACGTAGGGCAGCAGCGAGTGCAGCATCTCGGCGACGCCGCCGCCGCGCAGGGTCGAGCTGACGTGCCAGATGGCGCGGCCCTCGAACTGCTCGCGCGCCCGGCGCGCCGCCGCCTCGACGCGGGTGTACTCGGCGACGCCGAGCACCGGGGCCCACCGCTCCGGCGGGTGCGAGGGCAGGAGGACGAACTTCGGCCGCGCCATCAGGGCCGCCTGGTGACGAGTAGCGGACAGGGTGCGTGGCGGAACACGTGGCTCGACACCGAGCCGAGCAGGGCCCGCTTCACCGGGCCGTAGCCGCGCGAGCCCAACACCAGCAGGTCGACGCCCTCCGCGCAGGCCTTCTCCAGCTCGGGCCCGGCGGCGCCGTTGCACCGGTGCGGTTCGACGTTCATCTCTCGCGGGAACAGCGACAGCCCTTCCGACATCACCGCCTCGGGGTCGGTCGGGACGGCGACGTTCGGACCGGCGAAGGAAAGCGGCACCGGTGGTTCGGCGACCACCAGCAGCCTGACTTCACCCTCCGGGTCGACGAGGTCGCGGGCGCGCTGCAGCGCCACCTTGCTCTCCGGCGTGCCGAGGTAGCCGAGCGCGACGGTCTTCAGGCCCTCGTGGGGGGCGTCTGCGTAGCCGGGCGGCGCGACGAAGACGTCGCATTTCGCCCCGTTCAGGACGCTGACCGCGACGCTGCCGGAGACAAGCCGGTCGAGGCCGTGGCGATGGGGCGCGCCGATCACGATGCCGTCGAGCTCCTCCTCTTCGGAGATCGAGGTGAGGATCGCGGCGGGGGAGCCGCCCCCGTAGACGCGCGTCTCGACCTCGATGCCGGGCAGCGCCTGGCGCGCCTGCTCGATCAGCGGCGCCGCGGCGCGCGCTTCCTCCTCCGCCAGCAGCGCGAACTCCATCGGCAGCGGGCCCGCGTAGACCACCTGGATGAGCAGCGCGCTCGATCCGGTCGCGTTGCAGAGCACCCGCGCCAGCTCGAGCGCGTCGCGCCCCGCGGCGGTGCCGTCGACCGCGACCAGTAACCGCGTCATGCGTCCTCCTGTTTCGGGTTCAAGGGCATCTGGCGACGCTAGGTCTCCGGCGGGTCGCCGCCATCCGGAGAAGGCCACAGCGACGCGGCGGCTCGGCACCGATGGCGACCCGCGCCCCGCGGGGGACGATCTGCCCCATGAGCGCCCGCATCCGCCTCGGCCGCCTGTTCGGGATCCCGATCGGGGTGCAGCCCGCCTGGCTCCTGATCGTCGCCCTGATCGCCTGGTCCCTCGGCGCCGGCTACTACCCCGAACAGGTCGACGGGATCTCGGCCGCGGCCGTCTACGCGCTCGGCCTGGCAAGCGCGCTGCTGCTCTTCGCCGGGGTCCTCCTGCATGAGCTCGGCCACGCCTTGGTCGCCCGCCGGCGCGGGGTGGAGATCGAGGAGATCGACCTCTGGCTCCTCGGCGGCCTCGCCCGGATGAAGGGGCAGCCGACGCATGCCGCCGACGAGCTCGCCTTCGCCGCCGCCGGCCCGGCGGTCACCCTGGCGATCACGATCCTCTGCGCCGCCGCGGCCCTTGCCGTCCCGGTCGGCTCGGCGCCCGCCCTGCGGGCGCTGCTCGACTACCTCGCCTTCGTCAACGCGGCGATCCTCGCCTTGAACCTGCTCCCGGCGTTCCCGCTCGACGGTGGCCGCATCGCCCGTGCGCTGATCTGGCGGCGGGTCGGCGACCTGAGGAGGGCGACGATGACGGCCGCGCGGCTCGGCCGTGGGATCGGCTGGGCGATGATCGTGCTGGGCCTGGCCGCCACCTTCGCCGGCGTCTTCTCCGGCTTCTGGTTCGCGATCATCGGTGTGTTCGTGATCTGGGCGGCGAAGGCCGAAGAAACCGAGACCCGCCTGCAGGCCGACCTCTCCGGACGCCGCGCCGGCAGCCTCGCGACGCCGATCCCGGGCGGCCCGTCGGAGATCGAGCGCCACCTCCAGGAGATCGACCCCGAACTGGTGGTCGACGAGGACACCGACCTCGGGGAGCTGATCGAGCGCCCCGCCTTCCTCCGCGCCCGCCGCGCGCTCGTCCGCCGCGCCGACGGCAGCCTCGGCCTGCTCTCCCTCGAGGACGTCGAGGAGCTGGCGCGGGCGGTCGAGCTGGTGGTGGCAAACCCGCACCCACCTCGCCGGGATCGGACGGATGGCGCGGCCTCGCAGACGCGGGACAGTGGGGCCATGCTCAGCCCTGGAACGAGAAAGGCCCACCGATGAAGGACTCAGTACTGATCGCAGGTGGCGGCGTCGCCGCGTTGGAGGCGGCCCTGGCACTTGAGGATCGGGCGGGCGACCGCGGCGAGGTGACGATCTGCTCCCCGCGCCCTACCGTCGTC
>JAFDWD010000744.1 GCA_018268695.1 Actinomycetota bacterium
GACCACGCCCGCGGCGCCGTACTCGACCGCGAGCGCCGCGTCCTCGGCGGTCACCAGCCCCTTGACCAGGAGCGGCACGCCCGCCTCCGCGGCGATCCCGCCGAGGTCCTCCCAGGTGATGGTGCGGGTCATCAGATCGAACGCTTCGCCCACCGTCAAGGTGCGCGAGCCGCCGAAGGCCGCGGCCACGCTCGGGATCTCGATCTCGGCCGGGATCGTGAAGCCCTGGCGGAGGTCGGACTCACGGTTCCCGCCCGGCGGCGCGTCGACGGTCAGCACCACCGCCTCGAAGCCCGCCGCGACCGCCTCCTCCATCAGCGCCCGCGTCACCCCGGCGTCGCTGAAGGGATAGAGCTGGAACCAGCGCCGGCCGCCGGGCGCGGCGGCCGCGACCTCGCCCGGCCGCGCCGTGGCCAGCGTCGAAAGGCACATCACGGTCCCGAACGCGGCGGCGGCGCGCGCCATTGCCACCTCCCCCTCGGGGTCCAGCAGCCGCTGAAAGGCGACCGGGCCGACGAGCACCGGGGCCGCCACCGGCGCGTCCAGCACCGTCGCCGCGGCCGAGGACACCTCGACCCCGGTCAGCTGCCGCGGCCGCAGTCGCCATCCCTGCCAGGCCGCGACGTTGTCGCGCATCGTCACCTCGTCCCCGGCACCGCCGGAGAAATAGCCGCGCGGCCCGGGCTCGAGCCTGCGCTCGGCCTCCTCCTGCGCGTCGTAGACGTTGACCCACCCCTCAGGCACGGCGGGGAAGCTAGCCGCTCAGCCCGCCTGATGGTGGCGCCGGTGTGCGGCGGGCACCCAGAAGTGGACGACCGTGGCACGGGAGAGAGCCCCGCCGGGTACCCGCGCCCGGACCTCCAGGCGATGCCTGCCGGGGGCCAATCCGCGCACCTCATACGGCGAGGAGCACGCGCGGGGTCCCTTCGCGTCCACCTTGCAGCTGTAGGCCAGGCCCGCCCGCGAACCGTGGAAGCGGAAGGTCGCCGTGCCCGTCGCGGCATCGATCGCGGGACGGACGAGGACGGGCCGCGTCGGGACCGCAGGTTCCCCGGTGCGCTCGGCGGCAGTCGGGTCGGCCTTGGCGGAGGGCCGGCCTGGAGCGCTCGAAGCTGACTCCGAGGGCGGCGACAGAGGCTGATCCGGGATCAGCGCGACATCGAACTTCAACGCGCCCATCGTCGCTTTGCCTTCCACGCTCGCACCATCGACCGCGATCCGGTATTCGGTCCCCGCGTCGACGTGAGCCTGGAACGGTTCGTAGGGCCTCGCAATCGACCCGAGCGGGGTCAGCCCGGTCAGCGTCGTCCCTCCGTATAGGGCGAGCAGGCCGGGCCCGCCCTGGGAGTCGATCAGCGCCTCGCCGGAGACCGGCGGGGTCCACCGGTACCAGACCGACGCTCCCCCCGGGACGCCTGCGTGCAGGGGCTCGCCGGGTTCCGCGGTGGCACCCCAGTTGTAACCAAAGACCTGCCTGATCAGCCGCTTCGGGCCGCCCGGTTCGGTGATCGGGTTGGCGTTGATTTCGGCATATGGGCCTTCGATCGGGATGGCGGCCGCGAAGGCATCGTTCGGCGGCGGCGGGGTCGCTTCGATCGCCAGGCTGATCGTCCCTTCGCCCGACGGCGGTTCCTGCGGCGGGAGGTAGAAGCCGACACCGTCGGCGGCGATGTCATATCTCTGTCCGGCTTCGGCCCAGAACGTGTACCGCGAGCCGGCGTCGTAGCAGCCTGGACCCTCGTCGGCATTACCGCTCGCCATCGGGGTCAGGCGCTGGAGTTCGGTCCCCGCGAAGACGCCGACGACCGTCTGGAATTCGCTGCCGCAGGTACCGACGGTCGTCCACTGGGTCGACGGCGATTCCCATTCCCACCAGATCGAGTGCCCCTTGGCGAAGGGACCGACTTCGAGGTAGCCGTCGCGGGTCGCTTCCGCGTTCGACTCGGACAGATGGACCGGAAGCTGGTTGCCGATGAACTGGCGTTGGGCGAATTCGTCGTTTGACGGCGCCGCCAGAGCCGCCGGAGCGAAGGTGCCGAGGGAGGCGCCGATGGCGATCGCGGCGCAGATTCCGAGGGCGCGCAGGTTTCTCAAGGCTGGATTCTCAGTCCGGGGAGCCGGCCGGCGGGGTGCCGGGCGGCGGTGCCGGGCCCCAGCTTTCGCGACCGTCGGCGGTCTGGATCGGGATCGAGGGGCCCGCCATCGCCGGGGTGTCGACGGTGGTGTCCCAGATCGCCTTGACGCGGGCGAAGACCTCGCGGATTTCGGAGCGCTCGCCCTGGTAGCCCCACTTGTGCTGGTCGGCGAGGAGGCCGGTGACGTGGATCCCGGCCGCTTCGCCGAGGTAGAGGGCACGCGGCATGTGGAAGCCCTGGGTGACGACGACGGCATCGTGGACGTTGAAGATCGAGCGGGCGCGGACCATCGTCGCCCAGGTGTCGAAGCCCGCGTGGTCCTCGAAGATGTCTTCCGGCTTGACGCCGTCGCGGACGAGCGCCTTGCGCATCGTGTCGGGCTCGTCGTAGGCCCAGGTGTGGTGGTCGCCGGAGACGAGGATCTTCGACACCTTGCCCGCGTGCCAGAGCAGCGAGGCCTCCTTGACCCGGTCGGCGAGCATGCCGCTCATGCGGCCGTCGGCGTTGACCAGCGCGCCGGGCACGATCGCCACTTCGGCGGGCGGCACGTCGGCGACGTCGGCGGTCGCCTCGCCGCTGGTGCTCAGCAGGATGTAGGCGTTCGAGCCGACGACGACCAGGCAGAGCAGCGCGAAGAGCCCGGTCATCCCGGCGACGGTCTTCGGGAACCGCCGCCACGGCCAGGTCAACGCACGCCAAACGCTCAGAAGCCCCTGCTTCATAGACGGAAGGCTACTAGCGCCCCTCGTCAGACCCCAAATGGGTATTTGTTGATCTAGATGGTCAAAAAGATGTGCAACTGGGTAGAACCCCTTTCGGCCGCCCCGGCACGGCCGCACCGGACCAGTCAACTGGCTCATCAGGAAAGGAACACAGAGCCCTATGCACCTCTCGAACATCAGAGCGCGGATCGTCGCCGTGGTCGCCGCGACGGCGCTCGGCGCCCTCGTGGCCGCCGGGCCGGCCTCGGCCGACACCCCGACCTCACCCCCACCCGTCACCGTCCTGACCCACGGCAACGTCGGACAGGGCGACTTCTTCGTCTCCCCGTTCAGCAACCAATCGACCTACGCGAACGGTCCCGAGATCCTCGACCCGAACGGCAACGTCGTCTGGTTCAAGCCGATCCCGCAGGGACAGGAGGCGTCGGACTTCCGCGTCCAGACCTACAAGGGCCAGAACGTCCTGACCTGGTGGCAGGGCACCGGCCTCGGCGGCCTCGCCAGCGGCGTCGACTACATCTACAACGACAAGTACCAGCCGATCGCGACCGTCAAGGCCGGCAACGGCCTCAACGCCGACGGCCATGAGTTCGTGATCACCCCCTGGAACACGGCGCTGATCCTTGCCTACACGACGGCGCAGGCCGACCTCACGTCGATCGGTGGGCCCTCGAACCAGACCGTGATCGATGGCGTCGTCCAGGAAATCGACATCAAGACGGGCACGGTCCTGTTCGAATGGAACAGCGCCGACCATGTCCCCTATAGCCAGAGCGAGCAGCCCCTGCCCGCCTCCACGAGCTCACCGTGGGACTGGTTCCACATCAACGCGGTGAAGCTGGACACCGACGGCAACCTGCTGATCGACGCCCGCAACACCTGGACCGCCTACAAGGTCGATCGCCACAGCGGGCGGATCGTCTGGCAGCTCGGCGGCAAGGCCAGCGCGAACAATTTCAACATCACCGCGGCACCCGGCCAGGTTCTCAACAAAGCTGGCCTGATCACCGCCTGGCAGCATGATTTCGAGGCTCAGGGGAACGGCATCTACACGTTCTTCGACAACGAGTCGGCGGGGGTCGCCAACACCGGCCAAGACGCGACGGCCGAGCTCGGCCACAGCCGCGCCGTCACCGTCAAGGTCGATCCGCGTACCCACACCGCGACGCTGATCAAGTCGTTCGACCAGCCCGAGGGCCTCACCGCCCCCTCGCAGGGTAATCAGCAGCGGACCGAGAACGGCAACTCCGTCGTCGGCTGGGGCTCACTCCCCTACTTCTCGGAGTTCGCCCCCGACGGCACCCTGCTCTACGACGCCCAGTTCCCCGACGGCGTCAACAGCTACCGCGCCTACCAGTTCCCCTGGAACCCGGGAAGCGACGACGGCGGCCACGGCCCCTGGTACCACCCCGGCGGCCCGACCTACCACCCCGGCCACGGGCACTGAGAGGAACGACATCGCTCCGTGGGAGGGCGCCCCGCGCCCTCCCACGCGGCCCGTCGGCGAGCCCGGCCGAAAGGTGTGGAGGAAGTCCGACGCCGTCGCGGGAGACGTGCGGAAGATGGCGGGAAGTCCACGCTTCCGTGCATGAGAGCGTGGGAAGTCCTGAACTCGGTGCGTGTTGCACAACACCGACCTTCACGCGTGGCAGGTTGACCCCCTCATAGGGGGTGAATCTGCCACGCGCGTTCCGGGGTAGGCCGGGTGTGGCTTATCACGCACGGACCCTCGGAGAAACACCGCACTCCCTCCGTCCTGGGCGTCTCATGGAGGTCACAGCCTGCCAGGACCTCCATGAGACGCCCAGGACACCGCTTCTAGGACTGCCGCCCCCGCCCGAACCGCATAACGCCGCCCGGGCGGGGGCCAAGCCGTCAGAAATGAACTATCGGGATGATCAGGATCGCGACGATGTTGGCGACCTTGATCATCGGGTTGATCGCCGGTCCCGCCGTGTCCTTGTAGGGGTCGCCGACGGTGTCGCCGGTCACCGAGGCCGCGTGGGCCTCGGAGCCCTTGCCACCGTGGGCGCCGTCCTCGATCAACTTCTTCGCGTTGTCCCAGGCACCGCCGCCGGCGGTCATGGATATCGCGACGAAGAGGCCGACCACGATCACGCCGATCAACAGGCCGCCCAGCGCGTCGACACTGAGCAGGCCGACGATGACCGGCACCACGATGGGGATCAGGGCGGGCAGGATCATCTCTTTCTGCGCCGCCAAGGTGACGATCGAGACCGTCTCCCCGTACTCGGGTTTTTCGGTCCCGTCCATGATCCCCGGGTGCTCTTTGAACTGCCTTCGCACCTGCTCGACCACCTGGCCGCCGGCCCGACCAACCGCCTCGATCGAGAAGGCCACGAACAGGTAGACCATCATCCCGCCGATGATCAGCCCGATCAGCACGTCTGGGCTGGTCAGGTGGAACAGCGAGTTGAGGTTGTACCCGGCCGGCGCTTCGGCGGCTAATTCGCTGCGGAAGGCGGCGAAGAGGACCAGCGCGGCGAGTGCCGCCGAGCCGATCGCGTATCCCTTGGTCACCGCCTTGGTGGTGTTGCCGACCGCGTCGAGCGGATCGGTGAC
>JAFDWD010000745.1 GCA_018268695.1 Actinomycetota bacterium
AGGATCGCGGGCGGGGCCGGTTGGGCGGCGAGGAGGCCGGCGGCACTGACGCCGTCGAGGCCCGGCATGCGGATGTCCATCAGGACGACGTCGGGACGGTGCCGGTCCACCGCGCCGAGGACCTTGTCACCGTCGTCGGCCTCGGCGACGACCTCGATCGACTCGGTCCCGCCGAGCAGCATCCGCAGGCCCGAGCGGACCAGGGGATCGTCGTCGACCAGCATCACCCGGATCGGGCTCATCGTCCCCACGGCAGGATCACCTCCAGGATGAAGTCGCCGCCCGGTGTGATGTCCTGGCGGAGTTCGCCGTCGGCCAGCCCGACCCGCTCGACGAGACCGACCAGGCCGCTTCCCGCGCCGGGAAGCGCGGGGGCGGGAGGCGGCACCAGCGGCGCCGGATTGCGCACTTCGATCCTCAGCGTCTCCGGTGAGGAGGTGACCTTCACCCGCACCAGCACCCCGGGCGCGTGCTTGCGCGCGTTCGTCAGGCCCTCCTGGACGACCCGGTAGGCGGTGCGGCCGACGATCGTGGCGCCGGCTTCCTCGGGCAGGTCGAGCTCGGCCTCGATGCGCATCCCCGCCGCGCGCGACTCCTCGATCAGCGTCGGCACGTCGGCCAGGCCGGGCTGTGGGCGGCGCGTCTCGGAGTCGGTCCCCTCGCGCAGCACCCCGACCACGTCGCGCAGCTCCTCCAGCGCCGCGGCCGCCGCCTCGCGGACGACCCCGGCCGTCGCGGCGATCTCCTCCGGTGGCGCCCCCGGGCGGAATTCGAGCGCCCCCGCGTGCAGGCTCAACAGGGAGAGCCGGTGGGCGAGCACGTCGTGCATCTCCCGCGCGATCCGCTCGCGCTCCGCCGAGCGCGCCTGCTCGGCCCGCAGCCGGCCCTCGCTTTCCAGCCGTGCCGCCCGCTCGTGCAGCTGGCCGACCAGGTCGCGACGCACCCGCACGAAGAGCCCCCAGCCGATCGTGAAGCCGTAGAGCAGGATGCCGACGAGGAAGTTGTTCCGGAAATCGGCGCCGCTGACGGCGTAGAGCAGCGAGTAGACGAGCGAGCCGGCGACCGAGGCGACGGTGATCCAGATCAGGTCGCGCCGGCTGCAACGGACCGCGGCGTTGAAGAGGACGGCCAGCCCGGCGCCCGCCGCCAGTCCCGAGACCGATGCGGCGGGGATGACGAACGCCGCCACTCCGACCGGGTGCCGGCGGCGGTCCCAGAGCGCGGCCAGCGAGGCGATCCCGAGGCCGATGTCGAGGATCGCGGTCGTGGTGCCGTGTTCGGACCAGGTGTCGTGCAGCGCGATCATCCCGATCCCCAGCGCGAC
>JAFDWD010000746.1 GCA_018268695.1 Actinomycetota bacterium
CGCTCCCGCGTCCACCGCGAAGATCGGCTCGACTCCGGAGGCCACGGCCTCCGCGCAGGCGCAGGCCTCGAGCCTGGCGACGGCGAGCGGCGCCGAGATCGCCGAAGCAGGCACCGGAACCGCGGCGAGTGGCGAAGCCGCCAACGGGGTCGACGAACTCACCGGGCCGCCCGCCCCGAAGGCGGCGAAGAAGGTCGCGCGACGCTTCGCCGAGGCCTTCGTCTCCTATGAGGTCGGCGGAATCGACACGAAAGTCCGCAAGACCTTCGGCCTGACGAGCACGAAACAGCTTGCCCGCTCCCTCCTCCGCCGCCCCCCGCGCCAGCCGGCAAGCGTCACGGTGCCGAAGGCGAAGGTGGTCAACGTCGTCGCCGGGCCCTCGAAAGGGAACGTCTACACCGTCAGCGTCTCCCTGCTGCGGGTCGGCGTGACCTCAGAGCTGCGGCTCGAAATGGAACAGGGCGTGGGCAAGAAGTGGCAAGTCACCAACGTCCTCGGCTGAGCTGATGCCCGTCTTTCCCCGCAAGCTCCGCGCGGCCGCCGCGGCCGGCGTCCTCACCGTCGCCCTCGCGTTGCCGATCGGCGTCGCCGCGGCGGCGGAAAACAAGGAACCCACGCACGGCGCGACGTTGGGGGCGCCGGTCGAAAACAGCCCGCCGGCGCCCGCGAAGGAAGCGGCCGCACCGAACGAATCGGGCTCGGAATCGGGAAGCGAAGCGGCCGGGACCGAAGCGCCCCCGAGCACCGAAGGCTCGAAGTCCGCTGACGAAGGCGTCACCGAAAACGCCCCTCTCGTCCCCGAAGCGATCCGCCATCCGAAGCTGCCCCCGGCCTCCGGCGGCACCACCGCCGAAGAACCCGGCATAACCAACAAGACCAAGGGCGAAGAAGAACTGGCCGAAGCCGGGACCGAAGAAGAAGCCGACGAAGCCGCCAGGCGCGCCGGCGAAGAAGCCGGCACCAACCTCCCCGCCCCGCTCCTGCAGATCCCCTCCCTGACCGCCTCTGCCTGCGCGGCCACCGCGGTGCCGCCGCAGCTGATCCCGATCTACCGCCGCGCCTCCGCCGCCTACGCCCTCGGCCCTCAGGGACCGGCGGTGCTGGCCGGGATAAACGCGGTCGAGACCGGCTTCGGC
>JAFDWD010000747.1 GCA_018268695.1 Actinomycetota bacterium
CGAGTCCCAGGTCGAGAGGTCCTTGTCCTCGCCCCAGCTGGCGCGGCGCAGGGGGCGGCGCTCCGGCTCGTGGTCTTCGAGCGCCTGCGGGACGGTCAGGAGGCGGACGCCCGCCGCCCCTGCCCCCTCCAGCACCGCCGCGAGCCACAGCGGCCCCTCCTACCACCAGTGGCCGAGCAGCTCGGTGTCGATCGCGAAGGTGACGAGGCCCCGCCGTCCCCGCTCGGCGGCGTAGTCGCGCAGGCGCGCGGCGATCGCGCCGAGGAACTCGTCGGCCTGGCGACGCGCCGCGGCGGCCGCGGCAGCCGGGTCGTACGCGCCGCCGCCGATCCGCCAGAGGCGCATCCCGCGCAGCGATTTGCCGTCGAAGACCGCATACGCCGGGTCAGAGGGGTAGCCGCTGAGGTCCCAGAGCCAGGAGATCGCCTCCCAGTCGATCGGCAGCGCCACCGGGCCCGCCTCGGTCGCCACCGGGCGGAGCGCGGCGAACGGCTCCTCGTAGGCGCTCTGATCGACGCAGAACCACTCGACGCCGGCGCGCGCCAGGTCCCACTCGAGCCCCGGGTCATAGGCGCACTCCGGCAGCCAGAAGCCGCCGTCCCAGCCGAAGCGGCGGCGGTGCGAGCGGATCCCGGCGTCGAGCTGCAGCGCCAGCCCGGCGCGCGTCGCCAGCAGCGGCAAGAGCGCGTGGGTGGCCGACGACGCCGCCAACGCCACCCGTCCTTCCCCCGCCGCCCGCCGGAACGGCGCCAGCGGGTCGCCGCCGGCCGCGTCGAGGAGCTCCAGCGCGCGCCGGTAGCGGTCGCGCTCCGCCGCGCAGGCCGGCCGCAGCTCCTCGTCGACGTCGCCGAGGTCGGCTTCCGCCGAGCCGATCCGGTACTCGACCAGGAAGCTACGCAGCCGCTCCGCCGCGCCCGCGTCCTCGAGCTGGTCGGCGAGCACCGGCGTCGCCGTCAGCGTCAGGTCCCGCGCGACCTCGAGCACCGGCAGGTAGGAGCGGATGACCGCGTCGAAGAGCCACTCCTCGCCGAACGGATAGGTCCCGAACCCCTCGACGTAGGGCATGTGCGAGTGCAGCACGATCGCCAGGTCCCCCACCGAACCTTCTGCACGCTTGTCTCGCATAGGAAGACAAGCGTGCAGAGGAGCGGGAGCGTCAGGGGCGACAGACGGCAAGGAAGTCGAGCGCGCGGTCGAGGTCCTCGGTCGCGAGGCGGAAGTCGGAGGCGGCGATCGCCGGCGTGAAGCGGTCGTAGAAGGGCTTGGTCAGTCCCAGGCGCTTGTGGACGTCGTCCCACCCCAGCTTCAGCGCCCAACCGTGCACCCGCAGCTTGCGCGCGTGGAAGAGGCCGAGGATCTCCACCCGGCCGAAATGCGCCTCGCAGAGCTCGCGGAACTCCGCCGCCCGGTACTCCTTGATGTGCCAGGGGTTGTCGGACTTCTCGGCGCCCTCCGGCGCCAGCGTCAGCAGGTTCGGGGTCGAGACGTAGGCGACGCCATCATCGCCGAGCATCGACTTGAAGTGCTCCAGCACGGCGCCGGGGTCCTGGACGTGCTCGATCGTCTGCAGGAAGGTGATCGCGTCGCAGGGCTCGCTGAAGAGTTCGACCGCGTTGCGGTCGAAGCGCAGGTTCGGGCGCGCGTAGCGCAGCCGCGCGTGCTCGTGGGCGTCCGGGTTGGCATCGACGCCGACCACGCTCGCCGCGCCAGCGGCGGCCATCAGGTCCGATCCGTATCCCTCCCCACACGCCATGTCGACCACGCGCAGGCCGCCGACCCGCGCCGCGATCCACTCGTACACCGCCAGGTGACGCCGGAACCAGTAGTTCTCGGCGGGGACGTCGGGGAGCGTCCGCTCGCCGGTCAGCGGCAGCGGCGGCACCCCCTCGGGCTGATTTGTCTGCAGGATCTCCTCGGTCACGGGGCCGCACCGTATTGCAGCGGACCCATAAAGTCCCGGCCGCATGCCCGCCTCGCCCACCGCAACGCCGGAGCACATCAAGGACGTCAACACCCGCTACCACGACGCGGCGGCTTCCGAGTACGACGCCAAGTGG
The DNA here is from genome assembly GCA_018268695.1 of Actinomycetota bacterium. The sequence goes on from JAFDWD010000747.1 coordinate 2,058, forward strand.
GGCATCGACTTCGGCGACATCGGCCAGGATCAGGTGCGCGGGAAGCTGGTGAAAGCGCTCGGCG
>JAFDWD010000748.1 GCA_018268695.1 Actinomycetota bacterium
ACTCCGACCCGGGCACCGACGTCCCCCACCACCGGGCGGGCGACGAATACACGCTCGAATTCACCCAGCCCGGCGAATACTTCTTCCAGTGCAAGCTCCACGCCTGGGTCCGCGGTGAGGTGATCGTCGCCGACGTCCCCGGCAACCCGCTCTCCGACCCGGGCCCGCGGCCACCGCTGAACGTCGACCTGAGCCCGCCGACGATCGGCGAAGTGAAGCTGGCGAAGACCAAGTTCAAGGGCACAAACGGCACCAAGATGCGCGCCTCGATCGACTCGGGCGGCTCACTCGACGCCGAGTACTACCGCCTCGACTCCAAAGGCCATCGGGTCTACAACGGCTACCACGAATGGCCCACCTACATCGGCATCAACCACTTCCGCCTGGCGGCGCGCTGGAAGCACTTCAAGGCCCGCCCCGGCCGCTACGTCGCCGTCCTCCGCGCCACCGACGAATCGAACAACACCGCGAAGCCGCTGACGAAGAGCTTCGAGATCCTCGGCCAGGATCCGAAGAAGACGCGGAAGGCGGGCCAGAAGCCCTAGCGGCGCTTGCGCCCTCGGCCGCGCGCGGGCGGTTTGCCGGCGTTGCGGAGGGTCGCCTCGGCGGCCTTCTCGGTCTCCTCGCCCATCGTGATCTGGAACATCGCCAGGAGGGCGTCGGAGGCAAGGGGGCGCATGGCCTCTAGTGCCTCGAGCACCTTCTGCCAATCCTCTTCGGGACGGCCCGCCTTGTCGAACGGGCCCCAGATCTGCTCGGTGAAGAGGTCGATGTAGGCGCGGGCGACGGCGTCGGCGTGCTCGTGAAGCTTCGCCGCCAGGGCGATCGCCGCGGTCGGGCTGACCCCGAACTCGATCATCCGCGTCGCGGCACCGTGCAGGCGCGGGCTGATCACCTCGATGTTGCCGTCGGCCAGCACCCTCAGCACGCCCAGTTTTTCGGCCCGTCGCAGCAGCCGCTCGTCGACCGAATCGACATTCCAGGCGGCGGCGAAATCGCCCGGGTCGAAGATTTCCGGCGACTCGTCCTCGAACGGGGCGCGCACGGCGCGGGCGAAGTCGACCATCTCCTTGGACGAGCCTCCGGTGCTCTCGAGCACCCGCCGGATCGCCTCGAGGTTCAGGCCCTCGGCCTGCATTTCGCGGGTCAGTTCGATCCGCGCGACGTGCTCCTCGTTGTAGTAGCCGGTCCGGCCCTGGACCTCCGG
>JAFDWD010000749.1 GCA_018268695.1 Actinomycetota bacterium
AGAGCCGCTCGAGGGCGTCGGCGAAGCCGGTGAGGCGATCCAGATCCGAGAGGTCGAAGCGCATCACCCTCGGTCTTCGGCGGCGGGGCTAGCGGTCCTGCTCCTCCTCGCGGATCTCCTCGAAGACCTCGATCATCTTGCGGTAGTACTTGACCCCGCCGCGCAGAGTCTGTTCGGGCCCGGTCCAGCCGGGCGCGAGCTTGACCGCGGCGAGGAGCTTCTCGAGCTCCTCGGTCTTCGCCCGGTACCAGTCGAGGCGCGCGGTGACGAGCGGCTCGGGATCGGCACCGGCGAAGATCTTCAGCAGCAGCTCGTCGCGCAGCTGCGGCGGCGCGGCGACCGGCTCGTCGGCCCAGGCACGCAGGGCCTCGCGGCCCGCGTCGGTGAGCGAGTAACGGCGGCGCCGGCGCCCACCTTTCTCCTGGCGCGCCGAGAGGTAGCCGCCGGACGCCAGCCGCGCGGGCTCCTGATAGGCGGTCGTGTGGGGAACGGGCCAGAAGTTCTCGATCGAGGTCTCGAGCGCGTCCTTGATCTCGTAGGAGGTCAGTTCACCGAAGCGGTCGAGCAGCGCCAGCAAGGCGTAGGAGGTCGGGGTGAGTTTGATCGGCTTGCTTTTCATAGTACGGGGCGTATAGTTCCAGACGAACTATCCAGCTACCTCTGGGCGGGAGGCGAAGATGGCGGGATCGGAGCGGGGCGTGACGCGGTCATACGACGCGGTGATCGTAGGCGGCAGCCTGGCGGGCTGCGCGACGGCGATGTTCCTGGGACGGGCGGGCCTGCGGGTCGCGGTGCTCGAGAAAAGCCCCGACCCGGCGAACTTCAAGCGCATCTGCACGCACTTCATCCAGGCCTCGGCGGTGCCGACGCTGGAACGACTCGACCTGCTCGGGCCGATGGAAGACGCCGGCGCCGTGCGTTCGAGGTTCAACGCCCGGGTCCCTTGGGGGTGGATCGCAGCGCCGCCGGAGCGGGCCGCACTCAGCGTCAACCTCCGGCGCCAGAAGCTCGACCCGATGATGCGCGAGCATGCGGCCGCGACCCCCGGCGTCGAGGTGCTGCTCGGCCAGAACGTCAAAGAGGTGCGGCGCGTGGGCGGCAAGGTCACGGGCGTGGTGGCCCACGACCGCGCCGGCGTCGAGACGGTCTTCGAGGCGCCACTGACGATCGGCGCCGACGGGCGCGACTCCTCCGTCGTCAAGCTCGCCGGCGTCAAGGAGAAGACCCACCCACACGGGCGCCTCGCCTACGGCGGGTACTTCGAAGGGGTGGCGCCGAAAGGAGCGCCGGACGCCTCGGTGTGGATGATGGACCCCGACTGGGCGGCCGCCTTCCCCACCGACGAAGGCCTGACCTTTTTCGCCGTGATGCCGACGAAAGACCGGCTGCCCGAGTTCAAGGCCGACCCGCTGAAAGCGCTGGTCGAGTACTTCGAACGGGCGCCGGAAGCGCCGTCGCTGCGGTCGGCCACGCCGACCGAGGAAGGCATCGTCGGCAAGATCGACATGACGAACCGGCGACGCACGCCGAGCATGCCGGGACTGGCGCTGGTCGGCGACGCGGCGCTGGCGATCGACCCCCTCTTCGGGATCGGCTGCGGCTGGGCGTTCCAGACGTCCGAATGGCTCGCCGACGCGGTGGCGCCCGCGCTGCGCGGCGAAGCGGACCTGGAAAAGGGCCTGCGTCGCTACCGGCGCAAGCACGCGCGGCGGCTCGGCGGCCACGCGTACATGATCCACGACTACTCGACCGGCAGGAAGATGCAGCCGCCGGAACGCCTGATCTTCTCCGCCGCCGTCCGCGACCCGCACGTGGCGGAAATCTTCGACGCCTTCGGGACGCGGCAGATCGGCTTCACGCGGATGATCGCCACCGGGACCCCGCTCGCGGCGATCGC
>JAFDWD010000074.1 GCA_018268695.1 Actinomycetota bacterium
AGGCCTTCATGCCCTCGCTGAAGGACTCCTCGGCGCCGGCCGAGAGGAGGATCACGCGGATGCCCGGGGCCGGGCTCTCGGCGAGGCGTTTGGCGAGGGCGAGCAGGGAGACGACCGCGGTGCCGTTGTCGTTGGCGCCGGGGACGACCTTGCGGGAGCCGATCTCGGCCATCGCCGCGGTGGCCCCGGCGCCGAGCAGCGTCCCCAGCCTGGTCAGCGGCTTGAGGCCGGTGAGCGCGCCTAGCGCGACCAGCAGCGGTCCGCCGATCACCGGTGCCATCAGCGCCGGGCTGGTCTCGACGTTCTCGATCATCCCGAGGCGATCGGCGATCTTCGGCAGCGCCGGGTGGAAGACGACGCCGGAGTGCGCCGAGTCGTGGTGGGCCGAGACGACGATCGTCTGCTCCGCGTCGGGGTCGCCGATCTCGCAGACGACGTTGTAGGTGGTGCGCTTCGGCAGCGGGGCGCGGAGGCGGCGCCGGTGGGGCGGGAAGTCGGAGGCGATGCCGGCCGTACCGAGCGCTCCGAGCGCGGCGCCGAGTCCGCGGCGGCCGCGCAGGGCGGCGAATCCCCCGAGCGCGCCGAGCGCCGTCCCGATCCCGAGCGGCCACCAGTAGGTGCCGTGAGCGTCGGCCGCCTCGATCCGCGCCTCGGCACCGAGCGCGCGGAGCTGACCGACCAGCCACTCGGCGGCCCGTCGCTCTCCCTCGGAGGCCGACGGCCTGTAGATCCGCTCCAGTTCCTCCAGCCGCTCCCTGAGCCAGGCCTGGTCGGGCTCGCCGACGGCCGCGTAGGAAGGTGTGGGACTGGCCATGTAGCCGGCCACGCTACCCGCTTACCATGGAGTCATGTTCGGTGGCGGCTCCATCACCTTGTTCCACGTCCGCGGGATCCGGATCTCCGTCGACTGGTCCTGGTTCGTGATCCTCTTCGTCGTCATCTTCATGATGTCGAGGTTCTACGAAGAACTCCTCGGCCCGTCGACCGGCTCGGTCACCCCCTTCATCCTCGCCGTC
>JAFDWD010000750.1 GCA_018268695.1 Actinomycetota bacterium
GTACAGCTCGGTGGCGGTGCCGACCTGCTCGATCTTGCCGTGGTTGAAGACCGCGATCCGATCGGAGAGGACCAGCGCCTCTTCCTGATCGTGGGTGACGTAGACGAAGGTGATCCCGACCTCGCGCTGGATCTGCTTCAGCTCGATCTGCAGGCCCTTGCGCAGTTTCAGGTCGAGGGCGCCGAGCGGCTCGTCGAGCAGCAGCACCTTCGGCAGGTTGACCAGCGCCCGCGCCAGGGCGACGCGCTGCTGCATCCCGCCGGAGAGCTGGGAGGGACGGCGGTTGGCCTCGCGCGCCAGGCCGACCCGCCGGAGCTCGGCCGCCACCCGCTCGGCGATCTCGTCCTTGTCGACGCCCTTTCTCTTCAAACCGAAGGCGACGTTCTTCTCCACGCTCATGTGGGGAAAGAGCGCGTAGCTCTGGAACACGGTGTTCGTGGGCCGCTTGTGGGCGGGGGTCCCGGCGACGTTCGTGCCCTCGATCAGGACTTCGCCCTGGGTCGGCTGCTCGAAGCCCGCGATCATCCGCAGCGTCGTCGTCTTGCCGCAGCCCGAGGGCCCGAGGAAGGTGAAGAATTCGCCCTGCCCGAGCTCCAGCGAGAGGTCGTCGACGGCGGTGAAGGTGTCGAACCGCTTGGTCACGTTGCGGAGCGCGACGCTGTAGGAGTCCGTCGCCACATCCCCCGGGTCGGTGATCGTCGTCTGGTCCACGCTCATCTCATCTCTCCTCCATGCCCTTTCCCATGTTCCCGAACGTATGCCCCTCCGGACCCCATCGCAAGTGGCGAATGTCCTAAAAGGATATGCCACGCCTATACATGGTGTATAAACGCAGAGGGCTTGCTTGACCCGTGAGCCACTTGCGCACGCATCGGACGGCCTCTAGCTTTGTCCATAACGTCGCAAGCGTTTGGAGAGGAGAGCGGCATGGCGACCGCACCGCAGGTAGTCGATTCAGAGCTTCAGAAAATGGCCCGCGAGCATCTTTGGATGCATTTCTCGCGGATGGGGTCCTACA
>JAFDWD010000751.1 GCA_018268695.1 Actinomycetota bacterium
GCTCTCCCGCATCCTCAAGGAGCAGGGCTACATCACCGACTTCCACAAGAAGCCCGCCCGTGTCGGCGAGACGATCGAGGTGACGCTGAAGTACACCGAGGACCGCAAGCCTGTCATCCTCGGGATCGAACGGGTCTCCCGTCCCGGACGCCGCCGCTACGTCGATCACAAAAGCGTGCCGCGGGTCCAGGGTGGGACCGGTACCGCGATCGTCAGCACCTCGCACGGGGTGATGACCGGTCACGAAGCGCGTCAGCAAGGCGTCGGCGGCGAGGTAGTCGCCTACGTGTGGTGATCTGAGATGAGTCGAATCGGTAGAAAACCAGTAGATGTGCCCGACGCCGTGACGGTGACGATCGCCCCTGGCAACATCGTCGTCAAGGGCCCGAAGGGCGAGCTGACCCAGACCTACTCCCAGGAGATGACCGTCTCCCAGGAGGAGAACACGATCCTCGTCGCGCGGCCGACCGATCGCGGGCCGCACCGCGCCCTGCACGGCCTGACGCGCAGCTTGATCGCGAACATGGTCGAGGGCGTCACCGACGGCTTCGAGAAGCGCCTCGAGATCCAGGGCGTCGGTTATCGCGCCGCGCTGAAAGGCAAGAACCTCGAGCTGGCGCTAGGCTTCTCCCACCCGGTCTCGATCGAGGCTCCGGAGGGGATCGACTTCGAGGTGCCGCAGCCGACCGAGATCATCGTCCGCGGCATCGACAAGCAGCTCGTCGGCCAGGTCGCCGCGGACATCCGCAAGCGCCGCCCGCCCGAGCCCTACAAGGGCAAGGGCATCCGTTATCGCGACGAGCAGGTCCTTCGAAAGGTTGGTAAGCGCGCATGACCGTCCAGACTCCGCAGCAGCGGCGACTGCGCCGGCGGCGTCGCGTCCGCGCCCGTGTCACCGGCACGGCCGAGCGCCCGCGCCTCTCGGTGTACCGCTCGAACAAAGGCATCTTCGCCCAGCTGATCGACGATCGCAAAGGCCACACCCTGGCCGCGGTCAACTGGATCGAGCCCGATCTGAAAAGCCTCACCGCGTCCGCCCAGGCGCAGAAGGCCGGCGAACTGCTGGCCGAGCGGGCGAAGGCGGCCGGGATCGAGACCTGTGTCTTCGACCGTGGCGGCTACCAGTACCACGGCCGCGTCAAGGCTCTCGCCGAAGGCGATCGCGAGGGGGGGCTGAAGTTCTGATGAC
>JAFDWD010000752.1 GCA_018268695.1 Actinomycetota bacterium
ACGGCGACCTCGCGGGCGATGATGACCATGGCGACCCAGGCTTCGAGGCGGCCGAGGGAGACCAGGGAGACCAGGGCACCGATGATCAGGAGCTTGTCGGCGAGCGGGTCCATCAGCTTGCCGAAGGTGGTAATCGAGTTGCGGGAGCGGGCGATGTAGCCGTCGAGGCCGTCGGTGAGGGCCGCCGCGGCGAAGACCGCCGCCGCGATCACGTCCCCGTTCGGCATTTCCACCAGCAGCGCGACGACGACCACGGGCACCGCAAGGATGCGCAGCAGAGTCAGCGCATTGGGCAGGTTGAGCGGGAACACCGCTCCTCAGTCTGACGCAGCGGGGCCCGTCGCGGGGGCGGCGGCCGCGGCGAGGGCGGCGTCGCGCTTCTCGAAGTACTCCTCGCCCTCGATCGAGATGTGGGGCACGATGCGGTCGAGCCAAGCGGGCATCCACCAGGCCCACTTGCCCATCAGCTCCATCACCGCGGGCACCAGGAGGCAACGGACGATGGTCGAGTCGATCGCGATCGCCACCGCCAGGCCGACCCCGAACTCCTTCACCACCGGATCACCGCTGAGCACGAAGCTGGCGAAGACGCAGACCATGATCCCCGCCGCCGAGGTGATCACCCGGCCGGTGTTGGCGAGCCCTTCGACCACCGCGCGCCGCTCGTCGCCGTACTCGACGTAGTGCTCCTTGATCTGGGTCATCAGGAAGACCTCGTAGTCCATCGAGAGCCCGAAGAGGATCGCGAACATCAATAGCGGCACGAAGCTGACGATGGGTATCGAGTGGTCCAACCCGATCAGCGAGGAGCCCCAGCCGAGCTGGAAGACGGCGGTGACGACGCCGTAGGAGGCGGCGACCGAGATCAGGTTCATCGCCGCCGCCTTGATCGGCACGAGGACCGAGCGGAAGGCCATCAGGAGGACGAGGAAGCTCAAGCCCACCACCACCAGGATCATCAGCGGAAGTTTGGCGGCGATCTGGTTCGCGAGGTCGATGTAGCCGGCCGTCTGCCCGCCGACGTAGGACTGGGCCTTGGTCCCTTCGAGCGCGCCCGGCACGACTTCGTCGCGAAGGTTTTCCACCAGCGTCACGGTCTCGTCCGCCCACGGCTCCGATTTCGAGATCACCGTGAAGACGGCGACCTTCTTGTCTTCGGAGAGGCTCGGTTCGGTGACCGCGGCGACGTCTTCGGCGCCGCCGATCGCCTTCTGCAGGACCGGCAGCACCTTCTGCGCTTCTTCGGGCGAGGTGAATTTCGAGGCGATCAGGAGCGGGCCGTTGACCCCCGGGCCGAAGCCCGCGTTCAGCCCGTCGTAGGCCTGGCGCGAGGTCGTTTCCTTCGGCAGCGCGCTGATGTCGTTCTGGCCGAGCTGCAGCTGGAAGATCGGCAGCGCCAGGATGCCGAGGATGATCAGCGAGAAGATCGTCGCGCGCCACGGCATCCGCACGATCCGTTCCGCCCAGCTGCGCCAGCCGTGCGGCTCCTTGTCGTCGGGGTGCGTCTTGCCGAGGTGGAACCGCAGGCTGTTGATGTGAGGGCCGAGCGCGCCTAGCATCGCATGAGCGTCGCCGCGGCGCAGACCGCGACCACCACCGCGACCGCGGCCGTGATCCCGAGCGTCGTCACCAGGGGGATGCCGGCGACGGCGAGCGAGCAGAGCGCGATCACCACCGTGAAGCCGGCGAAGACGACGGCGCCGCCCGCCGTCGCGGTCGCCCGCGCGATCGACTCGCGCAGGTCCATCCCTTCCTTCAGCTGCAGTTTGTGACGGGTGACGATGAAGAGCGCGTAATCGATGCCGACGCCGAGACCGATCATCGTCGCCAGCGTCGCCGCCACGCCGGGCACCTCGAGCACGTGCTCGAGCAGCTTGATGATCGACAGCGTGCAGACCAGGCCGACCAGCGCACCGACGATCGGCAGCATCATCGCCGTCGCCGTGCCGAAGGCGAAGAGCAGGATGATCACCGCCGCGATCAGCCCGATCAGCTCCGATTTCTCGGTCGACGGTTTGGAGAGCTGGTTGCCGACGTAGCTGCCGATCGAGGCGTTGCCGCCCGCCGCTTCGAACGGCTTCGCCGTGTCGAGGATCTTCTGCGACTGGTCTTCGGCGATTTCGCCGGGCCCGATGCCGAGGACGACCGGGATGTAGCCGATGTTCGGGTGTTTCTGGCTGAGCGTCTGCGAGCCCTTCGCCAGCGGGCTCATCGCCGAGTTGACGTCGGGCAGCGCTTCCAGGTTCTTGACGGTTTCTTCGACCGCCTTCGCGTACTTCGGTTCGCTCAGCTTCGTCCCGGCCGGCGCTTCCAGCACCAGCGGGTTCGACCCGTACGCCTGCTCCGGAAGGTTTTCTTCCAGCAGTTCGGTCGCCTGGGTCGAGCCGGTCCCCGGCAGCGTCAGGTTTTCGCTGGTCTTCGAGCCGGCCGCGGAGCTGATCGCGACGAGCGCGATGGCGAGGACGACCCAGGCGGCGATCACCGGCCAGTGATGCCGTGAGCACCACCGACCGATCGCATAGAGGGGCCCGGTCATCGCCGGGCAGTATTCCTTAACCGGCGGCGTCAAGCCACCCCGAGACTAGGGTCGCAAGATAAGGAGCGTTTCTCTATTCGACCGGCGGCTCGGAGGTGCCGTTCTCGAACGGCGCCGGGACCGAGGCGAGCGGCCCGTCGCCGAGCGCCTGGCGGAGCAGGGTGAGGTGCTGCGCCTGGTTGGCGACGGTCGAGGCGAGCAGCGAGCGCGGCCAGCTCGATTCCAACTTCGAGATCGCGCTCAGCTCCTCGTCGATCGTCGAGCTTTCGACGTCATAGAGGAAGACGAGCCGTTCCCGGTCGGTCTTCAGGCCCGCCCAGTCGAGCGGTTCGACGGTCGGCCTGGCGGGGCTCTTCAGCCCGCGGAGCGCCTTCAGCACGGCATCGATGTGTTCCTGTTCCTGGGCGCGGAAGTAGGCGACCATGCGGGCGAGCCGCGGCGGCAGCGCCGGGCCGAGGTGGCGCATCGCTTCCGCCGCCGCTTCCTGCCGACCGAGGACCGTACCGAGGATCTGGGCGTCGGCCGACTCTTCCGGCGAGGGTGCCGCGGTCGTGACCGCCGCCGACGAGCCGGTGGTCGAGGACCCTCCCCCGCCGCAACCCGCGAGGATGCATCCGACGACGAGCAGGACGAGCGTCGCGCCGCCCCAGGTGATTCGTTTCCGTGACATCAAACGACGTCAACCATATGAACTCGGCCTCAACGAAGCTTGAAGCGTTGGCCGCAGAGGTCCGCGACTGCTTCAGATGCCCGCGCCTGGTCGCCTGGCGTGAGGCCGAGGCCGCCGACCCACCGAAGCGCTTCCGCGGCCAGGATTATTGGGCGCGCCCGGTGTCGGGCTTCGGCGACCCGGAGGCGCGGATCCTGATCGTCGGGCTCGCCCCCGCGGCCCACGGCGCCAATCGCACCGGGCGGATGTTCACCGGGGACCGCTCGGGCGACTGGCTCTACGCGGCGCTCCACCGCGCCGGGCTCGCCAACCAGCCGACCGCCGTCAGCCGCGACGACGGCCTGCGCCTGCGCGACGCCTACATCGCCGCCGTCGTGCGCTGCGCGCCGCCAGCCAACAAGCCGACGCCGGAGGAGCGCGACAACTGCCTCCCTTATCTGGAGCGGGAGCTGGAGATCCTCGAGCGGGTGCGCGTCGTCGTCGCGCTCGGCAAATTCGGCTGGGACGGGTTCCTCAAGGCGGCCGCGACGATCGGCGTCCCCACCCCGCGCCCGAAGCCGGCCTTCGGCCACGGCGCCGAGGCGGCGCTGAACGATCGCCTCACGCTGCTCGGCATGTTCCACCCGAGTCAGCAGAACACCTTCACCGGCAAGCTCACCGTGCCGATGACCGATGCCGTACTCGGTCGGGCCAGGGAGCTCGCCGGACTACGCACTTTTTGAAAAATCTCTCGGAACGCGGTAACGCTCTCCACCTATATGGGACTCTCCTCCAAAGGTCCCGGCGATGAGCGTCGGGCGTGACCTCGGAGGTGGGGAATTGCCGATGCTGCGACCGCGGATCAAGCGGACGACGGAGTCGTTCAAGTCCCCGGAAGGCGACGTCTACCTGCGTCGTCCGAGCTCTGAACGCGACGTGAAGATCGAGCAGCCGCGCGAGCTGGACGAACGGTTGCTGGAGGCGCTCGACGGCAAGCACACGCTGGAGGAGCTGCGGTCCGAGTTCGGCGAGGAGCTGGTCGACGACACGATCGCCCAGATGCGGGAGCTGTCGGTGATCGAGGACGCCGCCGACGACGACCTGATCGACCCGACCGAGTACGCCCGCTTCGACCGCCAGCTGCGCTATTTCTCCGACATCGCGCCGGCCGGGGTGGTGCCCTCGGAGTGCCAGCGCGCGCTGCGCGAGGCGAAGGTCGCGGTGCTCGGCGTCGGCGGGCTCGGGGGCTGGACCGCGATGGCACTGGCGACCTGCGGGATCGGTGAGATGTGGCTGATCGACGGCGACCGGGTCGAGATCTCGAACCTCAACCGGCAGATCCTCTACTCGGTCGCCGACCTCGGGTTGCTGAAGGTCGAGGTCGCCGCGTCCAAACTGCGCGCCTTCAACCCGGAGGCGAAGATCACCGCGACGGCGCGGCGCCTCGGCAGCGCCGCCGAGATCGCCGACTTCATCGACGGCGCCGACGTGGTCATCGACGCGATCGACTGGCCCGCCTTCGAAGTCGAGGTCTGGTGCAACGAAGCCTGCTTCGAGGCCGGCATCCCCTACATCACGATGAGCCACTTTCCGCCGATCGCGCGGGTCGGCCCGCTCTACGTCCCCGGGGTGACCGGCTGCTACGTCTGTCAGACGATCCGCTGGCGGCGCGAATACCCGCTGCTCGACGCGGCGATCGACGCGCAGCGCGCGAAACCGAGCCCGGCGGCGACGATCGGACCGGCCTGCGGGTTGATCGGAGGCCAGATCGGGATGGAGATCATGCACCTTCTTACCGGCCTCGCGACCCCCTCGACCCAAGGTGTCGAACACATCTACGACCTGCGGACGATGGAGGTCGACCGCAAAGAGGTCGTGCCCGAGCCCGACTGCCCGATCTGCGGGAATCTTCCCGACGCCACCCCGCCGGCGGTGAAGGAGACGACGGCCGGGTAGCGTCGGCGGTGTGAGATTCACCGCGCTCGCCGCCATCGTCCTGTCCGCGGCGCTGCTCGCCGCCGGGTGCGGCGGCGGCGGCTCGGAGGGCTCGAGCTCGACCGCGGCGCCAAAGGGCGGCGGCGCCCCGAAGACGGCCACCGCGCCGAACGCGCCCGCCGGCTCCAAGGTCGTCGACTGCGGGCAAGGGCTACGCGCCGCGGCGGTCGATTGCGGCACGGCCGAGCGGATCGAGCGCCGCTGGGAGAAGCACCGGTCCTGCTCCCTCCCCGACGGGGCCTCGCGCGGCTCCTGCTCGCTCGGCCCATTCCGCTGTCAGGCCGTCAGGGCCGGCGACGGCATCGCCGTCAGCTGCGCGCGGCCGGGCGGCGACATAGCCTTCATCGCTAATAGGCCCTAGGGGGAGCGCGGGCGGCTGAGCCGTTCGATGATGTGGGCCCGCCCCTCGAAGAACAGGGCCAGCCAGATGTACGGAGCGATGCTTGCGTTGAAGACGGCAACGACGACAGAGAGCGCGAAGACGCCCGAGATGAAGATCGACCGGACAACGCTTTCCCTTTCCGTCTGCGCATCCGAGGTCGCCAGCCCGTCGTGGCGCGCGTCCCAGGCCATCCATTGCCCGACCAACACGACCGCGGTCAGGTTGGCCGAGTAGACGACCACGGAGGGCAACTGCCCGCCGTACTCGCCCAGGACCTGGCTCGAGAACGGGATCAGGACCAGGAAGCAGAGGTAGAGCATGTTCAGCGCGATCAGCCGCGAGTCGAACGCTTTCACTTCGCTGAAGAACCTGTGGTGGACGAGCCAGAAGCGCGCGATCACGGCAAAGCTGATCCCGTAGGCGAGGAACTGTTCATGTTGCGCCCCGAGCGCGTGCCACAACTCGCCGTCGGTCACATCATGGGGAAGCTTCAGCTCCAGCACCAACAGCGTGATCGCGATCGAGAACACGCCGTCGCTGAAGGCGACGATCCGCGAGAACTCGACCTCGTGGTCCTCCCGGTTCCTGACTTCTCGTTCGCGCGCCACCGCGGCATCATCGAGATCGCCCTCGACGGAACCGTGCGGATGGCCATCGCGCGGAGGCATAGGCAGGATTCCCCATTGCGCACGAGACGACCGATCTCGATGCTGCATGGCTCGTGCACCGTCTTCTCACCAGATGGCCGTCGCCCGCGATCTTGATCGCTGCGGCCGTGGTGGTGCTCGCGCTGGGTGGCACGGCGCAAGCCGCCTGGCTGCCGACCGAACCGGTAGCCGCCGAAGGACCCGCCGCGAGCGACGTACAGGTCGCCGTCGACGGCAAGGGCGACGTCTTCGTCGCCTGGGTGGAGGCCAGCCCGGCCCACGCGATCGTCGTCTCCGAACATCCGGCGGGGGGCACCTGGTCGGCTGCCACGCAGAGGATCCAGGCGACCCAGGACTGCCAGAGCCCCAGCCTCGCGGTCAACGAAGCCGGCGCCGCGATCCTCGTCGCCGACTGCAAAACCGGCGCCACCCCGATGCGCTATACGACCCGCAGCATCTTCGGCACCTGGTCGGCGCTCTCCTTCGAAGTCCCCGGCACCGGCTCCGGCAAGCAGCCCCGGGCAGGGATCGACAACGCCGGCAACCTCGCCGTCGCCTGGCAGACGGAAGGCTCGCCGAGCGCCGTCGATGCCGTCTACGCGCCGGCCGGCAACGCCTTCGGCGCCGTCAAACAGATCAGCACCGCCGGCAAGGTCGCGACCGAACCCAACCTGGCGATGACGTCGACCGGGGCGGTGGACCTGGTGTGGCTCGAGCAGCGCAAAGAAAACGGCTCGGACCCGGTCGTCCAGGTGATGTTCGACCGCAAGCACGGCAGCTCCGAATGGACCGCTTCCGGCCACCTGACCAACAACTTCAGCAACAACCCGATCGCCCACGGCGAACCGCAGATCGCGATCAACGGCGAATACCAGATCGTCGGCTGGACGCAGTCGGCGAGCAGTCAGCAGATGATCGTCCGCAACAGCCACGGCGACTTCGGCGGCTTCTCCGAACCGATCATCGGACCCGAAGAATCGGGGACGATCGAAAGTCCGAGCGTCGGCATCGACCGCAGCGGCCGGAGCATCGCGACCTGGCGCAGCTTCCCGACCGGGCCGAATCCGATCTCGATCAAGTCGTCCTCGACGTCGTCTCCGTCCGGGTTCTGGGCGGCTCCGTCGACCGTCGAGGAAAACGTGTACGGCCTCGCGGTGCCTGCCCTCGCCGTAACCCCCACCGGCTACTCGGCCACCGCCTGGTACGTGGGAGGGGGCGTGATCCACGCGGCGACGCGGCCCGCGGGCGGCGCGTTCGGCTCCCCGGTGACCCTGACGACCCCGGAACAGTTCGGGTACGAACAACCGGTGATGACGAACGACGGCGAGGACTCGGTGGTCGTCTGGAACACCTCCAACCACCCGGCGGTGGCGGTCGAAGACCGCACCGCCCCGGCGCTCGCCCCGACGGCGACCGCGGCGACGATCGGCTCGGCGACGAGCTTCACCGCCAACGCGACCGACGCCTGGGGACCGGTCAGCGTCGCCTGGGACTTCGGCGACGGCACCACCGCGACCGGCGCCACGGTCGCCCACACCTACGCGAGCGCCGGCACGAAGACGGTGACGGTGACCGCGACCGACGCCGCCGGCAACGTCGGCACGGCGACGGTCACGGCCGAGGTGACGTCCCCGACGCCCCCGTCGGGAGGAGGCGGCGGCGGATCCTCGCCCTCGCCACCCTCAACCGTGACCCCACCCCGCGTGACCCCACCGACGCGCTCGAAGGTGGGCCTGACGGCCGCCGCCGTCGCCCAGCCATGGACGAAGCAGGCGAAGGCGGGTGCGGTGCGGGTCCGTTGCAAGCTCGACGTCGCCGGCCGATGCGCGGTCGCCGCGACGGTCAGCAAGGCGGTCGCGAAAGGCCTCGGACTGGCGGTCCCCAAAGGCAAGAAGCCGCTGCGGGTGGGTAGCGGCAAGCTCTCCGCGAAGGCCAACCGCTTCGCCGTGGTCAAGGTGAAGCTGACCGCGAAGGCCCTCGCCGCGATCGCCGCCTCGCCGAAACCGGTATCCCTGGCACTCGCGGTCACCGCGACGGCCCCCGACCGCGATCCGGCGAGCCGCCCCCTGCGCCTCACTCTCCACCCATAGGCGTCCCGCATGCGATCGGCCCGGCGCGCCGAGGCCGCCTGCGAGTTCGAGGTCGTCCCGGTAAATTGGACCCTCGCGCCGGCGTAGCTCAGTTGGTAGAGCACTTCATTCGTAATGAAGGGGTCATCGGTTCAAGTCCGATCGTCGGCTCTCCCCCGCTCAGCAATATGACCCGAAGGGTCGGATTGCCGGTATCCACGACCACATTCAAAGGCCTAGAATGCTCGGCCGATGATGCGGTGGGGGCGGCAAATTCGGATCTGCGCGGGCGCCATGCTGGTGATCGTCGGGGCCGTGTTGTCGCCGCCGGCTCTGGCCGCGGGACGATCCCACCCGGGCGCGCCCGTGAACGCCCAGCTCTTCGCCAAGGCGTCTGACGGTTATGAGGCCAACCTCGACTCCGAAGGCGACAAACTGCGCCTGAGCTTTTCCCGTGGATTGTTTCCCGCGCTGATCTACACGTTCCACGGCAAGGTCACGAGCGACGGGATCGAGGCCAGGATCGCGGGCCTCGGCGACATCGACCTTCAGTTCATACCCACGCCCGGGAAGATCAGGAAGATTCGCCAGCCGAGCCGGTGTGGCAACGGAACGGCGCGAGCAACCAAAGGTCACTTCGTCGGGAGCATTGATTTCCACGCCGAACTCGGGGCCGTGAAGCTCGACATCTCACGGGCCGAAGGATGGGTCACCACTCCCGGCTGGCACTGCCCGGCCACGCGCTTCAAGGATTTCCTGGAATCCCAACCGCCCGGGAGAACCCTCACCGTGCTCAAGGCCGAAGAAACGAAGCGACAGCTGGGATTCAGTGCCTTCACTGCTACGGATAGCGAACATCCGCAACCCATCGGAGCCGACATCAGCGCAGCGATGGTGACCCGACGGGGCCCGGTGACCGTCGACCATCTCGCCGTACAACTCGCGACCAACGTCTTCAGCTTCGACAGCGAACTGACGGGCGCGAGCATCACGGCGCCCAAGCCCTTTCTGGGTCACGCCACCTACTGCGGATCCTGTGCCCCGGGATCACAATGGACCGGGGATCTCAGGGTCTCGCTGCCTGGCATCCCCGGCAAGGTGGCGCTAGCCGGGTCGGCCTTCGAAGCGACCCTGAACCAGTTCGAATCTGGCGCGGGAAGTGCCGGATCAGGGGAAGCCGGAGCCGGGTGAAGGAGTCCTTCGATCCGCCGGCGATGCCGACCTCCCGACCGACCGCCTTCAGGCCGTCGTGCTCATGTCACCGGCCGCTCTCAAGGAGCGGTTCCGCTCGGCCGGCCCGGACGGGATATTGGCTCGGCGTCGTTATCGCGTCCGTCGTCCTATTGATCACCGGACCGGCTGCAGACGCGGCCGGAAAGCCATCCCAGAGGCGTCAGCAGGAGCCGGGCACGCCCGCCCTGTCAACGGTCACCGGGGCCTACACCTGGCGCCCCGACCTCGACCCCCAGGTGGCCTGGAGCAATTACAGCCTCGACGTGATCTACGACACCTACATTCCGCTGCTCACCTACAGGCACGCGGGCGGGAAGACAGGAAGCGAGGTCATCCCGGGACTCGCCCGGGGCCTGCCGCTGGTCACCGACCAGGGTCGCACCTACACGCTCCACCTGCGCAGGGGACTCCGCTACTCCGACGGCGAGCCCGTCAGAGCCTCGGATTTCAAGTTCGCGGTCGAAAGGATGTTCCGGATCGAATTCGGCGGTGCGTTCTACGGCCCCGGACGCTTCTTTGACGACATCCTCGGCGCCACGAGGTTCGAGAGGACCGGCCGTGGCGACATCCCAGGGATCGTCACCGACGACCGTACGGGGAAGATCGTGATCCGTCTCGTCCGGCCGGAACGGTCCTTCTCGCGCAAGCTGGCGATGACGTTCACGGCGCCGGTGCCACCCGGCACGCCGATCCACAATCAAACCTTCGATCCGCCTCCGGCGACCGGCCCCTACGTCATCACTCGGTCAACTCGCCGCGGCTGGACCTACCAGCGCAATCCCGAGTGGCGCTCACACGACCACCCGATCATGCCGCTGGTCCCGAGCGGCCATGTTGACACGATCAAGATCAGGATTGTTCGCAGTTGGGTGAAGGCGATCAGGGAGGTCGAACGCGGGAGGCTCGACTGGATATCGGAAGAACTGCCCGGTCCCACCTACCTCTCCCTGCGACATCGGTTTCCGACTCGCGTCCGCCTCGAGCCTACCCTCGGAACCGAATACTTCTGGCTCGACACCTCGAAGCCACCGTTCGACGACATCCGGGTCCGCCGCGCGGTCAACTACGCCGTCGACCGGAACGTCCTCAGTCGCCTCTCCGGCAACCAGATATCACCGACGCAGCAGATCCTTCCACCCGACCTACCGGGGTACGACAAGTCCTCCCTATATCCCCACGATATGGCCAAAGCGCGGCAATTGATCGCCGCCGCGAAACCGTCGGTCCGCGATATCACCCTCTGGACCTACGGGGAACCAGGTGATCTCACGCCGGTCGAGTTCAACGTCTACTTCGCCGCGGTTCTCCACGAACTCGGGTTCACCGTCCACCTGAAGGTGTTCAAACCGGCACGCTATTTCGCCTTGCTCGAAGGCCCCGGACAGGGTAGTCCCGACGCTGGGCTGAGTGGTTACTTCGCCAATTACCCGGATCCGGATGACTTCTTCCGCGAAACCCTCGGCTCCCGGGTCACGCGCTACTACAACCAAAACCTGTCGCAGTTCTTCGTCCCCAGCCTCGAGCAGGAGATCAACCGCCTCGTGACGGTGTCTGCGCCGAACATACGAGAGGCGGGCTATGCCCAGCTCGATCGCAGCTATATGCGCCTCGCCCCGTGGGTTCCGATCGGCAACAACCTCGTGCCCGTTTTCGTCTCGGGACGAATCGACGTCGGCAAGGTGGTTTCGAACCCGAGCTTCGGAGTCGATCTCGCCTCTCTTCGCATCAGCGGGTCTCGCTGAAGGCGAGTCTCATTGAGACTTCTTGGCGATCGCCATTCGACGCCCCGACTGAAGCCGGGCATCACCTACACCCGGCTCGTCATCTTCCTGGTCGTGGTCGCGGTGCTGGCTGTGGTCACCCACCACTTCGTCGAAGGGTCCTATCCGCCGATTGGCGATTGTGGGACCAAGGAAATCGACACCGGCCGACACAAGGAAGGGACCTGCACGGAGGAGGGGACCACGATCGTCGTCGTCAACAAAGGCGGCGCGCTGAAACTGGCATCGTTAGAAGCGAGGCCGAGGCCGTCGAAGCTGAGGAGGACTACGAACCACACTCCTTCCTGGCCCGCGGTCGAACCATCCCGCCGGATGGCACCGAGACCGGGACCGTGATCTTCTCCGTCTCGATAAAAGGGGCCGCACTCCTCTCCACGGCGGGAAACCTCGACGCGGTGAGCCTCGGCACCTCCGTCTCGCCATACGAACCGGAAGCGCTCTTCACCGAGTCCGAATACGGCGTGATCCGCACCAACCAGTAGGACCGGCGAGAGCCAGAGGTTCTCTCGGTCACTGCGGAGGCGGCTTCGGTTCTTGGCGCGGGGACCAGGCAATTCCGTCGAGAAGCTGCCCGAAGATAAGGTTGTCCACGAAGACGCGAACGGGAGGGGAATGTGGGGCGGCAGATGAACGCGAGAGGTCAGGTCCTCATGGCGGTCGGCGGCCTTCTGGGGGCGCTGATCATGCTGGCGGCGCCCAGTGTCGCGGCCGGCGCCAAATCGATCGCGGGCACCACGCTCACCTACCGGGAGACATCTGACGGTCAACGGTCGGCTCAGGTCATCGCCCGGACGGACGACGGGCGGGTCGCAGTCTTCCAGTTATCGGACCAGGTCGTGTACGTCCAGTACGACGGAGCCAAGTATTGGTTCTGTAAGAGGGGGAAGAAGTGCCGAGTCGCGGCGCAGGGGGCCAAGGCAAAGAAGACCGCCGAATACATCTCCGACAGCTTCTTCAAGCCGAACAGCCCGTCCGGCTTGGCCGCGGTCTTCATGACGAAACCCCGGGCGGCGGGTGCCAAGACGATCGCCGGGGTCGTCTCGGACTGCAAGGTGAGTCCCGTGCTGCTCGAACCGAAGAAGACCGCCACCCTCTGTACGGCCAGGAAGGGAGGCTTTCTCACCCTGCTCAAGACCAGCGGCGAAACCTACCGGCTTGG
>JAFDWD010000753.1 GCA_018268695.1 Actinomycetota bacterium
GCCACATCCCGTAGAGGAGGCCGGTCTGGTGGGCGAGCGGGGTCGGGATGAAGATCGTGTCGTCGCGGCCGAGCCCGAGGTGCTCGACCTCCATCATCGCCGCGCGGGTGAGCGCGTCGTAGCGGTGGAGGACGCCTTTCGGCTCGCCGGTCGATCCCGAGGTGAAGAAGAGCTGCGACAGCGCCGTCGGTGCCGGTTTGCGGGCCAGGATCGCCTCGGTGTCAGGTTCCTGCCCGGCGAGCGCCGCGGCGAAGTCGTGCCAGCGGACACCGTCCGTCTCGGGAAGCACCGCCGCTCCGTCGCCGCCCACCACCAGCACGTGCTCCACCGCCACCTCATGTTGACGGGCCGAAAACCCGTCAGATAGTCCGGTTTTCGGCCCGTCAACATCGGGGGCCAGCATCGCGGCGGCCTCCTCGGCGTGGCGGCGGCCGCGGAACTCGTCGGCGACGACCAGCACGCGGGCCTTCGAGCGGCGCAAGGCGAAGCCGATCTCGCGCTCGCGGAAGATCGGCATCAGGGCGCAGCAGATCGCGCCGACCTTCATGCAGGCGAGGGTCAGGATCACGAACTCGCTCCAGTTCGGCAGCTGGTAGGCGACCGTCTCGCCCGGCTCGACGCCGAGCTCCAGCAGCAGCGACGCGGCCTTGTCGGCCTCGCGGTCGAGCTCCTCCCAGGTCCAGACCCGGGTGCCGCCGGCGCGGACGTCGACCAGCGCGTCCTCGCCCGGCCGCTCGTCCACCCAGCGCCGGACCCAGTCGACGATCGGCACCTCGGCCGCCTGGTCGATCGCGATCGACTCGACAGCGCGCTGGCCGCCCTCGGCCTCGCCGGTCGCCACCGGGGCGCCCTCGGCGGAGCGCTCGCGGTCGTCCTCGATCGAGAGGTCGAAGCCGATCGCCCGCATGTCGTCGAGGAAGCCGGGGTAGGAGATGCGGTAGGCGTTCGGGTAGGTCAGCGAGCTCTCGCCGCGCGCCCGCGAGGCGGCCACGGTCAGCGACATGTGCACGCGGTGGTCGTTGAAGCTGGAGAGGGGGGAGCCGGTCAGATCGCCGTCGATCCCGCGCACGACCAGCTCGTCGCCCTGCTCTTCGACATCCCCGCCCATGCGGTTCAGCTGCAGCATCGAGACGACCCGGTCGGACTCCTTCAGCCGCACGTGAGCGACGTTGGAGAAGCGGGTCTCGCCCTCGGCGAACTGGCCCATGGTGGAGAGGACCGGCAGCATGTCGGGCATCGGTCGGCAGTCGATCTCGACCCCGCGCAGCCGCACGCCGTCGTGGCGCACCCGCACGCCGCCCGCCTCGCGGTCGAGCTCCATCGGCAGCCCCATTTCGGCGACCACGTCGAGGAAGTGGGCCTCGGGGTGGTCGACCTTGGCGCCGTCGATCTCCGAGACCCCGCCGAAGAAGACATCCGAGGGATGGATGGAGGTGGCCGCGAGGCCGAAGGCGAGCGAGCCGATGTCGGGTGGCAGGGTGACGTCGGCGGGCTTGGCGGTCTGGTTCCCCTCGATCTCGAACCGGCGCCAGTCGTCGGCGACGTCGACCTCGAGGCCGAAGTCGCGCATCATGTTGACGGTCAGTTCGACGTAGGGCCGCTCGTTCAGGGTGCCCTCGACCTCGATCGTTGTCGGCCCGCTCGCGAACGGCGCGAGGATGATCAGTCCGGAGATCCACTGGCTGAGCGTCCCGGCGATCGAGACGCGGCCGCCCCGCGGGCGCTTCGGCTGCACGGTGATCGGCGGCGTCGCGTTGGCCGAGGTGAGCTCGACCCCGCAGTCGGCGAGTGCCTCCAGCAGCGGCCCGACCGGCCGGCGCTGGAAGTACTTCTGGCCGGTGATCGTGATCGGGGTGTCGGCCAGCGAGGCGAGGCCGATCATGAAGTAGAGCGTGGTGCCCGAGGAGCCGACCGAGACGGTGTCGCGGAGCGGGCGGTATGGGAGGCCGCCGCGGACGAGGAAGCCGTCGGGAGTCGTCTCGATCTGGGTTCCCAGACCGGTCAGGACCTCGATCGTCGACTGGACGTGTTTGGCCGCCACGCCGCCTTTTATGCGGCTCTCACCATCGGCCAGCGACGCAAGCATGAGCGCCCGATGGGCGTGGTACTTGGACGCGGGGACCGAGATGTCGCCTTGTAGGCGTCCCGATGTTTCCCTCACA
>JAFDWD010000754.1 GCA_018268695.1 Actinomycetota bacterium
AGTGCTGGCCGGGCACGTGCGGCATCCACATCGGCACGCGCAGCCGGAAGGTCTTGGTGCGCGGCGTCTCGACCCGGATCTGCTCGACGTCGGCGATCTGCCAGCGGCCCGGCGCGCGCTGCGGGGCGGCCGTCAATCCGTCCAATACCGCTCCTCTTTCCACGGGTCGCCGTGGTTGTTGTAGCCGTTCGCCTCCCAGAAGCCGGGCTCGTTGTGGTCCATGATCCGCAGCCCGCGGACCCACTTGGCGCTCTTCCAGAAGTAGAGGTGCGGGACGAGGAGGCGGGCCGGGCCGCCGTGCTCGCGGGGAAGCGGGGCGCCCTCGTGCTCGGTGACGACCCAGGCACGGCCGCCGGTCAGGTCTTCCAGCGACAGGTTGGTGGTGTAGCCGCCGAACGAGTACGCCATCGAGAAGGCGCCCTCGGGGCGGGCGGATTCCAGCAGCACGTCGACCGAGACGCCGCGGAAGCTGGTGTCGAGCTTCGACCACTTGGTCACGCAATGGATGTCGCAGGGGATGTCTTCGGCGGGAAGCCGCGCGAATTCGTCCCAGGTCCACTCGAGCTCGTTGCCGACCATGCCGTCGATGCGAAAGCTCCATTCGCTCGGCTCGACTCGCGGGGTCGGGCCGGCGGTGAGGACCGGGAAGCCGCGCTCCAGGTACTGGCCGGGCGGCAGTCGGTCGACGCCCTGGCCGTGCGGTTTGCCGACGAAGCCGCGTGAGACGAATCCGGGATCTTCGCTCGCCATCGGGCGAGCCTAGCGGTGCGGGACCGTCAGGCCAAGGCTTCGGCGGTGCGAAGGTCCTCGGGCGTGTTGACGTTGAAGAAGGCGCGCGCCGGGTCACCGAACCGGGCCAGCTCCGTGTCGTCGAGGAGACGGGGGGCGAGGGAGGCGACGGTGCGGCGGACCGGCTCCTCGCGGGCAAGCGCGTCTTCGAGGGGCGGGAGGAGCTCCGGCGACCAGCGTGCCATCAGCGGCTGCGACCTGCCGTCGGGGGCGGGGACGACGAGCGGCTCCGGTGCCTCGGCGAGTGCTCGCAGCAGCGCCGGCGGCGCGAAGGGGAAGTCGCAGCCGAGGACGACCAAGGGCGCGCCGGCGTGGCGGAGCGCGGCGACGATCCCCGCGAGCGGGTGCGTCGGCTCCTCCGGCTCCCTCACCACCTCGGCCTCGCCCGGGGCGAGCACCGAGTCGGGCTTGGCGACGATGAACGGATCGAGGCCCGCCTCGGCCAGGGCCGCCAGGGGGTAGGCGATCAGGGGGCGGCCGGCCAGGTCGGCGGTCGGCTTCGCGCCGCTGAGGCGGCTGCCGCGGCCGCCTGCCAGGACGGCGCCGCGGGTGGCCTTCAGGACTCGAGGACCGGGACGAAGGACGGCTGCTCGGAGATCGGCCGCACGTCCACCGCGATCACCTTGTACTCGGGGCAGGAGGTGTTGACGTCGGAGGACTGGCCGACGAGGAGGTTCGTGCGGGTCTCGGGGAAGTGGAAGGTGGTGAAGACGTGGCCCGGCTCGATCCGGTCGGTCACCTTCGCCTCCACCTCGATCCGCCCGACCCGGCTGCGCACCGAGACCTTGTCCCCATCGGTGATCCAGAGGCGCGCCGCGTCGACGGGATGGACCTCGAGGATGTCGCGGTCCACCAGGCGGGCGTTGCCGGTGCGGCGGGTCATCGTCCCGGCGTTGTAGTGCTGGAGGATCCGGCCGGTGACCAGGACCAGGGGGAAATCGTCGTCGGGCGCGTCACCGGGCGCCTTGTACGGGAGGGCGGCGAAGTGGGCCCGCCCGCCGGGGCGGTCGAAGACGGTGTCGTAGAGCGTCGGCGAATCGGAGCCGTCGGGGCGCACCGGCCACTGGAGCCCGGTCCGGCCGAGCCGCTCGCGGCTCACTCCGGAGTATTCGGGAGTCAGCCGGGCGACCTCGTCGAGCGCGTCCCAGGGGTCCTCCCAGCCGAACTCATTGCCGAGGCGACGCGCCACCTCGCCGATGATCTCGAAGTCGGTGCGCGCTTCTCCCGGCGGATCGATCACCGGTTCGACGATCTGGAAGCGCCGCTCGGCGTTGATGAAGGTCCCTTCCTTTTCGAGGAACGCGGAGGCGGGCAGGACCACGTCGGCGAATTTGGTCGTCTCGTTCTCGAAGATCTCCTGACAGACGAGGAACTCGAGGCTCTCGAGCGCCGCCGCGACGTGGGCGGTATCCGGGTCGGTCTGGGCGACGTCCTCGCCGAAGATGTACATCGCCTTCAGCTCGCCGGCCACCGCGGCGTCGAACATCTCCGGAATTTTCATCCCCTTCGTGCGCGAGAGCGGCGCGCCCCAGGCGTCTTCGAAGAGGCTCGCGACGTCCTCGTCTTCGACCGAGCGGTACGCGGTGTAGGTGTCCGGCAGCGCGCCCATGTCGGAGGAGCCCTGGACGTTGTTCTGGCCGCGCAGCGGCAGGAGCGCCGAGCCGGGCTTGCCGACCTTGCCGGTCATCAGCGCCAGGTTGCAGAGCAACTGCACGACCTCGGAGCCGTACTTGTGCTCGGTCACCCCGAGGCCCCAGAGGAGTGAGCCGCTCGCCGCCTCGCCGTAGAGGAGCGCGGCCGCTTCGAGGTCGGCCGCCGGGATGCCGGTGATCTCCTCGACCGCGGCCGGGTCGTAGCCCGCGAGCAGCCCCTCGACCGCCTCCCAGCCTTCGGTGCGCTCGGCGATGAACGCCGCGTCGACCAGGCCCTCGCGGTGAACCACGTGGCAGAGCCCGAGGACGACCGCCGCGTTGGTGCCCGGGCGCGGGGAGAGGTGGATCGCCCCGTAGTCGGCGAGCTCGATCCGGCGCGGGTCGATCGTGATCAGCTTGCAGCCGCGCAGCGCCGCCTGCTTGATCCGCGCGCCGACCACCGGGTGTCCCTGGGTCGGATTGACGCCGAGCAGGAGCGCCACCTCGGCCTGGTCGAGGTCGGTGAACGAGCCGGTCG
>JAFDWD010000755.1 GCA_018268695.1 Actinomycetota bacterium
CGCGCTCGGAGGAGAAGCTGGAGCTGGTGCGCGGGCTCGGCGCGGCGCCGTTCGCGGTGGACGTCTACGACGCCCAGGGGCTGCGCGGGATCATCGTCGACTGGTCGCCCGACCTGGTCATGCACCAGCTGACCGACCTGCCCGACGAGGCCGCCGACATCCCGCTGCGCGCCGCGGGCAACGCCCGGATCCGCGAAGAGGGCACCGCCAACCTGATCGCCGCGGCCGAGGCCGCCGGAGCGGATCGCTTCCTCGCCCAGTCGATCGCCTGGACGCCTGCCGCGGGCAACGAGTCTCGCGAAGCGATGGAGCGCCAGGTGCTCGCCTTCGATGGCGTCGGCGTCGTCCTCCGCTACGGCCAGTTCTACGGCCCGGGGACCTACTACGAGTCCGAGCCCCCCGACCCGCCCCGCATCGAGATCGGCGCCGCGGCCTGTACCACTGTCTCCAACCTCGAAGCCGAGAGCGGCATCGTCGAGGTCGTCGAGAGCTAAACCTTGATCGTTATTACGTCGCCGTCCTGGACGACGTAGTCGCGACCCTCGATCCGCAGCGCGCCTTTCTCGCGCGCGGCGACGTAGCCGCCGTACTCGACCAGCTCGGCCCAGCCGATCGCTTCGGCTTTGATGAAGGCTTCCATGATCTCGGTGTGGATCGTGCCGGCGGCCTCGAGGGCGGTGGCGCCGCGGTGGAGTGGGCGGGCGACCGCCTCCTTGCCCTCGCCGGCGGTGAAGAAGGTGATCAGCTCGAGCAGGTCATAGGCGGCGCGGACGAGGCGGGCGAGGCCGGAGCCCTCGACGCCGTAGGACTCGCGCATCTCCGCCGCTTCCTCGGGATCGAGCTCGGCCAGCTCCCCCTCGATCCGGGCGCTGACGGCGACCGCTCCGGCGTCGACCGAGTTGGCGTGGGAGGCGACGCCCTCCGGCACCTCGGTCGTTTCTTCGTCGACGTTGGCGACGTAGAGGATCGGCTTCGAGGTGATCGCGCCGAGGTTGCGGGCGGCGTCGGGAGCCAGGTCGGGGACCGGCACCGAGCGCGCCGGCTTGCCCGCCGCCAGCGCCTCTTTTACCGCTTCCAGCCAGGCCTGCTCGGCGATCGCCGCTTTGTCGCCCGCCTTCGCCTGCTTGCCGACCCGCGGGATGCGGCGCTCGGTCTGCTCGTAGTCGGAGAGGATCAGCTCGGTCTCGATCGTCTCGATGTCGGCGATCGGGTCGACCCGCCCGTCGGGGTGGATCACGCCCGCGTCCTGGTGACAGCGGACGACGTGGCAGATCGCGTCGGTCTCCCGGATCGAGGCGAGGAACTGGTTGCCGAGCCCCTCCCCCTCGCTCGCGCCCTTGACCAGGCCGGCGATGTCGTGGAAGTCGATCGTCGCCGGGACGAGCTCGGAGCTCTTCACCGTCTTGGCGACCGCTTCGAGGCGCTCGTCCGGCACCTGGGCGACCGCGACGTTCGGCTCGATCGTGGTGAAGGGGTAGTTGCCGACGATCGCCCCTCCCGAGGTGAGCGCGTTGAACAGGGTCGACTTGCCCGCGTTGGGCAGTCCGACGATCCCGACCTTCATGACGACTCCTCCTTCGGCGGCAGTGGCTCTTCGTCGCGGCGCGGCAGCGGGACAGCGAGGCCGAGCGCCGTACCCAGCACCACCCCGACCGCGACATCGGAGGGGTAGTGCATGCCGAGGTAGGGACGCCCGGCGGCGACCGCGGCGGCGGGGACGAAGGCGACCGCGGCGCGGCGGTCGATCCGGGTCATCGCGGTGGCGACGGCGAAGGAGGAGGTCGAGTGGGCCGAGGGGAAGCTGAGCGAGCTCGGTGCGCCGCCCAGCGGCGGCAGCCCCTTCAACACCGGCCGCGGCCGCTTGGCCACCAGCTTGATCCCGTAGTTGAGGCCGATCGCGGCCGGGCCGAGCGCCGCGGCCACGCCCCACGCCGAGCGCCGCGGCCTGTCGGCGGCGGCGAGCGCCGCCCCCGCCACGAACCACCCCGCCCCATTGTTGCCCGCCTTGCCGAGCAGCTTCGCGGCACGCTCCAGCGCGGGGGTATGCCCGCGGGTCCGCATCAGGCGCAGCAGCTTCAGGTCCAGGTCACGCATCGGCGGCGCAGCATAACCACGCAGCGACGGCTACTTGAATTCGAAGCTCGCCAGGTCCTGTCCGAAGCTCGGCGAGAACACCACGTTGTCGAGGTTGATGTCCTTGGAGACGAAGGTCGAGGCGGTGCTCGTCCCGTACGGCGCCAGCGGCGCTTCTTCCATGAATTCTTTGTCGAGCTGGGCGTATTCGGCTTCCTGCTTGGGCCCGACCGGTTCTTCGCCCAGTTCGGCGATCTTCTTGCTCAGGGCCGGATCGGCGAAGCGCGGCAGGTTGGTCCCACCGACCGGCGCGATCGAGTCTTCGCTCAGCAGGGGTCCGAAGAAGCCGTTCGGGCTCGGGTATTCGAGGAACCAGTTGGCCCAGCCGGTGTCGAGTTCCGGCGTCGAGGAGTTGGTGATCACGGTGAAGTAGTTGTCCGGCGAGAGGATCTTCAGTTCGGCGTTGAAGCCGA
>JAFDWD010000756.1 GCA_018268695.1 Actinomycetota bacterium
CGCGGTGGCGACGGGCTGCCGCGCTGGACCGAGGCCGACCGGCCGATCGAGGGGACCGACGTGGTCGTCTGGTACACGCTGAACCACCACCACGTGCCGCGTCCCGAGGACTGGCCGGTGATGCCGGTCGCGCGGCTGGGATTCATGCTCAAGCCCTGGGGCTTCTTCGACCAGAACCCCGGCCTCGACGTCCCCCCGACCGACAAGGGCGAGGGAAGCTGCCACGCCTGACCGGCGTCGCCAAGGCGATCGACCGATCGCCTTGGCTGTGAAGGCCCGCCACCGCCCCCAACGTCCGGCGGCGGGCCTTCACTACTACTTGACGGGCTGTCCGCCCTTCATCACGTAGGTCACGTTCCGCAGCGCCGAGATGTCGCGGAGCGGGTCGCCCTCGACCGCGATCAGGTCGGCGAGGAAGCCCTCGGTGACCTCCCCGATCTCGCCTTCTAGGCCGTGCCCCAGGGCCCGGCGGCCGACCAGCAGGCCCGCCTGGAGCGCCTGCGCCGGCGACACCCCAACTCGACCAGGTTTTCTGCGCGCTCATCGTCGGGACCACGACTCGTCGACGACGACCCGCACCTCCTCGAGGCTGAAGTTCGGCCGCTGCCGGAAGGGGTCGTCCCCCCACCCCGGCATCAGGTCGCCGTGCTGTCCGCTGGAGAGCCCGAGCTTGATGTGCTTGGCGCCCTGACGGATCCGCCGCCGCACCATCCGCCGGCACTCCTCGACGCCGTCGGCGTACATGTCGCATTCCTCGATCGCCCGCTCCGGCACACCGTGCGGGTCCCAGGTACCGCCGCGCTCGATGATGAATTGCCCGGCCGCGACCACCCGCGGGCCGCGGATCAGGCCCTCGTCGATCGCCCGGGCGACGTCCGGGCCGCGGGAGCCGTTTCCGTCGTCGGAGCTCACCCGTGAGCCCATCTTCTCTCCGTTTCCCGGTGGACGCGAAGGTCCATCTTTCCGCTGCGCATCTGCGCAGGTCCGGCGGCCGCACTGCTTTGATTTGTACATCTGTCAAGTTTTCGCGCGCATCGTTATCGTCCGCGAAATGAACGTCCGGTC
>JAFDWD010000757.1 GCA_018268695.1 Actinomycetota bacterium
AGGAAGGAGCTGCCCTTCAGGGCCGCGTCGGCGTAGTCCCACTTCTCGCCCGTCTCCCAGTAGGCGTCCTCGAACTGGTGCTGGACGTAGAAGAGGAAGACGCCGCCCATCCCGGCGATCATCGCGGCGGGCATCTGGACGATGAGCCAGTCGACCGGGCCGACGATCGCGATCGTCCCGCCGACGAAGAGCGCGAAGGCGACGTTGGTGAGCCAGACGCTGTGGACCTGGCGCGGGCGCATCTCCTTGGTCCAGAAGCGGGGGCCGATCATCAGCGACCAGAGCGGGCCGATGGTGAAGAGGATCGCGGGGCTGCGGAAGAGCCGGTAGGCGAGGCGTCCCTTGAAGGAGCGCGCCTCGTACTCGGCGACGGTGATCGTCTCGACATCGCCTTGGCCGCGGCGGTCGAGGTCCCCGGCGGTGCCGTGGTGGACGGCGTGATTGTGGCGCCAGTTGGCGTAGGGCTGCCACACCATCAGCGCGGTGATGCGGCCGATCCAGAGGTTGGCGCGGGCGCTCGGGGTGAACGAGCCGTGGCCGCAGTCGTGGAAGACGATGAAGGTGCGCAGCAGGAAGCCGGCGGTGGGCAGCGTCAGCACGGCGACGATCCAGGGGTGCTCGTCGACCAGCAGGTACATCGTCACCATGCAGGCGACGTAGGCGCCGAGCGAGAGCGCCAGGTCGAGCATCGCCTTCGACCACGAGGGCTTCTCGAACTCGGCGACGTGCTCGCGCCAATAGGCGCGGGCCTTGCAGTTACCGGCGTCTTGCGGAGAATCGAGCACGTTTGCTCCTCTGCCCTCGTGTCGGTTGTCGGTCACCGACCAAGGGGCAGCCGGTCGCGGACTTATACAGGCCTTGGCTGAAGAAACGCATAAAGGTCGTCGACCCGGGAGGGGCCGAGCATCACGATGAGGCCTCATTCGTTGACGGGAATTGGCTGTCGCGAGAGTCTGGGATGGCGCGGAAGGTGGCGGGATCCCGAGGCAAGGGACGCAAGGGCTTGCGGCGAGCACGGCCATCCCGGGAGACGCGCGGGAGATTCCACGAACTCTCACGCTTCCGCGCACCTTTCCCGACACCGAGGGCCACGGAAAGGGACGAAAGGCGCAAGGGAGCGTGGAGTTCCCGGCGTCTTCGTCACGGGACCACGGCCAGAAATGTTGACGGGCCGAAAAGTCAAGACATGCTTGACAAATCGGCCCATCAACATCGGGGCACCGGCTCTGGGACGGCCGCTACCCCCCGATCGGCAGCCTCGGGTTCGCGCCCCAGAAGACCAAGGTGCCGACCATGCCGATGATGTGGAC
>JAFDWD010000758.1 GCA_018268695.1 Actinomycetota bacterium
AGAGCGAGGGAGGATCTGGACGCTGGTCCTGGTCTCCGTCGGGCTCTTCATGGTCGTTCTCGACAACCTGGTCGTGAACGTCGCGCTGCCCAGCATCCACAACGACTTCGGCGCCTCGGTGCAGGCCCTGGAGTGGACCGTCAACGCCTACGTGCTCGCCTACGGCGTGCTCCTGCTCACCGGCGCCGCGCTCGGCGACCGCTTCGGCCGCAGGCGCATGTTCGTCACCGGCATCTCGCTCTTCACCCTCGCCTCGGCGGGCGCCGCGCTGGCGCCGTCCGCCGACCTCCTGATCGCGGCGCGCGCCCTCCAGGGCGTCGGCGCGGCGATCGTCACGCCGCTCACCTTGACCCTCCTCGCGGGCGCCTTCCCGCCCGAAAAACGGGGCGTCGCGCTCGGCGTCTGGTCGGGCATCTCCGGTGTCGCCGTCGCGATCGGCCCGCTCGTCGGCGGCGCCGTGATCGAGCTCGCCGACTGGCACTGGATCTTCTGGATCAACGTCCCGATCGGCCTCGCGCTCGCCCCGATCGCGGCGCGCAAACTGGACGAGAGCTTCGGCCCCAAGGCCCCGCTCGACTTCCCCGGCCTGGCGCTCGCCTCGACCGGGCTCTTCGGACTGGTCTACGGCCTGGTCCGCGCCCAGACGATCGGCTGGACCTCGGCCGAGGTGATGATCAGCCTCGCCGCCGGGATTGTGCTGCTGGCCGGCTTCGTCCGCCAGGAGCTCCGCACCGAGTCCCCGATGCTGCCGATGTCGTTCTTCGCCAAGCGCAGCTTCGCAGTCACCAACGTGGTCTCGATGGCGATGTACTTCGGCATGTTCGGCTCGATCTTCTTCCTCAGTCAGTTCATGCAGAACGTGCTCGGCAACTCGCCGCTGGAGGCGGGCCTGAAGCTGCTGGTCTGGACCGGGGCGACGATGGTCGTCGCGCCGCTGGCGGGCATCTTCAGCGAAAAATTCGGCGCTCGCTGGTTCATGGTCGCGGGCGTGTCGCTGCAGGGCGCGGCCCTGGGCTACCTGGCGCTCACCGCGTCGACCACGGTCAGCTACGTGACGATGATCCCGGCCTTCGTCGCCGCCGGCGCCGGCATGGCGCTGGTCTTCGCCCCCTCGGCGAGCGCCATCCTCAACTCGGTCCGCGTCGACCAG
>JAFDWD010000759.1 GCA_018268695.1 Actinomycetota bacterium
CCCGGGATCCGCACCAACGCCGCCGCCGAAGTTCTAGGGGTCAGTCCCAACACCCTGCGTAGCTGGGAGCGCCGTTACGGCTTCCCGGTGCCGAAGCGGACCGTCGGCAACCACCGCAACTACGACCTGGTCGAGCTGCAGACGCTCCGCGACGCGCTCGCCCAGACCGGCAACATCTCCTCCGCGATCCAGCTGGCCCAACAGCGCCAGGCGGCGCCGGTGGGGGATGACTCGCTCTTCGCCGCCTTCCAGAGCTTCGACGAGTCCGCCGCCGACCGCGCGATCGAGGAAAGCCTCGCGGTCCGCCCGTTGGAGCGGACGGTTGAGGAGCTGCTCCTGCCCGCCGTCGACAGGCTCGCCGCCGACCCCGCTGCCGCGGCCGAGTTGGAGTTCGCAGCCCGCTGGGCGACCGGCTGGCTGCACGGCGCCCGTCGTCTCGCCGCCGCTGCCTCGCGCCCGGCCGGGATCCTGCTGATCGACTCGAGCAGGGGGCTCGATGCCGAGGAGGTCCACACCCAGGCTCTCGACCTCGCCCTGCGTCGGGCCGGCTTCCGCGTCCTCGTCCTCTCCAACGAGCTCGGGGACGAGCGCCTCGAGCGGGCGCTCGGCGCGCTCGACCCGACCGCGATCGTCCTCTGCGGCCCCAACGCGGAGACCCGCGACGCCGTCGCCCTGGTCCGCAAGATCCGCGACCTCGGCTTCGTCGCCCCGCTCTTCGGCTTCCGCGCCAGCGGCCTGATCGGCGCCGCCGTCCCGTCGGCCGGCGAGACGCCGAGCCAGGTCACCGGGATGCTGAACGCGGACCTGCGCCGCCGCGCCTCCCAGGCCTTCGCCTAGACGCACCCGGATCGCCGCCCGCTCGGCCAAAAGAAAACCGGCGCGAGGCCCGAAGGCCCCGCGCCGGCGGGAACTGCCTGCGCCTTGCGACGCTTGACGTCGGTACGCCCTAGAGCGTTGCGATCGCCTTTTTGGCGGCCGACACAACGACCTTCGGCAGCGGCGCGAAGTCGAGGGCGGCACCGTAGACCTGGCCCTTCGTGATCGCGTAGTTCAGGAACTGCTGCAGGTACCCCTTCTGCGGCGCGCTGTGAGGCACGATCGCATAGGTGAAGGTCGAGATCGGGTAGGCACCCGTGGCCTTCTTCGGGGGGTTGGTGATGCTGATGGTGTTGCTCGCCGGCAGGGACTTCACCGTCGACGCGGCTTCTTCGATGTTTTTCAGGTTCGGGAACTCGAAGTTGCCGGCCGTGTTTTCGATGGCGGCGACGCCGAGGGAACCGGCGGCGATCAGGTAGGACGCCGAGATGTAGCCAATCGACCCCGGGGTCTTGGCGACCGTCGCGGTGATCCCGGAGTTGCCTTTGGCACCGACGCCGGCTTTGAAGCCGACCGTGGTGGCGTAGCCGACTTCCGACTTCCACGCGGGGCTGATCTTCGACAGGTAGTTGGTGAACGCGTAGGTGTCACCGGAGCCGTCGGACCGGTAGATCGGGGTGATCGCCAGGTTCGGCAGCTTCGCCTTCGGGTTCAACTTGGCGATCTTCGGGTCGTTCCAGTTGGTGATCGTCCCGAAGTAGATGCCGGCGAGGACCTTGCCGCTGAGGTTGAGTTTCTTGACGCCAGGGATGTTGAACCCGATGCCGGTGGCCGAGAGGGCCCACGGGATCGTCACGCAGCTGTTGCAGCCGGCTTCCTGTTCGGGGGTCATCGGTGCGTCGGAGGCGCCGAAGTCGACGGTGCCTTTGCTGATCGCTTTGATGCCTTCGCCGGAGCCGACGGCTGAGTATTTGACCGGGATGCCTTCTTTGATTTCGAAGCCATTGATCCAGTTGGTCATCAGCGGAGCGACGAGAGTCGACCCCGCGCCGGTGAGGCCGGCCGCCGAAGCGCTCGCGGTCGAGACGGCTGCCGTGCCTCCAACCGTTCCTCCGACCGCGATGAGGATTGCAAGCAACCTATTGCGAATCAAAAGTGTGTTCCTTTCGAAAGGGTGAGATTATCGGCGCGTAGGTTCTCCCTCTCGAATCCCAAATTTGTTTCATTCTCGTGAAAGAGTTTGGTGACATTTTTGTAACAAGAATGTGACAGTCAGGAAGATGTTTCAATCTTGTGAAAATCAGCGCGAGGTGTGCTCCTCAGGTCGCACCCTCGTCTACATTGGCGACGATGAGCGCCACCCCGCCCGCCGGCACGGCGTCGCTGAAACTGGCGCGTTCCAACCGGCAGAGTCCCGCCCGTAAACGCGCCGACCGCGTCGGTGACGTCTCGCTGCGCCTGATCTGCCTGGGCGCCGCCCTGCTCGCGGCCCTCGTGCTGGTCCTGATCGCCAAGGAAGTCTTCGAAGGCGCGCAGCCGGCGATCTCGAAGTACGGATTCAGCTTCCTCACCAACACGGAATGGGCGCCCCCGCTGGAAAAGTTCGGCGGCGAGGGGCTCGTCCTCGGAACCTTGATCACCTCGACGATGGCGATCTTCATCGGTGCCCCGGTGGCGATCTCGATCGGCATCTTCCTGGCGCTCCTCGCGCCGGCCGGGGTGCGCAACGTGATCTCCCCGCTGGTCGAAATGCTCGCCGCGATCCCCAGTGTGATCCTCGGCTTCTGGGGGTTGATCGTCTTCGGCCCCTTCGTCGCCGGGACGATCGAGCCGTTCCTGCACAACACGCTCGGTTTCATCCCGCTCTTCGGCGCGCCGCAGACCACGGGCGCCAGCGTCTTCACCGCCGGACTGATCCTGACGATCATGGTCATCCCGATCATCGCCTCGGTCACGCGCGACCTCTTCATGGCGGTCCCGCGTGAGCTGCAGGACGGGGCCGCCGCGCTCGGCTCGACCCGCTGGGAGGTCATCCGCGGCGTTGTCCTGCCGACCACCGTCTCGGGGATGATCGCCGCCACGCTGCTCGGCCTCGGTCGGGCGCTCGGCGAGGCGATCGCCGTCTCCCAGGTGATCGGTGGCGGGACCGAATCCCACCTGTCCCTGTTCAAGACCGGCGGCACGCTCGCCTCGATCATCGCCCTGCAGTTCCCCAGCGCGATCTCGGCACTGCACTACGCCTCCCTCTACTACTGCGCCGCGATCCTGCTGGTGATCGGGGTCGCCTCGAACCTGCTGGCGAGCTGGGTCGGGATGCGCTTCGGCGCCGCCGGGGGGGCGATGCGGTGATCGGCCGCCGCAAGATCGTCGAGCCGTTCGATCCGACCCAGCCACTGGTCCCGACCGGCAACCTCCGGCGCCGTCACCTCGTCAGCCGCTTCGCGCAGGGGCTGGCCGTCGCCGCCGCGGTCGCCGCGGTCGCGGTGCTGGTGATCGTCATCTGGGCCGTGGTCAGCCACGGCATCAAGGCGATCAGTTGGGATTTCATCACCAAGGGGGAACCGGACGGGATCGGACCGAACCTGGTCGGGACCGCGATCATCGTCGGCATCGGCACCTTGATCGCGGCGCCGATCGGCGTGCTGATCGCGCTCTTCCTCAGCGAGTACGCGGGGCGCCGCGCCGCCCGCCCGGTGCAGCTCCTGATGGACGTGATGAACGGCCTGCCGTCGATCATCATCGCCGTCTTCGTCTACATCCTGATCGTCGAACCGACCAAGCAGCAGTCGGGGCTCGCCGCCGGGATCGCGCTCTCGATCATCGCCGTGCCGTTGATCGCCCGCGGCACCCAGGAGGTGCTGCGACTAGTCCCCTCGGCCCAGCGCGAAGCGGCCGACGCCCTCGGGGTCGCCCGCTGGCGCAGCGTGCTGACGATCATCCTCCCGGCCGCGGTCGGCGGGATCGTCACCGCAACGCTCCTTTCCGTCGCCCGCGCCGCCGGCGAGACGGCGCCGATGATCCTGCTCAGCTCGCTGGCGAAGGGCGACACCTACCAGTTCAACCCGCTCAAGGAACTGCCGAACGTGCCGGTGAAAATCTTCCAGCTGTCCGAAGAAGCGAACCCGGAAGGCTTCACCAAAGCCTGGGGCCTGTCGCTCGTCCTGATCGTAATCATCCTCGCGCTCGGGCTCAGCTCCCGTGCCCTCCTCAACCGCAGCAAGAGAAAGTTGACCCGATGAGCATCGACGACCAGACCTTCGATCCGCGGCCGGCGACCAACGGCCGCCCGCAGGCCCCCAACCGGGTGCGCATCCGCACCGAGCCGTTGCCCGCCACGGTCGGCGCTCCCGCGGCGACCGAGAGCGCCGCCGAAAGCCACGTCCACATCGCCCCGGATGCGGTCTTCGAGGCGGACAAGGTCGGCATTTTCTACGGTCGCAAACAGGCGTTGATCGACGTCTCGATGCGGATCCGGCGCGGCCAGGTCACCGCGCTGATCGGCCCCTCTGGATGCGGCAAGACCACCTTCCTGCGTTCCCTGAACCGGATGAACGACTCGATCCCCGGCTTCCGTATCGACGGCAGCATCAACTACCACGGCCACGACATCTACGGGTCGAACGTGGACACCGTCGAGGTGCGCCGGCGGATCGGCATGGTGTTCCAGAAACCGAACCCCTTCCCGAAGTCGATCTACGACAACATCGCCTGGGCGCCGCGCAACCTCGGGATGCGCTCGGAGCTGAAGGAGCGGGTGGAGAAAGCCCTCCGCGGCGCCGCCCTCTGGGACGAGGTCAAAGACCGCCTGAAGGACTCCGCGCTCGGCCTCTCCGGCGGCCAGCAGCAGCGCCTCTGCATCGCCCGGGCGATCGCGATCGAACCCGACGTCCTCCTCCTCGACGAGCCAGCCTCGGCCCTCGACCCGATCGCCACCGGCGCGATCGAGGACCTGATCCACAGCCTCAAAGGCCGCTTCACCATCGTCATCGTCACCCACAACATGCAGCAGGCCGCCCGCGTCGCCGACCGCACCGCCTTCTTCAGCCTCGAGACCCGCGGCGAGAAGCCGATCGGCACCCTGATCGAGTTCGACGAGACCGAAAAGATCTTCGGCGCCCCAAGGGATCCGCGGACGCGGGACTACGTGATGGGCCGGTTCGGGTAGGGCCGGCCGTCCGAGTGGCGCTGCCCTGGGCGTCTCATGGAGGTCCTGGCAGGCTGTGACCTCCATGAGACGCCCAGGACGTGACGGTTCCGTGAACAACTCCCGGGAGACGTGACGCTTCCGCCACGAAGTCCACGGTCTCGTCACGCTTCCACAACGCCCGAATGTTGGTGGGCCGAAAACCAGCCATATAGACGGGTTTTCGGCCCGTCAACATGGGGGGTGAGGCGGAAGGCGCACGAACGTGACGGGACCGGCGCGGAAGCTTGGGGTTCGTGGCGTCTCGCGCACGTCTCCCGGGACGGCGTCGGACTTTCTCCTCACCTTTCATACCCCGGCCGTCTCGGCCACGGCCACAGCCAGCCCGGGCCGTGGACGAGACGGCCGTGCTCGGCGCTACGCCTTGCGTCCCTTTCCTTGGGGCCCTGGACGGGCTCTCGAACCGCTCTAACGCCGCAGAATGGTGTCGCCCGAGACCTGCTCGAGCAGTGGTTTGCCGCACTGCCAGCAGAAGGTGGCGCCGCTCGAGTGGGGGGCGCCGCAGGAGGGGCAGGAGCCGGCGGTGGCGGACTCCTCCATGCGGAGGATGCGTTCGACCTCGTTCAGTTCGGCGTC
>JAFDWD010000075.1 GCA_018268695.1 Actinomycetota bacterium
CGGCGTGCGGTACGGCTTTGTTGAGTTCGGCGGACTTGAACTCGTCGGGGACGAAGGTGCTGGTCGACTGGCCGGCGTGACCGGTCGCTTCCAGCGCCGCCTGGTAGGACGTGGTCGGCCGGAAGCCGCCCTCGAACCAACCCCAGGTGAGGCCCGCTTCGTTCATCAGGTCGCCGATGTTCTTGCCCGAGAGGGCCACCGCGTCACGGGTCGAGCAATCGTCCCAGTACGGCTGGGCATCGCTGGTCAGGGCATAGCCGCCTTTGCCGTTCGCGGTGAGGTCGGCGTTCGGGCTGGTCGGGGTGGCGATCGACGGGTTGTTGGCGGTGTGGGTCATGTCGACGCTGCCGGTGTCGCCCGAGATCAGGTTGATCGCTCCCGGCGAGGAGGGGCCGAAGGTGGTGCCGTAGGAGTTGTCGCTCATCGCGTAGTGCTGGGCGTAGTTCCAGAGGGCGGTCACCGAGTTGCCGTCGTAGTAATCCATGACGGTTTCCTTGTTGCACGGGGCGCCGAACGGCGTGGAGCCGCCGCCGGTGCCGAGGCTCTCGATGAACTTGTCCATCTTGCCGCTGTCGAAGGCCTTCTGCTCGTCCGAGTAGTTGTGGTCCTGGTCACAGGTCAGCTGGCCCCCCGCGCTTCCCGGCAGGCCGGTCGGGCTGCTGTCGAGTCGCTTCGGCTGCGCCGCGTTCGGGTTCGAGGTGA
This sequence comes from Actinomycetota bacterium, assembly GCA_018268695.1. The sequence continues at coordinate 703 of JAFDWD010000075.1, forward strand.
GCAGGTTCGTGGTGTGGCGCAGGCTCGGCGGGAGGCTGGGGCTGGTCGCCGGCAGCAGGCCGTCGACGGCGGGCGTCCCCGGCAGCGCATTGAAAGACTGGCCGTCGGTGTTCGCGGCGTTGGGGTAGGTGCCGAAGTAGTGGTCGAAGGAGACGTTCTCCTGGAATATCTCCACCACGTGGGTGATCGGCGTCTTCGGTCCGCCGAAGGTGATCACCTGCTGATTGGCGGGAGCCGGTTCAGCCGGCGCGCCGGGGGAGGCGAGTGCGACCGAGGTGGCAAGCGCCGAGAGGGCCGCCAACGCGGCCAGCACAACGGGAAGCCGTTTCATCTTTCCTGGTTCCTATCGTTTCGAGGGAAGGACACACGTGGACGAGACGATCGGATCTCCAGACGGCGCCAGGCTAGGAGCGGGCAGCGTCGATGTTGTTAAACGACGGTTGGCGAGATGCGACGGTGATGTAAACGACGGCGGCTCAGTCGATCTCGACGCTGAAGTCCCAGGCGACCAACGGCTTGCCGGCGGGAGCCCACCTGAGTGCGCCGTTTCCGGTGGGCAGCACGCCGCTCGCCTTCACCGAGACGGTCTTGCCGGCCGGCACCTGCGCCGGCGGAGGACCTCCGTGCATGCCGGTGATCTTCAGGTGGTGCAGATGGCCCTCCTCGTCGGTGACGGTGAAGTCGGAGGGGACGATCGGCACGGCCGCGCTGCCGCGGGCGAAGGTGACGACGAAGGTGCACGGGCTCGTGGCCGGAACCGGGAATTCACCCTCCTCGGGAACTTCCGGTCCGACCGCCGTCGCCAGAATCTTGGCGCCGTGCTCGTCGACCGAGACGGTGTTGCCCTGGATCGCCAGAACCGGCTTGGCCGGCGTCGCCGTCAGGATGCGGTCCGGCGATGAATGGGTCTTCGGCAGCCACTTGGGGATGCCGCCGTATTTCAGTTCGTGGCCGGCGGACGCGGAGCTGCCACCGAAGGTGGAAGTGACCAGGAGGACGATCGCGATCACGGCAGCGGTGACGATGACGGCCGCGACCGCGGCACCGAGGAGCCGCGGTCGCGGGCTCCTCGGTGCCGACTCGGTGAGCGAGCTCATCGCTGCTCAGGCCGCCTTGTGACCGTGCCCGCGATTCGCGTGCCGGTGGTGGTGCTTGTGATGGCGCCGGTGATGATGGTGGCGCCTCTTGTGGTGCTTCTTCTTACGGTGCTTTTTCTGGACGGGAGGCGGAACCGGATGGGTCGAGGACCCTGACCCGGACGACCCCGTCGACCCCGTCGACCCCGTCCCGGGTCCACCGGGAGCGGTGAACACGTCGCTCCCGAACGGAGCCAGCCCCGGCTGGGCCGCGTAACCGATGTGGCCCTGGCCGTCGAGGCCCGGAGAGGCGCCGGCGACGCCGAAGAGGTCCTCCATCGTGCGCAGCCAGCTGTAGTGGTTGTAGAACCGCGTGCTCACGGTCCCCGGCGTGATGTAGGGGCTGATCAGGACGCTGCCGGTGTCGCCACCGCCCGTGGTCGGATCACCGTAGTCGTAGAGGGGATCGGTTTCGGCGGTGCGGCCGCCAAGTTTGATCCCGCTCACCGCGCCCGTCGTTTCGATCGGTTCGCGCTGGGCGTTGACCAGCGTGAACGATCCGACGACGGCCGGGCCGCCTTTCGGCGCCGTGACTCCGGTGTCGGTGACCGGGCCGACGAAGGCGCCGGCCGGGATGCCGGTTCCTTCGACCGTGCGGCCCGGGTCGGTCGCGACGGCGGAGTTGTCCAGGATCTGGGTGCTACCGGCGGCGGCGGTGGCTCCTTTGTCTTCCCGCGGTCCGGCGATCGGGCTGCCGCCGCCGAGGATGCACGTCCCTTCGGGCAGCTTCGGTTCGGTCTGCGCTTTGCAGTTCGCCGGGCGGTCGAGGAACGCGTTGTAGCCGGGGCCCGGGTAGAGCTCCTGCCCGTTTTCTGAGTAGGCGAGGGGCGTGTTCGGTCCGGTCGGCTCGTAGTGGACGCCTTCGCCGTTGATCGTCTCCGCGGCGGAATCGTTTTCCACCGACGTCTGTGCGTTCGGCGGCACTTCGGTCGAGTTGTAGAAGCTGTTGCCGGTGTAGGTGAAGGGCGGGAAGCCCTCGTCGAAGGTGACGTCGATCAGGCCACCTTCCTTGAACGCCGGCGAGGCCTCGATCTCCGGGATCACGTGTTCCAGGAACAGGTCGGCCGCATAGAGCCCGCCGGTGTAGTTGACCGGCGCGTTCGGAGTGTTCGGGTCCGAGAAGCCGCCCGAGAGGTTGTTGCCGACGCACACGGCATCGTGGCCGTCGCTGCAATTGTTCGGGGAGATCCAGCTGAACGCCGGGGTCGTGGCCGAGCTCTGCAGGTCGTGGTAGAGGCCGTTTTCGGCGTCGAACAGGTCTGCGATGTGCTGCGGGTTGCAGTCACCTGAGCCGAGGATCGATTCGAACCACGGGAACGGGAAATGCTTCGGTACGTACTGGTCGGTCGCGTTGGCACCGCCGGGGTTGGGCTGCGATTTGCTGCCGGTTTCGCCCGGGGTCGCGTAGGGGGCCCCGCAGTACTGCGTTCCGGCGTCGTGCGTCGGTCCGCTCGCGTCGGGGTTGCCGAGGTCCTGCGCGTAGCCCTTCCAGCTCACATGTGAGGCGTCGAGCTGGTTGAACAGGGTCGGGACGCTGGCGGGGTAGACACAGCCGTTGGAGCCGGCCGCCGCGTTCGGTCCCTGGGCGGAGGCGACCTGACCGTAGTCGGGGTTGGCGCTGAGCGAGCCACCCGCCTGGTCGACGCTCCCGGAGAATTTGTCGTAGTAGGGACAGTCGGATTGGGTGTCAGGCTGGGTCGCCTGTCCACTGACCAGGGAGATGTAGTTGTCGAGGCTGAAGTGCCCCGTCCCGTAGTAGTTCTTCAGCAAGGCACCCTGCTTTGGGAGCTGCTGCCACAGGTAGGTGTTCTTGTTGAGCCCGCTGAAGCTGGCGTCGTACGACTTGTTCTCGAGGATGATGAGCCAGACGTGCTTGATCTGACCCTGTGCGATGCCGGTCTGGTCGGCCGCGGGGTCAGAGCTTCCGGCTCCCGCCGAAACCGCCGGCAGTGCTGCCACGGCGATCGCCACGCAGAGGGCGACAGCCAGAAGCAGACGGGGATGCGTCTTCCGAATCAATTCGACTCCTAGGGATGCTGGGTTGTCCGATTTACTGGACGCTGGCGAGCGGTGAGGCGCGAGACGTTTCGATCGTGTGAAGTTGCCGAGAACAGTTCGTTATCCACAGGGCGGGCGACGACCGGTAGCGTGCCGACGCGATGGCGGACGCTCCCAAGCTCGACCTGCCGGAGGCGATCACGGCGCTGCTGTTCGATCTCGACGGGGTGCTGACGAAGACGGCGGTCGTCCACGACAAGGCCTGGAAGCAGACCTTCGACGGCTTCCTGAAGAAGCGCGCTCAGGGGAACGACGAAAGCTTCAAGGAGTTCGATCCCGACTCTGACTACAACGAATACGTCGACGGCAAGCCGCGCTACGACGGGGTGCGCTCGTTCCTCGAATCGCGCGGGATCGAGCTGCCCGAGGGCGATCCGGACGATCCGCCGGAGGCGGAAACCGTCTGCGGCCTCGGCAACCGTAAGAACGAGCTGGTGTTGAAGCTGATCAAGGAGGAGGGGGTGGAGCCCTACGAGGGCTCGGTGCGCTTCGTCGAGGCGGCGCGGGCCTCCGGGCTGCGGCGTGCCGTCGTCTCCTCCAGCGCCAACTGCAAGGACGTGCTGGAGGCGGCCGGGATCGACGGCCTCTTCGAGGCGCGGATCGACGGCATCGTCGCCGACCAGAAGCACCTGAAGGGCAAGCCCGCGCCCGACACCTACCTGGCCGGCGCGGAGGCGCTCGGGGTCGAGCCGGGCGCGGCCTGCGTCTTCGAGGACGCGGTGTCGGGGGTCGAGGCGGGCGCCGCCGGGCACTTCGGCCACGTCGTCGGGGTCGATCGCGTCCACCACGCCGAGGCGCTGCGGGCGCACGGGGCCGACGTGGTCGTCGAGGACCTTGCCGAGTTGATCCAGGACGACGACGGGTGAGGGCACCCGCGTGATCGACGACCCCCGCTACACGGTCGAACCCTGGGGTGTCCGCGAAACGCACCTGGACCTCGAGCAGCTCGCCCAGTCGGAGTCGGTCTTCGCCCTCTCCAACGGCCACATCGGCATTCGCGGCACGCTCGACGAGGGCGAGCCCTACGCGCTCCCCGGCACCTATCTGAACGCTTTCTGGGA
>JAFDWD010000760.1 GCA_018268695.1 Actinomycetota bacterium
GAGCGCCGCGCGCTTCTTCTCCTCGATGGGCGAGGAGGTCAAAGAGGTGGTCGCGTCGCTGGGCTACACCCGCGCCCAGGACCTGGTCGGCCGCTACGACCTGCTGGAGCAGGTGGCGATGAAGGACAAGATCGACCTGACGCCGCTGATCGCGCCGCTGGAGGAGTACCTGGACCTCGAGCCGCTGGACCTGCCGGTGGCCGAGGAGTTCGAGGACACCCGCGCCGAGGCCGGCCTCGTCGTCGCCCGGCCGATCCGGATGGAGGCCAAGGAGGCATCTGCCGAGATCGCCAGGCTGGCACCCGAAATCTGTGGCGGCGCCACCGTGCGCAGTGAGTTCCCGCGCCCGACCGACGCCAACGACCGCGTGCTCGGCACCGAGCTGGCGGGCGCGATCGCCCGTTCGCGGATCTTCGAAGACGGCCCCGAGTCGAGCGACGAGGTCCTCGCCAGCCTCGAGTTCAACGGCGGCTCGGTCGCCGGCCAGGGCTTCGGCGCGTTCAACTCCTACGGGGTCGCGCTGCGGGTCGAGGGCGGTGCCCAGGACGGCGTCGGCAAGACCATGCTGGGCGGCTCGATCTCGATCCTCAAGGGCAAAGGAGCGACCGGCAACCGCCTCAACGGCTCGGTCGGCAAGTCCTTCGCCTACGGCGCCCAGCGCGGCAAGCTCTACGTCCAGGGCTCGGCCGACTCGCGCTTCTGCATCCGGCTCTCCGGTGCCGACGTGGTGCTGGGCGGCGAGCCGCAGCAGGACATCGACGACGCGCGCGGCTGCATCGTCGACCGCGCCAACGTCAAGGGGTTCGCGTTCGAGTACATGACCTCCGGGCGCGCGATCGTGCTCGGTGACATCGGGCCCTGGGCCTGCGCCGGGATGACCGGCGGTCGCGTCTACGTCCGCTTCAACGCCTTCGGCCTCGATGCCGAGGCGATCGAACGGCGGCTCGGCCGCGGCGCCAAAGTCGAGTTGAAGGACCTTGACCCCGAGGCCCTCTTCGACATCGAGGAGCTGCTCTCCGGCTACGCCGAGGAGCTGCGGGCGACCGGCCAGGACGAGGAGGCGCAGCGCATGCTCGACCTCGCCGAGGACGCGACGTCGAACTTCCTCATGGTCATCCCGCGCAAGGTCCAGGCGGACCCGAGTATCAGCACCGAGTAATCGGGATGGTCGCCATCCTCAAGGGCTTCAGGGACTTCCTGCTCAAAGGGGACCTGATCACGACCGCGGTCGGCCTCGCCATGGGGCTGGTCACGGTCGCCCTGACCGAGTCCCTGGTCGAAAACCTGATCACGCCGATCATCGGCGCGATCTTCGGTAAGCCCGATTTCGCCGATCTCTCCTTCACGATCAACGGCAGCGTCTTCAAGTACGGGGCCTTCCTGAACGCGCTGCTGGTGTTTGTCGGGACGGCGGTGGCGATCTACTTCTTCGTGATCGTCCCGTACAAGAAATACCAGGAGCTCCGGGGCGCCTCGGCGACGACGCGCCCCTGCCCCGAATGCACGACCTCGATCTCCGTGGCGGCGCGCCGATGCCCGGCGTGCACCGCGGTGGTCGTCCCCGACAACGCCTGAGCGGCGGCAAGTTTCGCTGCAGCCGGCCTTGGCCTACTGAAAAAGGTCAGGGATGCCGATCCTTATGGGGTGAATGCCGATTCTCGTCTCCGTCGCCTCCTCCTGACCGGCGTCGCCCTTGGCGCGCTCCTGCTCGTCGTGGCGGGGTGCGGCGGTTCCGGATCGTCCTCGAGCGGCGGGTCCAGCTCGACCGCGGAAACCGAAGCCAAGAAGGCGGAACCGGCGGTGACCGGCAAGGTCGTCTCCCATTGGCAGCGGCCGGTGGGGCAGGCGAACGTGGTCGGCTACGAACTGCTGAAGGCGAGCGAAACGGAATACCTGGCGAAGTCCCTCGCCGCCGCGTTCGAACTGCCCGCCGTGTTGACGGTCAAGGGCGTGAACGGGTTCGGCGGCGGGCCGTTCTACAGCCCCGAAGACAACTCGATCACGCTGCCCTACCAGTTCGCCACGGCCGTGATCGGGGTGATCTCGGAGTCGAACCCGCAGGGCTCGGAAACCGAATGGGGCGAAGCGGTCGGCGCCGTCAACAGCTTCATCTTCGCCCACGAGTTCGGCCACGCCCTGATCCACAACTTCAACCTGCCGGTGCTGGGACGGGAAGAGGACGCGGCCGACGGCATCGCCACCGTCCTCCTCCTCAAAGCCGAAGACGGCGCCACCTACGCGGCCGAGGCGGCCGAATTCTGGGACGCCTTCTCCGGCCGCCAGAATCCACCGCAGCTGGTCGAATACGCCGACAACCACTCCTTCGACCGCCAGCGCGCCTACAACATCCTCTGCTGGGTCGGCGGTTCCGACGAAGCCGTCCTCCAGGCCCTCGCCGAAAACGAAATCGTCCCCGAAGAACGCCTCGTGAGCTGTCCCGCCGAATGGCAGCTGCTCCGCGAAAGCGCCGAACAGGTCCTGGATCCGCACCTGAAGCACGGCGCGAATCTGGCCCCCGCGGCCTGAGGCGGCGTGGGGGCGCCTCGCGGCGTCCTCGGTCGCTCACCTCGGGTCACGCACTGGAGTGCGCTCCCCTCGGTTCGCTTCCCTGCGTCCTTGCGAGGCTGGCCCACGCCGCCTCAGGGGGGATCGGGAAGGGGCCGCCGCCCCCGGGAGCTAATTCCCCGGGCGCCGGGCGAAGAGATCGGCGATCGAGCGGAGCTCGACCAGGAGCTCGTCGAGCATCTGCTCGGTCTGGGCGTGGATGCGGATCTCGGCGGCGGCGCGGTCGGACTCGACCTCGTCGATGCGGGCCTCGAGGCGCTCGGTGCGCTGCTCGACGCCGTCGATCCGGCCCTCCAGCTTGCGTTCCACCCGCTTGGTCCGCTTCTTGACGAACAGGCGGGTGTCCTCGCGCAGGGCGTCGAGTTCACGACGCAGGGCCTCGTCCTCGGCCCCGGCGGCGACCTGCTCGGAGAGCATCTCTTCGACCCCGCTGCGGACCCGCTCGATCTCCTCGTGAAGCTGGGCGCGGGCCCGCTCGGCGGCGAGCGAGATCGGCGGTTGCTGGCCCTCGGAGGGGGGATCGACAGGATTCGGCACGGCGTTCACCCGAGGGGATCCTACGGCGGGGAGAGGCGGCAACCTGTGGAATCAATAGGATTCCCCGGCGATGGGTCCGATCAGCGCCGAAGTCGAAGTCGACGCCCCGCGTGAGGCGGCGTTCGAGCTGATCTCCGACCTTGCCCGGCGGCCGAACTTCACCGACCACTTCCTCACCGGCTTCCACCTCACCCGGATCGACGCGCGCGGCATCGGCGCCGGGGCGCGCTTCCGCGTCAACGCGCCGCTGCGCTCGCCCTGGGAGGACACGACGATCATCGAGCTCAAGGAGCCGTTCAAGATCGTCGAGCGGGGCGCCGGCGGCCGCATGAACCGGATCCCGACCCACACGGTCTGGGAGTTCGAGCCCGGTCGCTCGGGGATGACCATCGTGCGCGTCACCCACTGGACGGCGCCGACGCAGCACATCGACAAACTTGTGGAGTCCCTGAGCCTCGGTGCTCGCTACCAGCAAAAGGGCTGGAAAAAGGCGCTGAATCGGCTTCGCGACATCCTCGAGGAAGGCGGTCCCGGAGGCGAGCGCATCGCCGTCGCCGGGGGGAACCGCTATCTGACCGGCATCCCCTAATAGACTGCGCGCCGCCTATGTTCTCCACGCACCGACGTATCGCCCTGCCCCTGCTCGTCGCCCTC
>JAFDWD010000761.1 GCA_018268695.1 Actinomycetota bacterium
AGGCCTCTACGCACTCCACAAGGGCGCCAACACGCTCTACCACGGCGCGAGCAAACTGGCGAAGGAAGCGAGCCTGTTGGGCAAGGGGGCCGAAGAGCTGAGCAGCGGCGCGACGGCCCTGGTCGCCGGGCTCGGCGAGTTGACCGGTGGGGCGGAAGCGCTGGAAGCAAACCTTGCGGCGGGCGCCGTCGAAATCGAACCGCTCGAGACCGGGCTCACCGAAGCGAGCGCCCAGGTGCTCGAAGGCAAGGCGAAAATCCGCCGCCAGGCGACCGAAGTGCAGGAAAAATCGCCCGGGCTCTTCAACTCGGGGTACTTCGTCCTCTCCGCGCTCGACGGGGCGCCGCCCGCCACGCGCGAAAAAGTGGGCGCGACGATCGACCTGGACAAAGGCGGCCAGGCGGCGCAGATGGTGGTGATCTCGAAGTACGAATTCAACTCGCCCGGCTCGATCCGCCTGAACAAGGAACTGGCGAGCGCGGCGAGCGAACTGGGGGAGAACGCGTCGCTGGAAACCGGCGTGGCGGGCGGCGCGGCGCAGCTGAACGACTACAGCCAGATCACCCGCGACCGGATCCCCTTCATCATCGCGATCATCACCTTCGTCACCTTCCTGGTGCTGGTGGTGGTCCTGCGGGCCCTGCCGTTGGCGGCGATCGCGGTCGGGCTCAACCTGCTCACGGTCGGCGTCGCCTTCGGCATCCTGACGCTGCTCTTCCACGTCCCGGACGGCTGGCCGCTCGGAGGCCACTCATACGTCGACGCGGTCGGTGCCTGCATGATCTTCGCGATCGTCTTCGGCCTCTCGATCGACTACGCCGTGTTCCTCCTGAGCCGCATGCGCGAGCACTACGACGCGGGCAACGACAACGAGGCCGCGGTCCGCTACGGCCTCGAGAAGACCGCGCGGGTGATCACCGGCGCGGCAGCGATCATGCTCGGCGTCTTCGTCGTCTTCGCGGGCGAGCCGATCGCCAACGTGAGCCAGCTCGGGATCGGCCTCACGGTCGCGGTCGTGCTCGACGCCACCGTCGTCCGCATCGTCCTCCTGCCGGCCTTGATGCTCCTGCTCGGCGACCGCGTCTGGTGGCTGCCCCGGCCGCTCCAGAGGGTGTTGCCGAAGCTGAACGTGTAGAAGTCGAGGTGGCCGGCACGGCGCCGGCCACCTCGACTGCCGGCTACTTCTTCTTCGGTTCCGCCTTCGGGGTGCAGCTCTGCGTCGTGTCGGCGTTGATCGTGGTGCCGTCGGCGTAGGTGAAGGCGCCGCGGTATTTGAGCTTCTTCGAGGCCGGGCATTTGGCGTTGACGAAGCTCATCTTCTTGCCCTTGTAGGTCCAGGATTTCTGGATCTTGACCTTGAAATCGGTGATCACGCCGGCGCCGCCCGCGATCGCGGGGACGATGACGTCGAGGCGCGGCCCGTAGCCTTCCTTGCCGTAGTTGGAGACGGTGCCGACGAGGACCAGGGTGGTCTGTAGGGGCGAGGTGCCGTAGGCATGCAGCAGCACCACCGGTTTGCCGCCCTGCGGCGCGCCGTTGAAGGCCGTGACCTTGGTCGGCTCGGTGTAGAGGACGCTCAGCGGCAGCAGGGTGGTCGCCGAGCCGCTGCCGATCTTGGCCTTTCCGCAGGCCAGTTCCGCCGCTTCCGTGGTCGTGTTCTGCAGCTGTGCGGCCGTGCAGGTGGGCAGCCCCTTGGTCGTCAGCGCGAGGTTCTGGTCGAAGTCGATGACGTCGTGGACGGGCGGGCTCGGCACGCCGCCGTCGCTCTTTCCGGTCTTCACCTCGACGTTCAGGGTCGCCGGCGAGGCCGTCTTCTTGTAGAGCGCCTTGGGCGCCACCGAGGCTTCGATCGACTGCGTATTGCCATCGGGGCCGGTGACGGTTTCGCCGGCAAATGCGGCCGAAGCCGGGATCGCGATCGCCACGAAGGCGGCAAGGCTCGCGATCAGACTGAAACGCTTGTGCATTGAGATTGCTCCTGGTCGAAAATTGTGTGGAACGCCTCCCCCTTCCACAACCACCGTGGGCCGCCAGAGTAGCGCGTTGAATTAGCGTTAAGTCCCCGCTCTGCCGCCTTTTGGCGGGGATCGGCTCGGATACGATTCGCGCGCCCGTCCGCAGGGTCAAGGGGGCCAGGGAGGGGCAGGCGACGACCTGTGGCTGCGAAACCCC